>NZ_JBQXXG010000013.1:0-122251 GCF_052644995.1 Quadrisphaera sp. KR29
CGAGGCCGTGGGGCGGCCTCACAGGGGGGTGCGCCGCAGCCTCAGGGCGTTGCCGGTGACGCTGACGGAGCTGAGGGCCATCGCCGCGGCGGCCACCTCGGGCGACAGGAGCACGCCCACGGCGGGGTAGAGCACGCCAGCGGCCAGGGGGATGCCCAGGCCGTTGTAGGCGAAGGCGAACCAGAGGTTCTGCCGGATGTTGCGCATGGTGGCCCGTGACAGGGCGCGGGCCCGCACCAGGGCCTGCAGGTCGCTGAGCAGCAGCACCACCCCGGCGCCCTCGACGGCGACGTCGGTGCCCGACCCCATGGCGACGCCGACGTCGGCGGCCGCCAGGGCGGGGGCGTCGTTCACACCGTCCCCCACCATGGCCACCACGCGCCCCTGCTCCCGCAGGCGCGAGACCACTGCGGCCTTCTCCTCGGGGCGCACCTCGGCCTCGACGCGCTGCACGCCCAGCTGCGCCGCCACCGCCTGCGCGGTCGCCCGGGCGTCACCCGTGAGCATGACGACGTCCAGGCCCTGCGCCCGCAGGGCCGCGAGGGCCGGCGGGGTGCTCTCGCGCACCTCGTCCGTCACGGCGAGCAGCCCGGCCTCCTCGCCGTCGACGGCGACGAGGACGGCCGTCCCGCCCACGGCCCGCACCGCGTCCGCCCGCCCCGCGAGCGCCAGGCCGGCCCGCACCCCCTCCTCCTGGAGGAACGCGGGGCTGCCCACCAGCACGCGGCGTCCCTCGACCAGGGCCCTGACGCCGCGGCCCGCCGGTGCCTCGAAGGCGTCCGCGGGCGAGGGCGGCAGCCCGAGCTCCGTCGCGGCCTGCACCACCGCCCGCGCCAGCGGGTGCTCGCTGCCGCGCTCAGCGGCCGCTGCCCAGCGCAGCACGTCGGCGTCGTCGAAGCCCGGCGCGGTGGCGACCAGGCGGGCCGACGGGCGGCCCCGCGTGAGGGTGCCCGTCTTGTCCAGCACGACGACGTCCACGCGCTCGAGGCGCTCGAGGGCCTCGGCGTCCCTCACGAGCACGCCGAGCTGGGCGCCCCGCCCCACGCCCACGCCGATCGACATCGGCGTCGCCAGCCCCAGGGCGCAGGGGCAGGCGATGATCAGCACGGACACCGCGACGACGAGGGCGTGCGGCAGCCGCGGCTCGGGACCCGCGAGCGCCCACACCAGGAAGGCCAGGACGGCCACCGCGACGACCACGGGCACGAAGACGGCCGAGACCCGGTCCGCGACGCGCTGGACGGGGGCCCGCGAGCGCTGCGCCTCCTGGACGGACGCGACGATGCGGGCCAGCACCGTGTCCCGCCCGACGCCCTCGGCGCGCATGAGGAAGCCGCCGCCGGACGCCGTGGTGCCGCCGACCACGGCGTCGCCCACGTCCTTGCTGACGGGCATCGGCTCGCCGGTGACCATGGACTCGTCGACGCTCGAGCGGCCCTCGACCACGACGCCGTCGACGGGGACCCGCTCCCCGGGCCGCACCCGCAGCAGGTCGCCGACGGCCACGTCCTCCAGCGGGACCTCGGCCTCCTGGCCGGGGAGCTGGCCGGCGTGATGGCCGGTGTGCTCGCCCGCGGCCGCGCGCGCGACGCGCAGGGCTGTCGGCGGCGCGAGGCCCAGCAGGGCGCGCACCGCGCCGGAGGTCCGCTCGCGCGCCCGCAGCTCGAGCACCTGGCCCACGAGCACCAGCGCCACGATGACCGCCGCCGGCTCGAAGTAGACGTCGGGCAGCCCGTCCTGCCCGCGCAGCTGCGCCGGGAAGGCTCCCGGGGCGAGCGTGGCGACCAGGCTGTACAGCCAGGCGACCCCGACGCCGAGCGCGATGAGGGTGAACATGTTCAGCCGGCGCGTCCGCACCGACGTCCACCCGCGCTGCAGGAAGGGCCACCCCGCCCACAGCACCACTGGCGTGGCCAGCACCAGCTGCACCCAGGCGGAGGCTGCGGGCGGCACGACCTCGTGCACCACCGGGAGGTAGTGGCCGCCCATCTCCAGCAGGACGACGAGCGCCGCGAGCACGGCGGCGACGCGCAGGCGCCGCGACATGTCCGCGAGCTCGGGGTTCGGCCCGGCGTCGGCGCTCACCTCCACCGGCTCCAGCGCCATGCCGCACTCGGGGCAGCTGCCCGGGCCCTGCTGGCGGACCTCGGGGTGCATGGGGCACGTGTGCGTGGCCGTCGCGTCGTCGTGGTGGCGGCGCTCCCGCCCTCCGTGCCCGTGGGCCCCGTGGACCTCGTGCCCGTGGACCTCGTGCCCGTGGACCTCGTGCCCGTGGGCCCCCGCGTCGCCGGCGGTGAACCGCGAGCGGCAGTGCTCCGAGCAGAAGGCGTACCGCCGCCCGTCGCGCTCGGCGGTGAGGGGGCCGTCGGGGTCGACGGTCATGCCGCAGACGGGGTCGGTCGACCCCGCAGCCGTCTTGGTGGGCGCGTGCCGGTGCTCAGCCACCCTGCAAGAGTACCCCCGGGGGGTATTGGTCAGGGACCTCAGCGCGGGGTGAGGACCTCCTCGACCCGTCCGGACTCCGACGAGCGCACCAGCGCCTCCACCGCGGCGAGGGTGGCGAGGTTGTCCCGGCCGGTGACCTCCGGCGGCGGTCCACCAGCCGCGGCGCGGGCGAACTGGCGCAGCCCGGCCGCGCGCCCCCACAGCTCCGGCACCTGCAGCGGCACGGGGGACTCGACCCCGTCGCGCCCCCGCAGCACGAGCGAGTCGTCGACCGGCGGCGCGCTCCCCCCGTGGCGGCTGGCCATGGACAGCTCCCCGAGCTCCCCGGTGGCGCTCCACTCCCCCGCCCACGGCGTCGGCCTCGCTCGCGAGAGCCAGCTGCCGCGGTAGCTGACCACCAGACCGTCGGACATCTCGAGCAGCGCCGATGCCGCCGCCGGCTGGTCGAACCTGCTCCAGGACGGGGAGGACGCCACCGCGCGGACGCGCTCGACCTCCCTGCCGGTGACGAAGCGGAGCAGGTCGACGTGGTGGACCGCCATGTCCACCAGCAGCGGCTGGGGGAAGCGGTAGTGCGGGTGGGTCTGGGCGGGCTCGTCGTTGGCCCACTTCCGGAAGTCCACCGAGACGCCAGACAGCTCGCCGAGGGCACCGCGGCGCAGCAGATCGCGCGCGGCCCGCGGGGCGGGGTACGAGCGGTAGTTCTGGCTGACCTGCAGCACCAGGCCGAGCTGCTCGGCACGGGAAACCGCGGTGAGCGCCTCCTCGACCGCGGGTGCGAAGGGCTTCTCGACCAGCACGTGCAGCCCCGCCTCCAGGGCCTCCAGCGCCAGCGGAACGTGCGCTCCCACAGGGGCGGTGACCAGCACGCCGTCGGCCCGCACCTGCTGCAGGGCCTGCTCCAGGGAGGTCGCGCAGGCGTCGTCGGGCAGCCCGTGGGCGCGCCGGAAGGCCGCCAGGCGCGCGCGGTCGGGCTCGACGACCGCGACGCGCTCGACCTCGGGCACCCGCGGCAGCACCGTGCGCTCCCAGTCCCCGCCCCAGCCCCCGAGCCCGACGTGCACCAGCCTCATGCGCTGAGACTGGTCCACCTCCGGGTCAGCGGCCAGGCCGGGGGGTCAGGCGCCGGAACGGCGCGGGCCCCCTCGCCGCGGCACTGCGAGCGACCTCGCGGCGCCGAGCAGCCGGTGGAGCCCCGCCCGGCTCTGACGAGCCGGGACGGCCGCGTCGGGCCGACCGTCGGGGAGGACGACGACGAGAGGGCTCGGGGCGTGGGCGTCGAGCGCCTCGACGGCGGCGTCGCCCCCCACCCAGGCGGTCGGGTCGACCACCACCTCGGCGCCGCACGCGTCGAGCACCACCCGGGCGCCCCCGGGCAGGTGCACGACGGCCGCGGCGCGGTCCCAGGCGGCGCCGTCGGTGGTCCCGTCCTCGTGCTGGAGGAGGACCCCCTCCGCGCCCACCACGAGGCGCCCGGCGCCGCGGGTGGAGACCCACGTGCCTCCGGTGGGCTCCGGGGCAGCGGGCGGGCCGGCCAGCGGCACCCCGGCGGGTGCCTCGACGTCACGGGGCACCTGCAGCAGGCCGGTGCCCAGCGCCTCGCGCAGGGCCTGAGCCACGGCGGCGGGTCGCACTCCCCCGGCCTGCGCGCGCAGCAGCTCGCCGGGGGCGGCGGTGGGCGGCTCGACCTCACCGGACAGCAGCCAGGCGCCGGCGAGCTCCTCGAGGGCCGCCGTCGCGCCGAGAGGGACGAGGCTCGCGGCCCAGCGGGCCAGCTCCTCGGCGGGCGGCGGCTCGCTGCACGCGCGGGCGGTGGCCTCCTGCACGGCGTGCAGGGCCTCCTGCCCCGCCTCGGCGCTCGCGCTCAGCGCCAGGCACAGCTCGACGGCACCGCCGCCGACGGCGGTGACCTGGACCTCGACGTCGGCGGGGCCGGGGACCCGGGCACCCAGCTCCTCGGCGACCAGGTGCCGCAGCCACCACCAGCCGGCGCGCAGCGCCGCGCTGTCCTGGGCGAGCGCGGACACCGCGACGACGCCGGGCGGGCCGGCCACCACCGCGGGGGTCGACAGCTCCTGCTCCGCCGGCCGCGGCGCGGGCGACGGCGACCCGGACAGCAGCGGCAGCACCCACGCCGGGGGCTGGGGCCCGCGGACGGCGAGCACGGCGTTGGACGCGGTGAACCAGCGCTCCACCCACCCCGTCACGGCGGTGGCGTCGGCGGTGGCCAGCGCGAGCTCGGGAGCGGCGCGGTGGCCCCAGCCGGTCGAGCCGTGGCGGGTGGTGCGGAGCAGGTCCCAGCTCGTGGGCAGGTGCAGCAGCGACTCCCGCTCGGCGCAGCCCGCCTCGTGGGCGAGCTTCTCGGGGAGCACCTCGGCCAGCGACGCCAGGCCCTCGCACACGGCGACCAGGTGGTCGCGGACCTCCTCGTCGGTGCCGGTCGCGACGAAGGCGACCTCCAGCGGGGAGGTGCAGGGCGCGTGCCACGGCTCGCTCGGCCGCCGGCCCCCGCCCGCCTCCTGCCCGACCTCGGTGAAGCGGTGCGCGAGGTGGGCCACCAGGTGGGTCAGGCCGCGCTCGGGCAGGCCCTCGTCGGCGGTGCCGACGCGGAAGGCCAGGCGGGCGCGCACCGGCCCCTCCGAGGGCAGCCACGCGACGCGCAGGCCCCGGCGCGTGGAGCCGAAGCGGACCCCCGCGGGCGGGGCGGAGGGCGCCGCTGGCGCGCTCGCGGGCACGGGCGCCCCGGGTCCGGGGTCCACGGCGGTGCTGGTCACCCTCCGGGCATCGGCACGCGAGGGCGGGGGCTCAAGCGCCGCCGCACCGGTGGTGGCCCGCTGCTGCTCCCGAGCCGCGGCAGGCCGGGCGCGGCCGGCGGGCGCACGGCGGCGCGACGTCCGGATGACCGGCTCGGCGGCGCCTTGCCACAGGTGTGAGGCTGTGCGAGGTTCATCGGTCGGCAAGGCGTCAGGACGCAGGTGGGGAGGTCGGTGGTGCGCGGCTCGAGCACGTCGGACGGCGCACGGGCGACCCTCCCCGCGCCCGCCCTGAGCGAGGTCCGCTCCGACGCGCCGGCTGCTGTGCTCATGGTCGACCTGGCCGCTCAGCAGGTCGTCTACGCCAACGCCGTGGCCCAGCAGGTGGCGCCCGGCCTGCCGCTGCCGGCCAGCACGGAGGAGTGGTCGCGGAGGGCCGACCTGCGCGACCTGGACGGCGCGCCGCTGTCCGAGACCGACCACCCCCTGTCGCGGGTCGCCCGCTTCGAGCCGGTCGCCGGCCAGGGCGTCTCCGCGGCGCGCTCCAGCGACCTCGGCAGCCGCCGCGAGCCGCTGTGGGTGGTCGCGCTCCCGCTCGACGGAGCGCCCAACCTCAGCGACCACGCCCTGGTGGTGCTGCTGCCGCTGCGCGACCGCGCGGCCGCGCAGGAGCGCGCCGTGGCCGCCCACCTCGACGGCCACCTCGCGGACGTCGACCCCGTGCTCGACGACGGCGGCGACGCGCTGCGCTCCTCCGCGGTGGTGGCCACGGGGCTGTCCTTCACCGTCGCCGACGCCGGCGACCCCGACGTCGCGCTCGCCTGGGTCAACCCGGCCTTCACCGCGGTCACCGGCTACACCTTCGAGGAGGCCGTCGGGCGCAACTGCCGCTTCCTGCAGGGACCGGGGACCGACCCCGAGGTGCGCCGGCAGCTGCGCGATGCCGTCCGGGCGGGCGAGTCCATCACGGCCACGCTGCTCAACTACCGCAAGGACGGCTCGGCCTTCTGGAACCAGCTGGCCCTCAGCCCCGTGCGCGACGCCGAGGGCCGCGTCACCCACGTCGTCGGCATCCAGACCGACGTCTCCGGCCGGGTCGCCGCCGACGCCGAGCGCGACCGCGCCCTCGCCGCGGAGCGCGCGGCCCGCGCCGAGGCGGAGAAGGCGCGCCAGCGCCTGGCGCTGCTGGCCGAGGTGACCCGCCAGCTCAGCTCCACCACCGACGGCGAGCAGGCCATGCAGCGCCTCGCGGGCCTCGTGCTGCCCCACCTCGGCGACTTCGCGATCCTGGCGATCGTCGGGGACGACGCGCGCGACCCCTCATCGACCGCGTCACGGCCCACCGGCTCCGACGGCTCCCCCCTCGGGGCGAGCGTGTCGGGGCGCGACCTGCGCGACGTGGCGTGCGCCCACGTCGACCCCGCCGTCCAGCCCCTGCTCGAGGCCTACTGCCGGGTACGGCTGACCCACCTGACGACGGCGGGCCGCCAGGTGCTCAGCTCGCTGCTCGTCGACGGCGAGCCGCGCCACGACGCGCCCGCCGACCAGGCGGGGGCCTCTCCCACCGAGGTCCTCACCCCCCTCATGCACGGCGAGGCCCAGCACCTGCTGGAGCAGCTGGCGCCCTCCTCCGTCGCGACCTTCCCGCTGCGGGGCCGCGACCGCACCGTCGGGCTGCTGACCGTGTGCACCGGTCCCGGCCGGCCGCCGCTGACGGAGGGCCAGCTGGCGCTGGGCGCGGACATCGCCATCCGCGCCGGGCTGGCGCTCGACATCGCCCGCCTCTACCGCCAGCAGCGCGACCTCGCCGCCGGGCTGCAGCGCTCGCTGCTCACCCTGACGAGCCCGACGGCCCCGCACGGCCTGGAGCTGGCGGTGCGGTACGCCGCGGCCGCGGAGGCCGCGCAGGTGGGCGGCGACTTCTACGACGCCTTCGTCCAGCCCGGCGGGGCAGTGGTGCTCACCATCGGCGACGTCATGGGCCACGACACCCAGGCCGCCGCCGGCATGGCCCAGCTGCGCTCCATCGTCAGGGCCCTCGGGGCGGCCGGCGACGACGGGCCGGCCGCCGTGGTGGCCAGCACCGACCGGGTCATGTCGGTGCTGCGCCTGGACACCACGGCCACCGCCCTGGTGGCGCGCTGGGAGGATGGCGAGCTGCTGTGGTCCAACGCCGGCCACCCGCCGCCGGTCGTGGTGGCGCCCGACGGGTCGGTCAGCACGCTCACCAGCGAGACCACCGACCTGCTGCTCGGCGTCAAGGCCGAGGTGCCCCGCCAGGAGCTGCGCACCGCCCTGGCGCCCGGCACCACCGTGCTGCTGTACACCGACGGCCTGGTCGAGCGGCGGGGGCAGCCCCTGGACGCCGGCCTGCGCCGGCTGCAGGACGAGCTGGTGGCCCTGCGGGCGCACCAGCTGGACCTGGAGGTGCTGGTCGACGCGGTGCTCCTGCGCCTGCTGCCCAGCCACGCCGCCGACGACGTCGCCGTCCTGGCCCTGCGGGTGCTGCCGGCCTGACGCGCGTCACAGCGGCGCGGTGCCCTCGGCCACCTGGGCCGGGTGGTGGCGCACGAGGAACGAGCGCAGGTTCTTGGCGGCGAGCACGTCTCCCGCGCGCACGCCGCGCGAGAGCATCCGGCGCGCCTCCACCACCCGCCCGCGCCGCTCCAGCAGCAGGCCCAGGTTGTTCCACGCCCTCGCCTCACCACCCTCGGCGAGGGCACGCAGCGCCCGCTCGGCGCCGTCGAGGTCGCCCAGGTCCTCCTCCAGCACCAGCGCCAGGCGGATGGCGCTGGTGGGGTCGCCCTCGGCGGCTCCGGCGCGCAGCAGGGCCAGGGCCTCGGCGTGCGCGGCGCCGTCACCGCGGCGCACGCCGCGCAGGCGCAGCAGCCAGGCCAGGTCGCCGCGGGCGTCGACGTCGACGACGGCCCCCGCGCGCAGGAGCCGCTCCAGCTCACCGCCCGGCGGCAGGGCCGCGACGGCGTCGTCGGCGCCGCCCCCGGGGCCCGAGCCGCCGCCGGCGGCCTCGCTGAACAGCCACGTGCCGAGCACGGCGCTGGCCTCGGGGTCCCCCGCGGCGGCGGCCGCGCGCAGGAGGTCGCGCGCGTCGTCCTCACCGCCCGAGACCCCCGGGTCGGTCCCGTGCCAGCGCCACACGTCGGCGAGGAAGACCAGCGCGCGCGGGTCACCGGCCCCCCGGGCCACCTGGTAGGCGCGCTCGGCGCCGCCCCAGTCCTCGAGGCGCTCGCGGGCGATGCCGAGGTTCAGCCCCGCCAGGGGGTCGCCGCCCTCGACGGCCCGGGCGAAGACCGCCTCGGCCTCGGCGTCCCGCCCGAGGTCCAGCAGCGCGTTGCCCAGCCCGAGCAGGGCGTCCCGGTCCCCCAGGGCGGCGGCGCGCGCGAAGGCCTCGGCGGCCTCCCCGTGACGACCCGCCTCGGCGGCGTCGACCCCGCGGTCGTGCTCGGCGGCCGCCGCCGCGCCGTCAGCCCCCGTCTGCTCCACCCCCGTACTGTGCCAAGGCCCTCGGAGGCGCGAGCGGTCAGCCGCCGGCCCGCACCGCGCCGGCGGTGCGCGCGAGCGGCAGCGTGCGCGGGACGGGCGAGGTCGGCGAGGCTCCCGGAGCCGGGGCCGACGGGGCCGACGGGGCCGACGCAGGGGTGTGCAGCAGCAGCAGCAGCGCGCGGGTGCGCCGAGCGCTGCGGACCCCACCGAGCATCCCGCGCCGCGGCGCGCCACCGCCGGCGACACGCGGGCGGGAGCGGGCTGCGTGCCGGCGCGCGGCGTGGCCCCGCGCGGGGAGGCGGCCTAGCGTCGTCGTCGTGAGCAACCACGGCGCGGTCACCACGCGCACCCTGGGATCGACCACCGGCGGCACGGCGCTGGAGGTCTCCGCCCTCGGCCTGGGCTGCATGGGCTTCAGCCAGTCCTTCGGCCCCAACCCCGGCAGCCGGGAGGAGATGGTCGCGGTCATCCGCGGGGCGGTCGAGCGGGGGGTCACGCTGTTCGACACCGCCGAGGTCTACGGCCCCCACGACAACGAGGAGCTCGTCGGGGAGGCCCTCGAGCCGGTGCGCGACGACGTGGTGATCGCCACCAAGTTCGGCTTCGCCATCGAGGAGGGCTCCCGCCGGCACGGCGGCCCCGGCGGCACGGACAGCCGCCCGGAGCACGTCCGGGAGGTCGTGGAGGCCAGCCTGCGACGACTGCGCACCGACGTCATCGACCTGCTCTACCAGCACCGCGTGGACCCGGCCGTGCCGATCGAGGACGTCGCGGGCGTGGTCGGCGAGCTGGTGGCCGAGGGCAAGGTCAAGCACTTCGGGCTGTCGGAGGCCAGCGCCGCGACCATCCGCCGCGCTCACGCCGTGCACCCGGTCACGGCCCTGCAGAGCGAGTACTCGATCTGGTTCCGCGACGTCGAGGCCGAGGTGCTGCCGACCCTGGACGAGCTCGGCATCGGCCTGGTGCCGTTCAGCCCGCTCGGCCGCGGCTTCCTCACCGGGGGCGTCAGCGCCGCCAGCACCTTCGGCGACGGCGACATCCGCGCGGGGCTCCCCCGGTTCACCCCCGAGGCGCTCGCGGCCAACCAGGCGCTGCTGGACCTGCTCGGTGAGATCGCCCGCGCGAAGGGCGCCACCACGGGGCAGATCGCGCTCGCCTGGCTGCTGGCCCAGCGCCCCTGGGTGGTGCCCATCCCCGGCACGCGGCGCCTGAGCCGGCTGGAGGAGAACCTCGGCGCGCTCGACCTGGACCTCACCGCCGAGGACGTCGCCGCCGTCGACGCCGCCTACGAGCAGGTGCAGGTGCAGGGCGAGCGCTACCCCGAGCACATGGCGCGGCTCACCAACGGCTGACCAGGGACCTCAGGGCTGCGGCCCCGCCACCCCCTGGTCGGCGAACCAGTCCGCGTAGGCGGTGGTCCTGGCCAGGTGCCGCGTCAGGTCCGGCGCGCCGTCGTCCCACCACACCGGCCCGCGCTCCCCGAGGGCCTCCTTGGCCGCCTGCACCCGCCGGCGGGCGTCGGCGCGGGCCGGCTCGTCCCGCGAGCGCAGGGCAGCCGCCTTGGCGCGCCGGGCGGCCATGAGCTCGGCCACGAGGCGCTCGCGCTCGGCGTCGGGGAGGCGGGGGTCGCTTCGCCGCCACAGGCGCCCGCGCACCACCAGGTACCGGCCGTCGGGCGTCACGGGGGGCCCGTGGGGCGTCGCACCGGTGGCCACGCACCGACGCTAGGCGCCGGTGGCCGGGTGCGCCCGTGTGACGAGTGCGTTTCGGGCGGCCCCGGGCCCGACCGGGCGGGTGACGATCGCCCATGGCCGTCGCCGACCCTCCAGCCGTCGCCCTCCCCCCGCTGGCCGAGGCGCGGGTGGTGGTGGTCCACGTGCCCGAGCAGCGGCGCTTCGAGGTGCGCGTGGGGGGCCGGCGCGCGGGCTTCACCGAGTACTTCGAGACCGGGGACCGGCGCGTCTTCGTCCACACCGAGGTCGGACAGGCCTTCAGCGGACGCGGTCTGGCCAGCGCGGTCGTGCGCCGGGCCCTGGAGGCGACCCGGGAGGACGGCCGGCGGGCCGCCGCGGTGTGCCCGTACGTCTCGCGGTGGCTGGCCAGCCACCCCGGGTTCGAGGACCTGGTGGCACCGGGGCGCTGACCGGCGCCGGCCAGCACCGGTCAGCGCGCCGCGGGGGCCCCGGCGTCGTCGCTCTCCGGTCCCGGCCCCTGCAGGGGCAGCTCGACCCGGAACACCGTCTGGCCGGGGCGCGACCGCACCGTCAGGGAACCGCGGTGCTTGTGGGTGACGATGCGCCAGGAGATGTCCAGGCCCAGGCCCGTCCCCTCCCCGACCGGCTTGGTGGTGAAGAACGGCTCGAAGATGCGTCCCACCACCTGGGGGTCGATGCCGTGGCCGCTGTCCTGGACCTCCACGACGGCGCAGTCGCCGGAGCGCAGCGTCCTCACCACCAGCTCGCGCGAGCCCTCGGGCTGCTGCGCCATGGCGGCGACGGCGTTGACCACGAGGTTGGTCCACACCTGGTTGAGCTCCGCGCCGTAGGCGGGCACCAGGGGCAGCGTCCGGTCGTACTCCCTGAGCACCCGCACGCCGGAGAGCTTGCCGCCGAGCATCGTCAGGGTGGAGTCGAGCAGCTCGTGCAGGTCGACGTCGCGGAACGGGGCCCTGTCGAGCTGGGAGTACTGCTGCGCGGCGCCCACGAGGTGGGAGATGCGGGTGGCGGACTCGGCGATCTCCCCCATGAGCAGCTCGGTCTCCACCGTGTACCGCAGCCACCCGACGGCGCCGGGGAGGGCGCCCTCGGAGGCCGTCGCGGCGACGGTCTCGAGCCAGTCGACGTCCAGGCCGCCGGCCACGAAGACCGGCGCGACGTCCCAGGAGCCCGGCAGACCGTGCTCGTCCAGCCAGTCGGCCACGGCGTCCTCGCGCTCGCCGGCCTCCACGGGCCCCAGCACGGGGGCCTTGGCCGCGCGGCGGACCGCCTCCTCCTGGAAGCGGATGAGGGCGGCGATGGTGGCCGGCTCCAGGCGTCCGCTGCCGATGAACTCCAGCTTGTGGCGCATGCCCGCGACGCGCTCGCGCAGCGCCTCGACGGCGCGCACGGCGGCGGCGGCGGGGTTGTTGAGCTCGTGGGTGAGGCCCGCGGACAGCGCGCCCAGCGCCAGCAGGCGCTCGCGCTCCGCGACGCGCTGCTGGCTGGTGCGCATGCCCTCGTAGAGGCCCTCCAGGAGGTGGGCGGCCATGGGGAACCACTCCCGCAGCACCGTCTCCAGCACCGGGGCCTCCAGCTCCAGCAGCACGCTGGGGCGGGTGGTGCGCGCGCTGTTGCCGTAGTCCGGCGCCGCGCGCTCCCCGAGGTAGCCCTGGGTGGCGCCCATGTAGACGCCGCGCTGGGAGGTGCGCGAGACCTCCACGTCGTCCGCGCCGACCCGGCGGCTGATGACCACCTCGCCCTCGACGAGCACCCAGAACAGCCGCGCCGGCTCCCCCTCGGTGAACAGCGGGCCGGCCCCGACGCGGCGCAGGGCGCTGCGCTCGCAGATCCAGGTGAGCTGGGCGTCGGTCAGCTCCTCGAAGAGGAACAGGGTGCGCAGGAGCTCGGGGGTGCAGCGGAGCTCCTCGGCGGGGGTCAGCACGCCGGGTCCAGCGCCGGAGGGGGTCACCGCTGTTCCAGGTAGCGGTGCACGAGGGTGACGGCCATGGCGCCCTCGCCCACGGCCGAGGCGACCCGCTTGACCGACCCGGAGCGCACGTCACCGGCCACGAAGACGCCCGGCACGGAGGCCTCCAGGTGGTAGGGGTCGCGCTGCAGGTCCCAGCCCGGCGGCGGATCGCCGCCGCGCAGGAGGTCCGGTCCGGCCACGACGTAGCCGCGCTCGTCGCGCACGGCGGTGCCGTCGAGCCAGTCGGTGCGCGGCGCGGCCCCGATGAAGACGAACAGCCGGTCCGAGGGCACCTCCTCGCGGCCCTGCGGCGTGGCGAGCACGAGGCGCTGCAGGCGCCCCTCGCCGCGGGCCTCGACCACCTCGGTGCCGGTGCGGACGGTGACGTTGGCCAGGGCCGCCAGCTGCTTGACCAGGTAGTCGGACATGGTGGCCTCCAGGCCCGCGCCGCGCACGAGCACGGTCACCGAGCGCGCCCGGCCCGCGAGGAAGACCGCCGCCTGGCCCGCGGAGTTGGCGCCCCCGACGACGTGGACGTCGGCGCCCTCGCACCCGGCGGCCTCGGTGAGGGCGGAGCCGTAGTAGACCCCCGCCCCGGTGAGCGCTTCCACGCCGGGGACGTCGAGGGTGCGGTAGGAGACGCCCGTGGCGAGCACCACGGCGTGCCCGGAGACCCGTGAGCCGTCGGACAGCACCACCGTGCGGGCCGGTCCTTCGGCCTCCAGGGCCACCGCGTCGCCGGCGGTGATGACCTCCACGCCGAACCTGTCGACCTGGCGGCGTGCGCGGTCGGTGAGCTGGGCGCCGGAGACGCCGTCGGGGAAGCCCAGGTAGTTCTCGATGCGGGAGCTCTGCCCGGCCTGCCCGCCGGTGGCGCTGCGCTCGAGCAGCACCGTGCGCAGCCCCTCCGAGGCGCCGTACACCGCCGCCCCCAGGCCGGCGGGCCCGCCCCCGACCACGACGAGGTCGTAGAAGTCGGCGTCGGCGGTGGTGTGCAGGCCCACGGCCGCGGCGAGGCGGGCCTCGGTCGGGCGCTCCAGCCAGCCGCCGTCGGGGAGCACGACCACCGGCAGGGCGAGGCCCTCCGCGCCGGTGGCTGCGAGGAGCAGCCCCGCCTCCGGGTGGTCGGACGGCAGCGAGCGGTAGGGCACCTGGTTGCGGGCCAGGAAGTCGCGCAGGGCGAAGAAGTCCGGCGACCAGCGGTCCCCGACGACCTTGACCTCAGGCCGGCCCCGCTCGGTGGCGCGCCGGTCGCGGCGCCAGGCCTCGAGCAGCGCGTCGATGACGGGGTAGAGCTTCTCCTCGGGCGGGTCCCACGGCTTGAGCAGGTAGTGGTCGAGGTCGACGAGGTTGATGGCGTCGATGGCGGCGCTGGTGTCCGCGTAGGCGGTCAGCAGCACCCGGCGAGCAGCCGGGTGCAGGTCCATCGCCTGCTCGAGGAACTCGATGCCCGACATGCCGGGCATCCGGTGGTCGGCCAGCAGCACGGCCACCGGCTGGCCGCGCAGGGCGAGGTCGCGCAGGGCCTCCAGCGCCGCCGGCCCGGACTCCGCCCGCACCACGCGGTAGCGCTCGCCGTAGCGGCGCCGCAGGTCGCGGGCGACGGCGCGGCTGACCGAGGGGTCGTCGTCGACGGTGAGGAGGGCCGGGCGTGCGGCGGCCGCGGAGCCGGGCGAGGCAGGGCCGGGGCGGGGCGGAGCGGGGCTGGTGGGCGGGGGGCTGGTGGAGAGGGCGTCAGGCTCGCTCACGGACGAAGGCTCGCACGCCGCAGGGGTCCGTGGGCAGGGGCGCTGGCCGTGCGGCCACCGCCCCTGCCCGGGCGCGTCAGCGCTTGGTGGAGAAGGCGGCGTCGAAGGCGGCGGCCGGCGGGGAGATCCTCGCCAGCTCCTTGACCATCGCCAGCGCCTGCGGGGCGCCGACCAGGCGGTCCATACCGGCGTCCTCCCACTCCACGCTGGTGGGGCCCTCGTAGCCGATGGCGTTGAGAGTGCGGAAGATGGGCTCCCAGTCGACGTGGCCGTGGCCGGCGGTGACGAAGTCCCATCCGCGGCGCGGGTCGGCCCAGGGCAGGTGGGAGCCGAGTCGGCCGTTGCGCCCGTCGAGGTGGCGCACCGACTCCTTGACGTGGACGTGGTAGATCTTCTCGGCGAAGTCCTGCAGGAACATCACCGGGTCCAGGTCCTGCCAGATGAAGTGCGACGGGTCGAAGTTCAGGCCGAAGCCGGGCCTGTCGAGCACCTCGAGGGTCTTCTTGGCGGTCCAGTAGTCGTAGGCGATCTCGCTGGGGTGGACCTCCAGGGCGAACCTGACGCCGACCTCGTCGAAGACGTCGATGATCGGGTTCCAGCGGCGGGCGAAGTCCTCGTAGCCGCGCTCGATCATGCCGGCCGGCGGCGGCGGGAACATCGCCACGCACTTCCAGATCGAGGACCCGGTGAAGCCCGTGACCGTCTTCACGCCCATCTTGGCGGCGGCGCGGGCCGTCATCTTGAGGGCGTCGGCGGCGCGCTGGCGCACTCCCTCGGGCTCGCCGTCGCCCCACACCCGCGGGGAGAGCATGTCCTCGTGGCGCTCGTCGATCGGGTCGTCGCAGACGGCCTGGCCGGTGAGGTGGTTGGAGATGGCGAAGACCTGCAGGCCGTTCTCGGCCAGGACCCGCTGCTTCTCCTCGAGGTAGCCGTCCTCCTCCACCACGCGGTAGGGGTCCAGGTGGTCTCCCCAGCAGGCGATCTCCAGACCGTCGAAGCCCCACTCGCCGGCGAGGCGGGCCACCTCGGTGAAGGGCAGGTCGGCCCACTGGCCGGTGAACAGCGTGATCGGTCGCGTCATCGTCGAAGCTCCTGCTCGTGTGCGGTCGTCGGGGTGCCCGTCAGGGTCGGGGACAGCATGGCCCTACCAGGCGGTAGGTCCTCGGTCGGGGGCGTCAGACGTCGCGCGCGGTCGCCGCGCGGCGCTGCAGCGCCGGGATGAGCACCTCGGGCCGCATCACGGCGTCGACCTGCTCCGGCGTCATGAGGCCCCGCTCCACGACCAGCTCGGTGACGCTGCGCCCGGAGGCCAGCGCCTCCGCGGCGACGTCCGTGGCGGCGGCGTAGCCGATGTGGGGGTTGAGGGCCGTGACGATGCCGATGGAGCGCTCCACCACCCCGCGCAGGTGGTCGGTGTTGGCGGTGATGCCCACCACGCAGCGGGACTCCAGCACCCGGCAGGCGGCCGTCAGGTGCGTCACGGACTCGAAGAGGTTGTGGGCGATGATCGGCTCGAAGGCGTTGAGCTGCAGCTGGCCGCCCTCGGCGGCGAGCGAGATGGAGACGTCGTTGCCCACCACCTCGAAGGCGACCTGGTTGACCACCTCGGGGATGACCGGGTTGACCTTGCCGGGCATGATCGAGGAGCCGGCCTGGACCGGCGGCAGGTTGATCTCCGAGAAGCCGGTGCGCGGCCCGGAGGACAGCAGCCGCAGGTCGTTGCAGATCTTCGACAGCTTCACCGCGGTGCGCTTGAGCACGCCCGAGAGCTGCACGAAGGAGCCGACGTCCTGGGTGGCCTCCACGAGGTCGGCGGCGCTGACCACCCTCACCCCGCTGATCTCGCGCAGCGCGGCCACCGCGAGCTCCACGTACCGGTCGGGGGCGTTCAGGCCGGTGCCGATGGCCGTGCCGCCCAGGTTGATCTCACGGATGAGCGCCGCTGCCTCGGCCAGGCGGTCGGCGTCCTCCGCGACCATGACCGCGTAGGTGGCGAACTCCTGCCCGAGGGTCATCGGGACGGCGTCCTGCAGCTGGGTGCGCCCCATCTTGAGCACGTCGGCGAACTCGTCGGCCTTCCGCGCGAAGGCCTGCGACAGGCTCTTCATGGCGGTGTGGAGCCTGTCGATGGCGAAGTGCATCGCCACCTTGACGGCGGTGGGGTAGACGTCGTTGGTCGACTGGCTGCGGTTGACGTGGTCGAGCGGGTGCACCACGGCGTAGTCGCCCTTGGTGCCGCCGAGCAGCTCGATGGCCCGGTTGGCGATCACCTCGTTGGCGTTCATGTTGGTCGAGGTGCCGGCGCCGCCCTGGATGACGTCGACGACGAACTGCTCGTGCAGCCGTCCGGCGCGCACCTCCTCGCACGCCGCCTGGACCGCCCCGGCGACCTCGGGGGTCAGCAGGCCCAGCTCGGCGTTGGCGCGGGCCGCGGCCTGCTTGACGCACGCCAGCGCCACGACCAGGTCGGGGTGGGTGCTGATGGGGCTGCCCGAGATGGGGAAGTTCTCCAGCGCCCGCAGGGTGTGCACGCCGTAGTAGGCACCCGCGTCGACCTCGCGGTCACCCAGCAGGTCGTGCTCGCGCCGGGTCTGGCCGGCCCCGCCAGCGGCCGTGGTCGTGCCCGTGGTCGTCTGCGTCGTCGACACGCCGGTGAGCCTAGCCAGCGCCCCGGTGCGCCCCTCAGGGGCGCGGCGACGGGGGCTGGGCGCCCTCGTGCTGCACCGTCAGCGCCGCCGCGGCCGTCGCCGCCTCCACCGCGGCGCGCCGGTCGTCACCGGCGGCCAGGCGGGCGGCGAGCACCCCGCAGAAGGAGTCACCGGCACCGGTGGTGTCCACGACGGCCTCGACGCGCTCGCCGGGCACCTCCAGGTCCCCCCAGCGCGAGCCGGCCGCGCCCAGGGTCACCAGCAGCGACGGCGGCTGGTCGCCGCCGAGCTGCTCGGCGAGCAGCGCGGCCTCGTGCTCGTTGACGACGACCGGGTCGGCCAGGGCCAGCACGTCCGGCGGCAGCACCGCGAAGGGCGCGAGGTTCAGCACCACCCGGGCGCCGCGCGCCGCGGCGCGGCGCACGCCCTCGGCCACCACCTCCAGAGGCAGCTCGAGCTGCGCCAGCAGCACGTCGCCGTCCTCCAGGCCGCCCGGCCCGTCCAGGGCCGCCAGGTGCTCGGCGCCCACCCGGTGGTTGGCGCCCGGCGCGACGACGATGGTGTTCTCCCCGCGGGCGTCCACGCAGATGACGGCGGTGCCCGTCGGCGCGCCGGGGACCTCGCGCACCAGTCCGGCGTCCACGCCGAAGGCCTCCAGCCGCCGCCGGTACTCCCGGCCGGGCTCGTCGTCGCCGACCGCGCCGACCAGCGCCGTGGTGGCCCCGGCCCGCGCACAGGCCACCGCCTGGTTGCCGCCCTTGCCGCCGAAGCGGCGCTCGAGGTCACCGGCGAGCAGCGTCTCCCCGCCGCGCGGGTGCCGCTCCACCTGCAGGTGCAGGTCGAGGTTGACCGACCCCAGCACGACCACCCGGCTCACGGCGGTGAGCCTAGGGGGACGACGGGTCAGCGGACGGTGTACCCGCCGTCGACGACGAGGTCGGCGCCGTTGACCATGTCGGAGGCCCCGCTGGCCAGGAACAGGGCCGCTCCGGCCACCTCCTTGGGCACCGCGAAGCGCCCCACGGGGATCTCCCGCTTGGCCGCCTCGCCCTTCTCCCCCGCCCAGGCCTTCTTCCCCAGCTCGGTGAGCACGACGGTGGGCGAGATGCAGTTGGCGGTGACGCCGCGGCCCGCCCACTCGGCGGCCAGCACCCGGGTCAGGCCCACCACGCCGGCCTTGGAGGCGCAGTAGGCGGCGTGCTCGAGCAGCCCGACGCTGGCGGCCTGGCTGGCCATGCTGATGACCTTGCCGCGCCCGGCCTCGAGCATGCGCCGGCCCACGGCCTGGCTCACGAGGAAGGTGCCGGTGAGGTTGACGGCGATGGTGCGGTCCCAGGCGCGGGTGGACAGGTCCTCGGCGGGAGCCAGGTCGACGATGCCCGCGCAGTTGACCAGGACGTCGACACCTCCCGTCGCCTCGACGGCGGCGGCCACGGCCTCCTCGACGCTGGCCGCGTCGGAGACGTCGCAGCCGAGCCCGAGGGCGCCGCCGCCCAGCTCCTCGGCGCGCCGCTGGGCGGCTCCGGCGTCGAGGTCGACGACGACCACGCGCGCGCCGCGCTCGGCGAAGACGCCGGCGATGGCCGAGCCGATGCCCGAGACCGCACCGGTGACCAGCGCGGTCCGGCCGTCGAGGCGGAAGCTGAGGTCGACGTCGTCGTCGGTGACCTCCCGGCGGGCCTGCGGCGAGCTGCTCACGCCTCGTCCAGCTGCAGCTCGCCCAGCCGCGACCAGTCGTCCTGGGGCAGCTGGAAGTTCACGATGCGCGGGCGCTCGGCGACCTTGGCGCCCAGCGTGGCCATGGCGTGCCGGAAGTGGTCGCTGCTGACGTGCGGCCCGGCGCCGTCGTCGGTGAAGGCCTCCAGCAGCACGTACTCGGTCGGGTCCTCCACGCTGCGCGACCAGTCGAAGAAGAGGTTGCCGGGCTCGGCGCGGGTGGCCTCGGTGAAGTCCGCGACCGACTCCAGCCAGGTGTCCGCGTGCTCGGGCCTGATGCGCCACTTGACGGCGATGAAGATCACGGGAGCTCCCTCGGGACGACGGCGTCCGGTGCGACCGGCGCGCGCCAGCCTAGGTGCGGGCGGGTGACCGCGCGGTCCGAGGAGGGCCAGCAGCGGGACTCGAACCCGCAACCCCTCGTTTACAAGACGAGTGCGCTACCAGTTGCGCCATGCTGGCCGGCGCGCCCGGGGCCGGGCGCCCTCCCAGGATAGGGCGCCGGGCCCTCCGGCGGGCCGTCCACCGGGCACGCCCCCGGGCCCGGTGGCGGACGTCCCGGCCGCCGCCCCGCTCGTCGCGCCCGGCCGCGCCCCCGTGGTGTCGCGGTGGGGTGCGGCTGGTAGACCGGAGCCCGTGGCTGAGGCGGGTGTCCTGAAGGTCGGCGTCGTGGGACTGGGGTGGGCCGGGCAGCAGCACCTGCAGGCGTACGCGGCCCGGCCCGACGTCGAGGTGGTGGCGCTGGCCGGCATGGAGTCCGCGCTGCTCGCGTCCCTGGGCGAGGCGCACGGCGTCCAGCACCGCGTGGCCCGCTGGCAGGACCTGCTCGAGGTCGAGGGCCTGCAGGCGGTGAGCATCGCCGTGCCCACCGCGCTGCACGCGCCGATCGCCGTCGCCGCCCTGCAGCGCGGGCTGCACGTGCTGTGCGAGAAGCCCATCGCCCGCGACGCCCCCGAGGCCTCCACCATGGTCGAGGCGGCCCGCAGCGCCGGCCGCGTGCTGGAGGTGGTCTTCAACCACCGCCAGCGCGGGGACGTGCAGGCGCTGCGCCAGCTCGTGGCCTCCGGACAGCTGGGCCGCCCCTACGCGGCCAGGACGTGGTGGCTGCGCCGCCGGGGCATCCCCACGCTGGGCAGCTGGTTCACCAACGCCGAGGCCTCCGGCGGCGGCCCCCTGGTCGACCTCGGCGTGCACTGCCTGGACTGGGCGCTGCACGTGCTCGGGGAGCCGCGCGTGCTCGCCGCGAGCGCCGTGACGGCCTCCGAGCTGGGCCCGCGGGGCCTGGGCGGGAGCCGCGAGGCGGGCAAGACGCAGGCCGGCGGCCCCTCGGCCTACGAGGTGGAGGACCTCGCCCACGCGTTCCTGCGGCTGGAGGGCGGTGGCGTGCTGCAGCTGGAGACCTCCTGGGCGGTCTTCCGCGACCCCGTCGACCAGCTGGGCATGAGCCTCAGCGGCACCGACGGCGGCGCCGAGCTGGTGGTGCGCGGGGACACCGAGGTGCTCGGCGAGCTGCGGGTCTTCACCGACAGCCCGCTCACCGCCGACGGCGAGCCGGCCGACAGGACCGTGCCGGTCGAGCGCGGCCGAGGGCACGCCGCGGTGGTCGACGCCTTCGTCGACGTGGTCCGCGGCGACCCCGCCGCCTGGGAGGACCACGACGGGTCGCTGGCGCTGGGGCGCGCCCGGATCATCGACGCCTGCTACGCCTCGGCCCGCGAGAACAGGGAGGTCGCGCTGTGAGCGCTGCTGGAGCGGTCAGGGTGACCGTCTGGAACGAGGGCGTCCACGAGGCCCGCCAGCACCCGGAGTGGATCGGGGAGATCTACCCCGACGGCATGCACGGCGCCATCGCGGCGGGCATCACCGAGCACCTCGGCGACCGCGCGCAGGTGCGCACGGTCACGCTGGCCTCCGAGCCCGACCACGGGCTCACCGAGGAGGTGCTGGCCGCCACCGACGTGCTGCTGTGGTGGGGCCACGCCGCCCACGAGCAGGTCAGCGACGAGGTGGTCGCGCGCGTGCACCGCCACGTGCTCGCGGGCATGGGCTTCATCGGGTTGCACTCCGCGCACTACTCGAAGATCTTCACGCGGCTGCTGGGCACCACCTGCTCCCTCGCGTGGCGCAACGAGGGCGAGCGCGAGCTGGTCTGGACCACGGACCCCTCGCACCCGATCGCGCGGGGCGTGCCCAACCCGGTTGTCATCGAGAAGCAGGAGATGTACGGGGAGCCCTTCGGCATCCCCCACCCCGACGAGGTGGTGTTCCTGTCCACCTTCGCCGGCGGCGAGGTCTTCCGCTCCGGGGTGACCTACCGGCGCGGGCAGGGGAAGGTCTTCTACTTCTCCCCCGGCGACCAGGAGTACCCGGTCTACCAGCACCCGGACGTGCGCCGGGTCATCGCCAACGCCGTGCTGTGGGCCCACCGGCCCGACGTGCAGCGGCTCAGCGAGGAGCAGCTGGGCTGCACCAACCCGCCCCGCCGCTTCTGACCTCCCCGGCGCCCGTCCTGCGGCGCCGGTGCAGTTGACGCCCCTTGGCTGCCACCGACGCCCCTTCGGGCCCGCCGATGGGGCGTCGGGTGCGGGGAAGGGGCGTGGAGTGCGCGGACGGGGCGTCGAGGCGCCGGCTGGCGGATCAGCGGGTGAGGGCGTCAGCGGGCGAGGGAGGCCTCGGGGGACGACGGGGCTGCGGCCGGCGCGGGCTCGGCCGCTGCCGGGACGCGCCAGCCGCCCACCAGCAGCGCGAGCGCCGCGAGCGCGAGCCCGCCGGTGCCCACCGCGGCGAAGCCCCACGGGGCGCCGAAGCGGTCCACGGCCACGCCGGTCAGCGGGGCCCCGAACGCGTCACCCAGGGTCAGCGCCGAGGCGTGCACGCCCAGCACCAGCCCGCGCACGGTGGCGGGGGTGGCGTGGGTGAGGGCCTCCGCGGTGCCCGCCATGAGCGGGGCGCAGAACAGGCCCGTGGGCACCACCAGCAGCGCCAGCACCGGCCAGCTGCCCGCGAGGGAGACCGGCAGCGCCGTGCCGGCCAGCAGCAGCAGCACCACCAGCGGGGACGGCCTGTTCTTCATGGCCCCGAAGACGAAGCCGCCGACGAGGGAGGCCAGGCACCAGACGGCGAAGACCAGCCCGAGGTGCGGCACGGCGTCCCACGAGGTCATGACCGCCGACAGCGCCGTGTCGGTGCCGCTGACGGTGACCGTGGCGGCGGACGTCACGAGCAGCAGCGCCACCACGGGCCTGCTCATCCAGCTGCGCAGCCGCGGGCGCTCGGCGCGCTCGCCCGCAGCGAGGGTGCGGGTGAGCTCGGGGTCGCGCACCGGCGGGTCGAGGACGAACAGCGCCGCACCGGCCAGCACCACGAGAGCGGCCACCGCGGTGAGCGTGGTGGCCGCGCTGGTCGCGGTGTAGAGCGCGATGCCCGCCGCGGGGCCGACGGCGAAGCTCATCTCCACGGCCATGGAGTCGAGGGAGAAGCCGGGGCGGCGCAGCTCGGGGGTGAGCATCGCCGCGAGCGCCTGGCGGGTCACGGAGAACACCGGCAGCGACAGCAGGCCCGCGAGGAGCGCGGCGGGCAGCAGCACCGGGTACTCCAGGCGCGGCGCGACCACCCAGAAGGCGGTCGAGGCGACGGTGGTGACGGCGACGACGGGCCGCAGGCCCACCCTGTCGACGGTGCGGCCCACGAGCGGGGCGCCGACCGCGGCGCCGACGGCGAAGGCCGCGCCGAGCAGGCCGGCCAGGCCGTAGCCGTGCCCGAGGTCGAGCACCACGTGGAGGGTGAGGACGACGGGCGCGGCGGCGATCGGGATGCGGGCGAAGAGCCCGATGAGGATGACGGCGGGGACGCCGCGGCGCGCGAGCACACCGCGGTAGACGGCGAGGGACAACGACGATCCGTTCGGGTACCAGCGCCGACGGGCGCCGCGGCCGGGTCAGCACCCCGGCGGTGGGCCGGCCCGGGACGCGCGCCAGCACTCCCTACAGTGCCAGAGCCCGGCCGCTGATTCCCAGTCCCGCTGGCCCGCTCGCGTGGCGGATCGCCGGTCCACCGGCACCGGCGCCGCTGGATCCGTCGCCGTCCTCGTCCGCAGCCGGGCGCTCCGTTGCGGTTCCCGAGCCCCTCCGCACCGCAACCGGGCGCTTGACTGCGGTTCCCGGGCGCTGCGGACCGCAGCCGGGCGCCCGGTCGCGGTTCCCCGCACGGCGGCAGCGGCGCTGACCGTGCCGGGGTGGTGCCGCCGGGCCCGCCCGGCTGGACGGGCGGACCCGGCGGAGTCCTGGAGCGCTGGTCAGCGCACGGGCAACCAGACCCGCATCGGGCCGACGCCGCGGTTGGCCCACACCGCGTACGGCACGGCGGTGAGCTCGACGTCCTCACCGTCGCCGGCGGGCTCGGGGTCGCCCGCGGGCAGCCAGGTGGCGTCCGCGCCCTCGTGGCCGGCCGAGCGGCCCCGGGGGTGCAGGACGACGACCCCGCCGAGCAGGTCGTCGCGGCGCTCCGCGCCCACCGGGGCGGCCGGGTCGACGACGACGTCGTCCACGAGCACCCCGTCGGGCTGGTCGACCTGCTCGAGGGCGTACACGAGCGGTCCGCGCTCCAGGGCGACCGCGCCGCGGGCGTCGTCGACGCGGCGGTCGGCCCGCGAGAGGCGCACGTCCAGCGGCAGGTCGAGCTCGAGGACGTCGCCGGCGACCCACGTGCGGGTCACGCGCAGGTAGCTGCCGGCCTGCGGCTGCAGCTGCTCGTCGCCGACGCGCGCGGTGGCCCCGGCCGCCCAGGCGGGCACCCGGACGGACAGCGTCCAGGCGGCGGCGCCGGCGGGCTCGCCCTGCCCGACCTGGTCCACGCGGACGCGCACGCCGCCGTCCCACGGGTAGCCGGTCTCGACCGCCAGGTCGACGGGCCCGACGCCCTCGACCTGCGCGGTCAGCGCGCTCGGGGCGAACAGGTGCAGCTGCACGCCGGCGTGCCCGTCCACCGCCCCGGTGGTGGCCAGGTACCCGTCCAGGCTGGACAGGGTCCGCATGATGTTGGGCGGGCAGCAGGCGCAGTCGAACCAGCCGCGCCGCCCGTGCGCGGGGCTGCGGTTCTCGAAGGGGTGGCTGCCGTCGCGGAACTGCAGCGGGTTGACGTAGAAGTACTCGTCCCCGGACAGGGAGACGCCCGCCGGGAAGCCGTTGTGGAGCATCCGCTCGGTGGCGTCGGCGTACTGGGCCTTCCCCGTGGCCAGCAGCATGCGCCAGGCCCACTGCACGCCGCCGATGGCGGCGCAGGTCTCGGCGTAGGCCCTGTCGCTCGGCAGCTCGTAGGGGTCGCCGAACGCCTCCCAGTCCCACCGGGAGCCCAGGCCGCCGGTGATGTAGGTCTTGGTGGCCCACATGTGGGCGAACTGGCGCTCCAGGGCGGCCAGCAGCTCGGCGTCGTCGGTCTCGGCCGCGACGTCGGCGGCGCCCGCGGTGAGGTAGACCGCGCGCACCGCGTGCCCCTCCACCGTGGTGGCCTCGCGCACCCGGACCCGGTCGGAGAAGTACGTCGGCTCCTTGCCGTGGCCCTCGATGATCCCCGTGCCGCGCGCCTCGACCATCCAGCGCGCCAGCTCCAGGTAGCGCCGCTCGCCGGTCTCGCGGAACAGCTCCACCAGGCCCATCTCGACCACGGGGTGCCCGTCGACGTCGCGCACCCGGCCCTCGCCGTCGCCGAAGGTCGCGTCGAGGTGGTCGGCGAGCCTGGTGGCGACGTCGAGGAGCCCGCGCTCCCCCGTGGCGCGGCTCACGGCGACGGCGGCCTGGAAGAGGTGGCCCGCGCAGTACATCTCGTGGCTCCACGGCAGGTCGGCGTACCGCCCCCGCGTCCCGATCGAGCCGTCCTGCTCCTGCACCACCGAGTCGAGGTAGCCGTCCTCGGCCTGTGCAGCGGCCACGACGTCGGTGAGCTCGCGGATCCAGCCGAGCAGCTGCTCGCTCGGCTCGCGCCCGTGCTCCCACGCCGCGGCCTCGAGCCACTTGTAGACGTCGGAGTCCATGAAGATCGGGCCGGTGACCTGCGCCCCCTGCGGAGCGGTGCCCGCGGCGATGCGCAGGTTGGTGAGGTTGCCGGCGCTCTCCAGGCGCTCGCGGCCCGTGGGGATGGCGTTCTCGCGGTTGGCGCGCTGGCGCTGCGCCCAGTACCCCCCCGTGATGCGCGCGGCGCCGGGGGCCACGGGCTGCAGGGCCGTGGTGCCCGGGGTGGGCCGGGCCGGGCCGGCACTCGCCCCGCCTCCGGTCGGAGAGGTGGTGCGGGCGGTGGTCTGGGCGGTGGTCGTCGTGGCCACGCGGGTCCTCTCGCAGCGTCGCGGAACATCCGGAACACGTTTTCTGCCACCGTAGCCCGCGTCGCGGCCGCCCGTCGACCCCCACCGCCGCGCTACCCTCGGCCCACGCCGGCCGCTGCGGCCGGAAACGCCGGAACGCTGCTGGCCGGCAGGTTCGGACGGGCTGCTGCCAGGCGGCGGAGGGGGTGGCGTGACGAGCAGGGCGGTCCAGCGGCGCTCGGTCGCGCGCATCGTCGACGTCGCCGCGCTGGCCGGCGTGTCCCCCGGCACGGCCTCCAAGGCCCTCAACGGCACCGGCCAGCTGCGCGCCGAGACCGTGCAGCGGGTGCGCCGGGCCGCCGACCAGCTCGGCTTCACCCCCGACGGCGTCGGCCGCGCCCTGTCCTCCGGCCGCAGCTTCACGGTGGGCCTGGTCACCACCGACAGCTTCGGGCGCTTCACCATCCCGGTGCTGCAGGGCGCCGAAGACGCCCTCGGCGCCGGCGACATGGCGGTGCTGCTCTGCGACACCCGCGACGACGCCCTGCGGGAGAAGCACCAGCTGCGGATGCTGGCCAGCCGCCGCGTCGACGGGATCATCGTCACCGGACGTCGCACCGACCCGCGCCCGCCGGTCGAGGTGCCCGGACCGGTGCCGGTGGTCTACGCCTTCCAGCCCTCGGCGCGCGAGGGCGACACCAGCGTCGTCGTCGACGACGCCGGCGGCGCCGCGCAGGCCGCACGCCACCTCCTCGAGCTCGGCCGGCGCAGGGTGGGGCACGTCACCGGCTGGCCCGAGCACCACAGCGCCCGCACCCGCGCCGCAGCCGTCGCCGGTGCGCTCGGCGACGCGCTCGCCGGCGAGCCGCTCTTCGGCGCCTGGAGCGAGCAGTGGGGCCGCCAGGCGGTCGACGTCCTGCTGCGGCGCCACCCGGACCTCGACGCCGTGAGCTGCGGCAGCGACCAGATCGCCCGCGGCGCCTGCGACAGGCTGCGCGAGCTGGGGCGCTCGGTGCCCGAGGACGTCGCGGTGACCGGCGTCGACGACTGGGAGGTCATGGCGCTGGCCTGCCGCCCCCCGCTGACCACCGTGGACCTGCGGCTGGCCGAGGTGGGCCGCCGCGCCGCGCAGCTGCTGCTCGACGCCGTCGACGGCCGCGAGGTGCCCCCGCGCACCGTGCTGCCAGCGCAGCTGGTGCTCCGCGCCTCCACGCTGGGCGCCTGAGCCGCGCCCCGGGCCGGGGTCAGACCAGGGAGACCCAGCTGCTCCAGAACGCCTGCGCCACCATCACGACGACGGCGAGGTAGGTCAGGACCACCGCGACCAGGCGGTACTCCACCAGCGTGGCCGCGGCGCGGCGCAGGCCGGCGGGCACGGGGACCACACCGCGGTCGAGGGAGTCGGCGGTGGTGGTCCAGAACATCGGGATCACGGCGGCCCACACCACCATGCAGTAGGGGCACAGCGCCCTGATCTCGTACAGGCTCTGCGTCACCAGCCAGCTGATGAAGACGAAGCCGAGGGTGATGCCCACCTGCCACCCGGCCCGCACCCACCGCGGCAGAGGGGTGCCGGATAGCAGCAGCACGCCCAGCGTCGTGGCCACGGCGAAGGCGGCGATGCCGAGCAGGGGGTTGGGGAACCCGAACAGCGCCGCCTGCGGCTGGGACATCACCGAGCCGCAGGAGATGAAGGGGTTCACGTCGCACGACGGCCGGTAGCCGGGGTCGGAGGCCAGCTTGAAGCGCTCGACGGTGAGGGTGAACGCGGCCAGGAAGCCGATCGCGCCGCCGACGGCCAGGAGCAGGCCCAGGCGCCGAGGGGGCACGGGGTCGGCCGAGAGGTGCCCCTCGGCGGCGCGAGCGCCGTCGTCCTCGAGGGGGCGCGACGACGACGCGCGGGGAGCGGGCGGCCTCACGCCGCTGCGGGTGCTCATCAGCCCGCGACGCCGATGGCGGTGGCGAGCGCCTGCTGGTCAGGCGCACCGCCCTGGTCGTTCTGGAGCAGCTGGCCGTCGACGAAGACGGTGGGCGTGCCCTGCACCGTCCGCGCGCCGCTGCTGTCGGTGAGCGCGAAGGCCGCCTCGGTGCGCTCCGCCACGAAGTCGTCGTAGGTGCGCGAGGCGACGCACGTGCCGATGTCGCCGCCGGCGGACTGCGCGATGGAGACGAGCCTGCTGTCGGTCAGACCGTCGGTGCCCTCGGCCGGCTGCTCCAGGTACATGGCGGTGTTGAAGGCGTAGAAGTCGACCCCGGGCTGGCCCGCCAGGCAGAAGGCGGCGTTGGCGGCGCGCGTGGAGTACTCCGTGCCGCTCGACTGGGCGTCGAGGAAGGAGATCGGGCGGTACTCCAGCTTGGTGGCCCCGGAGTCGACCT
The DNA here is from genome assembly GCF_052644995.1 of Quadrisphaera sp. KR29. Lineage (NCBI taxonomy): Bacteria > Bacillati > Actinomycetota > Actinomycetes > Kineosporiales > Kineosporiaceae > Quadrisphaera > Quadrisphaera sp. KR29. The sequence continues at coordinate 27,149 of NZ_JBQXXG010000013.1, forward strand.
GCTCCTTGAGCCAGGGGCCGACCGACGCCTCGTAGGCCTTGCACACCGGGCACTGGTAGTCCTGGAAGACCGTCACCGTGTGGGGCGCGTCGGCCTGGCCCAGCACCACACCGCCGTCCGCGGTGACGCCCGGGGGGGTCGCCGCCGGCTCCCCGCCGCCGGCGCGGCTGATGCCGAAGGCGACGGCACCGATCACGAGGACCAGGGCGACGGCACCGGCGGAGATGGCGAGCACGCGGTTGCGGCGCTTGGCGCGCGCCTGCGCCTCGCGCATCTGGCGGGCCTTCTCACGGGCCGCCTCGCGGCGCGCGTCCTTGGTGGTGGGCCGGTCGGGCACGGGTCGTCCTCCAGGGTGTCCGGTCGGCTCACCAGCGTACGGGCGCCACCTGGGAGGAGGCTGCGACGACGCGGCGCTGTGACCCGCCTCCCACGACGGGGGCCGGCGGACCCGAGGGGAGGGTCAGCCCAGCCCCGGCGGGGGCGTGGTCAGCGGCGTCCAGTCCGGGGAGCCGCCGCTGCTGACGACCACCACCACGCAGGCCACCAGGACCAGGGCGAGCACGGACAGCGCGACCAGGCCGCCGGTGCGCCCCGGCAGCGCCCCGCGGACCGCGGTGCGCGCTCCGCGCCGCAGCGTGCGGCTGCCCGGTCCCCACCACGCGGTCGCCGTGCCCACCGCCACCGCCGCGGCCAGCGGCAGCGCCTGCCCGGGCACGGGGGTGCTCTGCGGGGCGATGGCCCATCCCACGAGGAAGGCCGTGCTCACCGCCATCGCCGCGGGCAGCAGCAGCGCCGGCAGCGAGGCGAGCGCCGCAAGCAGCAGCTGGCCGGGCAGCGAGAGGGCGACCACGGCGCCGTCGGAGCGGCGACGGCCGCGCTCGAAGCGGCGCCGCACCACGGCCGCCACCGACCTGTCCACGGTGCGCGCGACGACCACGCCCCCGGCGACGGTCATCGCCGCCACCAGCGGCGCCACGGCCCCCAGGGCCACCACGACCAGGAGCAGCAGGAGCAGGACGGCGCCGACCGGCGAGCGCCGCGCGGCGTCCTGCTCGCCGGCGGGCGCGGGCGGCGCGGGCCGCTCGTAGCCGGCGGGCGGCTCGTAGGGCTGCTGGAGGGACTGCTGGTGGGGTGGACCGGCGCGGTGGGCGCCGTCGTAGCCCGGCGGCGGGGCCGCGAAGGGGGACGGCGGCTCCACCACCTGGGTGCGGTCCCCGGAGCGGTCCGGGACCGGTGCGGGCTGGGCGCGGCCGGTGCCGGCGGGCAGCACCCGGGTGCCCTCGGGCGCCCCGAGCGCCGCGGTCGGGGCCGAGGCGGCGGTGGGCGCGGGCGCCCGCTCGTGGGGGGCGTCGGGGCCACCGGTGTCGCGCTCCGCGCCGCGCCGGGGCGGCTCGGGCCACGGCACGGGCGCGGCCTCCGGCGGCGCGCCGGCCAGCGGCGCGGCGGCCTCGGGCATCACGGTGGTCTCCGGCAGCACCGTGGACGTCCGCCCGGCACCGGGCTGGCCGGGCGCTGCCTGCGGCGTGCTCGTGGGGCTCAGTGCGGGCGCCGCGCCCGCGGCGGGCCGGTGCAGCGGCACGGCGGTGGTGGGCGCGGCGCTGGAGCCGGTGCGCACCGGCGGCCACGTGCCGCTGTCGGGCTCGAGCAGCCCCTGCACGGCCTGGCGCAGCCGGCGCGGCGGGGGGCGGTGGGCGGGGTCGGGCGAGAGCGCTCCCCGGAGCACCCCCACGAGGTCCTCGGGGGCGCCGTCCAGGTCCGCTGCCCCCCGCCGGACGCGGGAGAGGACGGCCTCCGACGGGCCGGTGCCGAAGGGCGGGCGGCCGGTGGCGGCGTAGGCGAGGGTGGCGGCCCAGCCCCACCAGTCACCGGAGGTGGTGGGGGCCGCGCCGTCGAGGACCTCCGGGGCCAGGTAGCCCGGGGTACCCATGACCAGGCCCGCGCTGGTGAGGCGCACGTCGTCGGCGACCTGCGCGATCCCGAAGTCGATGACCACGGGGTCGCCGTCGGCGACCAGCACGTTGCCGGGCTTGAGGTCGCGGTGGACCACCCCGGCGGAGTGGATGGCGGCCAGGGCGTCGCCGAGGCCCAGGCCCAGGCGCCCCAGGCCGGCTCCCGACAGCGGTCCCTCCCGCTCGACCAGCACGTCCAGCGGCGGCGCGGGCACGAACTCGGTGACGACGTAGGGCTGGTCGGCATCGGGGTCGGCGTCGAGGACCTCGGCCACGCGCGGGGAGCGGACCCGCTGCAGCGCGTCGACCTCGCGCGCCAGGCGGCTGCGCGCCGAGGGGTCGGCCGCGACGTGCGGGCGCAGCACCTTGATGGCCACGGCGCGCCCGGCGGGGTCGAGGCCGAGGTGCACCACGCCCATGCCGCCGCCGCCGATGACCTGCAGCAGGCGGTAGGGACCGAGCCGGCCGATGACGGACGGCGTGGCGGCGCCCGCGGGGACCGCCGCGCCGGGCTCGCGGCGCCCCGCGCCCTCGCGCGCGCCGAGCCCCGGGGTCCTGGCGTCCACCCCGCCACGGTACGCGGAGCGGGCGGCCCCGGCGCCGCGGCGCGGCGGGCCGGGAGTCGCGGCCCGGGTGGCGCCCGCCTAGGGTCGGTGCCGGGCTGGCCCCGGTCAGCGGGGCGTCGCACGAGCGGGGAGCTGGGCCGGGTGCCGCAGGGCGTGGGCGAGTACGACTTCGTGGTGGTGGCCAACCGGCTTCCGGTGGACCGGGTCGTCGCGGAGGACGGCGCGGTCTCCTGGCGCACCTCCCCGGGAGGCCTGGTCACGGCGCTCGAGCCGGTGATGCGCCGCGCGGACGGCGCCTGGGTTGGGTGGAGCGGCGACGCCGGCGAGGCGCCCGAGCCCTTCGACGGCGAGGACATGCACCTGGTCCCGGTGCCGCTGTCGGAGGAGGAGGTGGCCACCTACTACGAGGGCTTCTCCAACGACACGCTGTGGCCGCTGTACCACGACGTCATCGCCGTGCCCACCTACCACCGGGCCTGGTGGGACGCCTACGTCAAGGTCAACCACCGCTTCGCCGAGGCCGCGGCCTCCCAGGCCTCCCGCGGCGCCACGGTGTGGGTGCAGGACTACCAGCTGCAGCTGGTCCCCGCGGCGCTGCGCGAGCTGCGGCCCGACCTGAGGATCGGCTTCTTCAACCACATCCCGTTCCCCCCGTACGAGCTGTTCGCGCAGATGCCGTGGCGCCGGCAGGTGGTCGAGGGGCTGCTCGGGGCCGACCTCGTGGGCTTCCAGCGGCAGTCCGACGCCAACAACTTCCTGCGGGTGTGCCGGCGGCTGCTGGGACTGGACAGCCGCCGCCACCGCATCCGCGTGGCCGACGGGCAGGGCGGCGGGCGCGACGTGCACGCGGCGGCGTTCCCGATCTCCATCGACACCCCGGCCTTCGAGGAGCTGGCGGCCCGCCCGCCGGTGCAGTCGCGGGTGGCCGAGGTGCGCTTCGAGCTGGGGGCGCCGCGCAAGCTGCTCCTGGGGGTCGACAGGCTCGACTACACCAAGGGGATCATGCACCGGCTCAAGGCCTACGGGGAGCTGCTCGACGACGGCGCCGTCAGCCCCGAGGACACGGTGCTCGTCCAGGTGGCCACCCCGAGCCGCGAGCGGGTCGACAGCTACCGCCAGCTGCGCGACGAGATCGAGCTCGCGGTCGGCCGCATCAACGGCGAGCACGGCACCATCGGGCACGCCGCCGTCCACTACCTGCACCACAACCAGCCCCGCGAGGAGATGTCGGCGCTCTACCAGGCGGCCGACGTCATGCTCGTCACCGCGCTGCGCGACGGGATGAACCTCGTGGCCAAGGAGTACGTGGCCTCCCGCCTGGACGAGCGGGGCGTGCTGGTGCTGAGCGAGTTCACCGGGGCCGCCGACGAGCTGAGCGGCGCCGTGCTGGTCAACCCCCACGACATCTCGGGCCTCAAGCGCGCCCTGCTGCAGGCGCTGCAGATGCCCGAGCGCGAGCAGACCCGGCGCATGCGCCAGCTGAGACGGCGGGTCCGCAGCCACGACGTCACCCGGTGGGCCGAGGCGTTCCTCTCGGCCCTGGAGACCGGGCGCGGCTCCGGGGCGGCCGTGCCGGAGGCCGAGCAGGCCGCGGCGGGCGCGCGGTGACCACCTCCGGCCAGGCCCCGGCGGGCGAGGTCCCGGGGGTCCCCCCGGAGCTGCGCGCCGCCCTCGACCGCCTCGCCGCAGCGCCCTCGCTCCTGGTGGCCCTCGACTTCGACGGCGTGCTCGCGCCCATCGTCGAGGAGCCCGGGGCCGCGCGGGCGCTCCCCGCCAGCGCCGCCGCGCTGGAAGCGCTGACGGCGGTGGACGGCGTGGCCGTGGCCCTGGTCAGCGGGCGCGCCATGGAGTCCCTGCGCCAGGTCAGCGGCCCGCCGGCGGGCGCCCTGCTGGTCGCGAGCCACGGCGCGGAGGGTGACGGGACCCCCACCGACCTCGACGAGGACCACCGGGCGCTGCTGGCGCGCGTGGTCGAGGCGGTGAGCGCCGTCGTGGACGCCCACCCCGGGACCGCCCTGGAGCTCAAGCCCGCCGGAGCGGTGCTGCACACGCGCACCGCCGCGCGCGACACCGCCGCAGCCGCCGTCCGCGCCGTCGGCGAGGGCCCCGGCTCCTGGGAGGGCGTGCGCTCGCTGCCGGGCAAGGAGGTCGTCGAGCTGAGCGTGGTCGAGGCCGACAAGGGCAGCGCGGTCACGGCGCTGCGCGAGCGCCTCGCGCACGGCTCCGGCCAGCGGCCGGCCGTGCTCTACGCCGGTGACGACACGACCGACGAGGACGCGTTCGGCGTGCTGGACCCCTCCGCCGGGGACGTGGGCGTCAAGGTGGGCGAGGGCGCGACCGCCGCGGGCTTCCGCGTGGGCACCCCCGAGGACGTCGCGGCCCTCCTCGAGCACCTCGTGAGCGCCCTGGCGGCCTCGCCGCGGAAGCCGGGGTTCCCCGCAGGTCGCGCGTAGGGCAGTATGTGGCCCGGACACCGGCGTCCACCTCGGCTGCCGGCGCCCCTCCGCACGGCCACCGCTGGCCGGGCGGGGTCCCTCACTCGGATCGTCCGGCACGTTCCTGCCGGTGGGAGGACGCCTTCTCATGGCATCTGTGGTCTACGACAACGCGACGCGCCTGTACCCCGGCGGTGAGCGCCCGGCCGTCGACAAGCTGAACCTCGAGGTCGCCGACGGCGAGTTCCTCGTGCTGGTCGGCCCGTCCGGCTGCGGCAAGTCGACGTCGCTGCGCATGCTCGCCGGCCTGGAGGACGTCAACTCCGGCCGGATCCTCATCGGCGACCGCGACGTCACCGACGTCCAGCCCAAGGACCGGGACATCGCGATGGTGTTCCAGAACTACGCGCTGTACCCGCACATGACGGTGGCCGACAACATGGGCTTCGCCCTGAAGATCGCCGGCGTCAAGAAGGACGAGATCAAGACGCGCGTCGCCGAGGCCGCCAAGATCCTCGACCTCACGCAGTACCTCGAGCGCAAGCCGAAGGCGCTCTCCGGCGGTCAGCGCCAGCGCGTCGCCATGGGCCGCGCCATCGTGCGCCAGCCCCAGGTGTTCCTCATGGACGAGCCGCTGTCCAACCTCGACGCGAAGCTGCGCGTGCAGACCCGCACGCAGATCGCCCAGCTGCAGCGCCGCCTCGGCGTCACCACCGTCTACGTGACCCACGACCAGGTCGAGGCCATGACGATGGGTGACCGCGTGGCCGTGCTCAAGGACGGCCTGCTCATGCAGGTCGACAGCCCCCGGCGCATGTACGACCACCCGAACAACGTCTTCGTCGCCGGGTTCATCGGCTCCCCCGCCATGAACCTGCTGAACCTCGACGTCGTCGACGGCGGCGTGAAGTTCGGCTCCACGACGATCCCGGCCTCCCGCGAGGCCCTCGCGGAGACCGGCTCCACCGTGACGCTGGGCGTGCGCCCCGAGGACCTCGACCTCGCCGAGGACGGCCTGCCCGTCGAGGTCGACGTCGTCGAGGAGCTCGGCGCCGACGCCTACCTGTACGGCCGCGCGAAGCTGGGCTCCTCGGAGCAGCAGATCATCGCCCGCGTCGACGGCCGCCGTCCTCCCCAGGCCGGCTCCACGGTGCGCGTGGTGCCCAAGGCGAACCACATCCACCTGTTCTCCTCCAAGGACGGCCAGCGCATCGGCGACTGAGCCCGCCTGCTCCACCCGAGGGGCGTCCCGCTGCGGCGGGGCGCCCCTCGGCGCGTCAGACGTCGAGGAGGCGGCGGCCCTCGAAGGCGCGCCCGAGGGTGACCTCGTCGGCGTACTCCAGGTCGCCGCCGACAGGCAGCCCGGAGGCCAGGCGCGTGGTGCGCAGGCCCATCGGCTTCAGCATCCGGGCGAGGTAGGTGGCCGTCGCCTCGCCCTCGAGGTTGGGGTCGGTGGCCAGGATCACCTCGGTGACGTCCCCCGAGGCCAGGCGGGAGAGCAGCTCGCGCACGCGCAGGTCGTCAGGGCCGACGCCCTCGATGGGGCTGATCGCCCCGCCGAGCACGTGGTAGCGGCCGCGGAACTCCCGCGTGCGCTCGATGGCGACGACGTCCTTGGGCTCCTCCACGACGCACAGCACCGTGGGGTCGCGCCGCGGGTCGAGGCAGATGCGGCACTGCTCCTCCTGCGCCACGTTGCCGCACACCGAGCAGAACCTCACCCGCCGCTTGACCTCGGTGAGGGCCGACACGAGGCGGGCCACCTCGTCCTCATCGGCGGCGAGCAGGTGGAACGCCAGGCGCTGGGCGCTCTTGGGCCCCACACCGGGGAGCCGCCCGAGCTCGTCGATGAGGTCCTGGACCGCGCCCTCGTACACGCGTCGAGCCTACGTGCCGGCGCCGACCGCGCGGGCACGGACGACGCCGCGCCCGTGCGCCGCGGCCCTCAGCTGCGCTCGTCGACCGAGAGCACCCGGCCGCCGAGCAGCCGCTGCACGACCGGCAGGCCGACCTGGCCCGACCCCTCGGCGTCGGGGTCGTCGCGGCTCGGCTCGTCCTCGGGGACGGGACGGGCCTGCGCCGCGGCGCTCGCCCCGGCAGGACCACCGCCCGGCGCGCCCCCCGCCCCGGCGGCGGAGCGCATGGCGGAGCGCGCGAGGTCGGCGCCGCTCAGGGGCCGGCCCGGGGCAGGGGGGCGCGGGGCCGCAGGACCCGCCGCCGTCGAGGGCGCCGACGGGGCGACCCGCGCAGGGACCGCCGGTGGCGGGGGCGTCGGCGGCGCCTCGGGCGCCGACCGCGCCGCGGCCCCCGGACGCTGGCGCGACAGCTGGCCGGGCTCCGCCCACGGGTCCTCGTGCTCCGGTGGCGGGGGCTCCCCGTCATCGGGCGGCTCGGGGGGCGGGACGTCCTCCCACGGCGGCGGCGCGGAGCTGCGGGCCCGCTGGCGGGACGGCTCGGCGGGCGCAGCGGGGCGCTGCGGGGCGCCGGCGGGCGGCGACCCCGCTCCAGCCGGCCGCTCGCGCCGCTCGGGGCCCACGGACGGCTGGCGCTGCTCGGGGCCCGCGGACGGCTGGCGCTGCTCGGGGCCCGCGGACGGCTGGCGCTGCTCGTCCCGCGGCGGCCGGGCCGGTCCGGGCGGCCCGGCGGGTCCGGTCGGCTGAGCCGGCTCGGACCGCGGGCCGGCCGCCGAGGGAGCTCGGCCGGCCGAGGTCGGCCCGGACGGCGCGGACGCCGTCCCGGGCAGCGGCGCTCCGGCGTTCACCGCGATGACCTGCCGGTCCAGGCCGAGCACGGCGATGAGCGCCTCGCGGACGAAGTCGGCGTGGGGCCCGGTGCTGAAGGCCTGCAGCGTGCCGGGCCGGGCGAAGTGGAGCACCACGCGCTGGTCGTCGACGTGCGCGACCTGCGCGTCCTGGCTCACGCGCGTCCAGGTGCGGCGCTTGACGGTGGCGAGGTGGTCGAGCACCTCGGGCCACATGCGGCGCACGGCCTCGGTGGAGTGCGGCCCGGAGGGCGCGCCGGTGGGCACGGAGCCCACGGGGTCCGGGGCCGCTGCGACGGGTGTGGCCGCCACGTCCTCCTCGTCGGGAGCCCGCTCGGGGGCCCGTTCCGGCGCCCGCTGCGCGACCGGGGTTCCGGCCGGCGCGGTGCCGGGTCCCTCGGCCTGCCCCCAGCCGTGCTCGGCGGTGTCGGGCCCGACGGCGTCCGCCGGGGGCTCCGCAGCGGCGGGGGCCGCCGGGCGCGCCTGCTCGGCTGCTGGTGGGACCCCGACGTCCCGCCGCCGCGCCATGACGTCCCTGACGTGCTGGGCGCCGCGCGGCTCACCGGCGTCCTCCGGCGCCGCGGCGGAGGGGTCGCCGGCGCCGCCGGGCAGCGAGCGGGCGGCCCCCGCGTGGTCGGCCGCTGGGGCGCCGCCGGCGGCGGGGACGCCGCCGGGGACCGCCAGGCGCCTCTCGACGCGGTCCAGGCGCGCCGCGAGGCCGCGCTCGCCGTCGTCGGCGGCGGGCAGCAGCATCCGGGCGCACAGCAGCTCCAGGTGCAGGCGCGGGGAGGTGGCGCCCGTCATCTCGGTGGAGGCGGTGTTGGCGAGGTCGGCCGCGCGCGACAGCTGCGCGGCGCCGAAGCCCGCCGCCTGCAGCGCCATGCGCTCCAGCTGGTCTGCGGGGACCCCCGGGAAGACCTGGGCGGCGCGCTCGCCCACGGCCTGCACCACGACGAGGTCGCGCAGGCGCTGCAGGAGGTCGTCGACGAAGCGTCGCGGGTCCTGTCCGGAGGAGATGACCCGGTCGACCACCTGGAACACCGTGGCGCCGTCGCCAGCGGCGAAGGCCGCGGTGACGTCGTCCAGGAGGGTCGCGTGGGTGTACCCCAGGAGCCCGACCGCGTTCTCGTAGTCGATGCCGTCGGGGCCGGCCCCCGCGGCCAGCTGGTCGAGCACGGACAGCGAGTCGCGCACCGACCCGGCGCCGGCGCGCACCACCAGGGGCAGCACGCCCGGTCCCACCTGCACGCCCTCGGCGTCGCAGACCTGCTGCAGGTGCGCCTGGAGCACCTGCGGCGGCACGAGGCGGAACGGGTAGTGGTGGGTGCGCGAGCGGATGGTGCCGAGCACCTTGTCCGGCTCGGTGGTGGCGAAGATGAAGGCGATGTGGGGCGGGGGCTCCTCGACGATCTTCAGCAGGGCGTTGAAGCCCTGGGGCGTCACCATGTGCGCCTCGTCGACGATGAAGACCTTCTGCCGGTCGCGCGCCGGGGCGAAGGTGGCGCGCTCGCGCAGCTCGCGGGCGTCGTCGACGCCGCCGTGGCTGGCCGCGTCGATCTCGACCACGTCCAGGCTGCCCGGGCCGCCGCGGGCGAGCTCGACGCAGCTGTCGCAGGTGCCGCACGGGGTGTCGGTGGGGCCCTGGGCGCAGTTGAGGCAGCGAGCCAGGATCCGCGCCGAGGTCGTCTTGCCGCAGCCGCGCGGCCCGGAGAAGAGGTAGGCCTGGCCCACGCGCCCCGAGCGCAGGGCGGCGCGCAGCGGCTCGGTGACGTGCTCCTGGCCGATGACCTCCGCGAAGGAGTCGGGCCGGTAGCGGCGGTACAGGGCGGTGGCCACGTCAGCATCCTCCCGCCGGGTTCCGACAGCTCGGGGCCGCCGCTGCAGCGCCTGTGGACAGCGGGGCCTGACAGGGAAGGACCCCTCGCGCACCCACCAGAGCCCACCTGCCCTTGCTGCCTTCCGGCCCTGGGGGGGTTCAGCAGGATGGCGCCGCACGAGGGGCCGGGCCCCACTGTAGCGCGGCGCGCCGGGGGCGCCGAGCACCGGCGAGGGGTGGCGGGGGACCGCTGACGGACGCCGCGGCGGTCCGGTATCGTCGGCTGCGGAGGATTCGCCTAGTGGCCTATGGCGCTCGCCTGGAACGCGGGTTGGGTTAACAGCCCTCGCGGGTTCAAATCCCGCATCCTCCGCCCTCGGGGCCCGGACGGTCGTGACCGTCCGGGCCCCGCTGCGTCCCCGCTCCCACGGGCTGTCAGACCCCTCTGCGACGGTGCACGCGTCGTCGAGGAGGCGCCCCGGGCGCCCCAGGAGGAGGTCAGCGTGCCGGTGCTGGAGGAGATGGACTGCCCGTGGTGCGCGGGGCCGCAGCCCTTCGAGGTGCCGCCGTGCGCCGACGGGCACGGTCCGCAGTGCCCCGAGCGGGTGTGCACCCGCTGCTCGGGCGCCCTGGTGCTGTCCTCGCCGGCCGCCGCGGCGCTCCCCCGCCCCCACCTCGCGGTGGTCGCCTGACGGCCCGGCGGGCCTCGGCGCGCACCGCCCGGCGTAGGGTCGACCAGGTGATCTTCGCCCGCGTCGGAGACTCCCGGCCCTATCCCGAGCACGGTGTCGACACGCCCCGCCAGTGGGCCGCGGTGGCCCCGCGGCAGGTTCGCCTGGACGAGCTGGTGACCACGAAGCGGACGCTGGACCTGGGCAGCCTGCTCTCGGAGGACTCCACGTTCTACGGGGACCTCTTCGCCCACGTGGTGCAGTGGCGCGGCGAGCTCTACCTGGAGGACGGCCTGCACCGGGCGCTGCGGGCGGCGCTGCAGCAGCGCAGCGTGCTCCACGCGCGCGTGCTCGTCCTGCCCGACTGACGCCGGGCCCCCCGGCCCCCGCGGCCGGGGAGCACGCTCACAGCAGCCGGCGGTCGCTCGCCCAGCGCGTCAGCTCGTGGCGGTTGGACAGCTGCAGCTTGCGCAGCACCGCCGAGACGTGGGTCTCCACGGTCTTGACCGAGATGAACAGCTGCCTGGCCACGTCCTTGTAGGCGTAGCCGCGGGCGATCAGCCGCATCACCTCCCGCTCCCGCGCGGAGAGCCGGTCCAGCTCCGCGTCGGTGGAGGCGACCTCCCCGCCCCCGCCGGCGGCGCCGAAGGCGTCCAGCACGAAGCCGGCCAGGCGCGGGGAGAAGACGGCGTCGCCGTCGGCGACGCGGCGCACGGCGTCGGCGAGGGCCGCGGCGTCGACGGACTTGGTGACGTAGCCGCGCGCCCCGGCCCGCACGACGGCGATGACGTCCTCGGCGGCGTCGGAGACGCTGAGCGCCAGGAAGCGCACCGGCTCGCCGTCGGGTCGCACCGCGCCCGCGCACCGGCGCAGCACCTCCGCACCGCCGCTGCCCGCTCCGCCGGGGGCGTCCCCACCGGGCAGGTGCACGTCGAGCAGGACGACGTCGGGCGCCAGCCGCCGCACGGCCTCGACGGCGGAGGGGACGTCGTCGGCCTCCCCGACCACCACCAGGTCGGCGGGCAGGACCGCGCGCACGCCCGAGCGCACGAGGGCGTGGTCGTCGACGAGGAGGACCCTCAGGGCGCTCACCGCTGCCCTCCCGCCGGGTCGTCCCCGACGGGCGCTGCCGCCGCCCCCGGGCCGGGTGCCGTGCTGAGCGAGACCTCCGTGCCCCCGCCCGGCGCCGGCCCGACGTGCGCCGACCCCCCGGCCCTGCCCATCCTGCCGAGCACCGAGTCGCGCACGCCGCGGCGGTCGGGGGGCACCGCCGCCGGGTCGAAGCCGTCGCCGTGGTCGCGCACGAAGGCCTCCGCGCCGGCGGGTCCGGCCTCGAGGTAGACCTGCACGGGCGGCCGGGCGTGGCGCACGGCGTTGAGCACCGCCTCCCGCAGCGCGGCCACCAGCGCCTCCTCCACCCGGCCGACCTCGCGGTCCCCCACGACGACCACCTCGACCGGGACACCGACCGCGTCCTCGACGTCGGCGGCCTCGGCGCGCACGCGCTCGGCGAGGGTGGCCTCCTCGCGCCCCGGCCCACCGGTGCGTCCGCCGTAGAGCCACTCGCGCAGCTCGCGCTCCTGGCGCCGCGCCAGGCGGGTCACGGTGGCCGGGTCGTGGCTGTGGCGCTGCAGCAGGGACAGGGTCTGCAGCACCGAGTCGTGCAGGTGGGCGGCGACCTCGGCGCGCTCGGCCTCGCGCAGCCGCGCGGTGCGCTCGGCGGACAGGTCGCGCAGCAGGCGGAGCACCCACGGCGCCACCACCAGCGCGGCGCCCCCGAGCACCGCGAGCGCCGCCACGGCCGCGGGTCCCAGAGCCTGGGCCCGCCCGCCGCCCAGGGCGAGCAGCACGAGGCCGCCGGCGGCCAGGGCCGCGCCGAGCAGCACGCGGCGGGTGCCGTCGGGGGTGCCACCGCCCGCCTGGGCGAGCAGCGCGGAGCGGGTGGGCGGCGCGAGCGCTCCCCAGGCGACGGCCGCCCCCGCCAGCCCGGCGGCCACCGGGACCAGGGCGGCGGCGGAGGCGTCCACGCCGCCGCGCTGGAGCAGCAGCTGGGCACCGGCGGCGAGCAGGACGGCGCCGACGACCAGCTGCGCGCCCGCGCCGCCGGACGGGCTCCACCGCGTGAGCCGCTCCGCCACCCCGCGGCCGGGCTCGCCCGGTGCCGGCTCGCCGTCGAGGGGCACCAGCACCCACAGCAGCGCGTAGCCCACCACGCCCGCGCCGCCCGCCGCGGCCAGGCCCACCCACAGCACGCGCACCACGGCCACGGGCAGGCACAGGTGGCTCGCGGTGCCCGCCGCCACCCCACCCACCCAGCGCCCGCCCAGCGGCCGGCGCAGGGGCTGGCGGCGCGCACCGCCAGCCGCTGCGCCGGCCGCGCGCGCTCGTGCACCGGGGGCCGGGGAGCTGGAGGCCGTGGTCGTCACCGGCCCATCGTGGCGGCTGCTGCGCCGGGGGTCACCCGTGCGGGACCCTGGCCGGACCCCGAGCCGCGGCCGCCAGGGCCAGGGTCGGGCCAGGGTCGTCACCGGATCCGCCGAGACCACCACCGGAGCACGCTCGACGCCATGACCACCTCACCGACCACCGCCGCCGGAGACCCCGGCCCCTCCGACCCCGCGGGCGCCGGCCCGACGGGTCCCGCGCCGACGGCTCCAGGCCCGGCGGGCGCGCACGGCGCGCCGCGCACCGCGTTCTGGGACTGGCTGGCGCGCCTGGACCTGCGCCGCTCCGACGAGCGCTGGCTGGGCGGCGTCGCCGCCGGCGTCGCCGACCGCCTCGGGATCGACCCGGTGCTGCTGCGCGTCCTGGTCGTCGTCGTGTCGCTGCTGGGCGGCGCGGGCCTGGTCCTGTACGCCGCCGCGTGGCTGCTGCTGCCCGACCGGGCAGGCCGGATCGAGGCGCGCGCCCTCGTCGGCGGGGAGGTCTCGGCCGCCGCGCTGCTCGCGCTCGGCCTGGTCGCCGTGGCCACCGTGGTGCCCGACCCGTGGTCCTGGGCGGTGGACGGACAGGTCGTCACCGGCGGTGACGTGGTCGCCCTGGTCGTGGTCGGCGTGGCGCTGGTCGTCGCGGTGGCGCTGCTGCCGAGGCTGGTGCCGGTCTCGGCGGGCGGGGTGCGTCCCGACGGCGGCGCCGTCCGGGGTCCGGGGAGCCACGGGGCCCGCAGCGCGCCGCCGAGGGCCCAGCAGGCGGCGGTGCCCGCCTGGCTCACGTGCGCCGTGCTGGGCCTGGGGCTGCTGGCGGGAGCCGCGACGTGGCTCGCGGCCCGGCCCGAGGCGCTGCGCTCCCTGGGGCTCGGCGGGTGGCGGGCCCTGGGCGCGGGCCAGGAGGTCCTCACGACGCCGCAGGTGGTCGCACTCGCCGTCGGGGCGGGCACCGCGGTGCTGGCCGTGGCGCTGCTCGCCGCGGGGCTCGCGGGGCGGCGCGGGGACGGCCTCGGGTTCTGGGCGGTCAGCGGCGCCACCACCGCGCTCCTCGCGCTGGGCGTGCCGCCCGGCGCCGACGTGCGGGCCGTCGGCGACGTCGACTGGCGCCCGCTGACCGCGGCGCAGGCCGAGCGCGGCTTCGCCTCCTGGGCGGGCGACTCCACGCTGGACCTGCGGGCCCTGACCGACGACCCCGCCGCCACCGGCCGCACGGTGCGGGTGGAGCTGCGGCACGGCTTCGGCGACGCGCGGGTGGTCGTCCCCGCCGGCGCCGAGGTGGAGGTCCGCACCGGCGGGGTCATCGGCGCGGTGGTGACCCGCGGCGAGGGGTGGACCACCCGGGGCCGCGAGGACGGCTTCTTCACCAGCACCACCTCGACGGCGACGCCGGTGGCGGGCGGCGACGCCGAGGCCGTGCGCCTCCTCGTCGACGCCCGCACCGCCATCGGCCAGCTCGAGGTCGTCAGGAGCGCAGCATGAGCACCGATCCGACCCTCCCCCGCACCGACCAGCAGCCCGGCGAGCAGCCCGGCGAGCAGCCCGGCGAGCCGGCCCCGGGCGGACCGCACGTGCCGAGTCTGGTGACGGGCCTGGCCGCGCTCCTCGTCGCCGTGCTGGTGGGGCTGGGCGTGCTCACCGACGTGCGGGTCGACGCGGTGGCGGTCGCCGCCGCGGCGCTGGTGGTGCTGGGCGGCCTGCTCGTGGCCGGCGGCCTGGCCGCGGGCCTGCGGGGGCGCTGACCCGCTGGCGGGCGGCCCGGAGACGACGAGACGGCGGCGCCCCTGCGGGCGCCGCCGTCTGCGTGGCGGTGGCGGTGGGATTTGAACCCACGGAGAGCTCTCACCCTCACACGCTTTCGAGGCGTGCTCCTTAGGCCGCTCGGACACGCCACCGCGACAGACCCTACCGGCTGCGGCGGTGCTCCTCGAAGAACCCCCTCAGCAGCGTGGCGCACTCGGCCTCGAGCACCCCGCCGACCACCTCGGGCCGGTGGTTGAGCCGCGGGTCGCGCACGACGTCCCACACCGACCCCACGGCCCCGGCCTTGGGGTCCCAGGCGCCGAAGACCAGGCGCGCCACCCGCGCCAGGACCACGGCGCCGGCGCACATGGTGCACGGCTCCAGGGTCACCGCCAGCGTCGCGCCCTCCAGCCGCCACGACCCGGCCGCGGCGGCGGCGCGGCGCAGGGCGACCACCTCGGCGTGCGCCGTCGGGTCACCCGTGGCCTCGCGCTCGTTGCCGCCCGCCCCCAGCACCAGCCCGGAGGCGTCGACGACGACGGCGCCGACCGGCACGTCGCCGGCGGCCAGGGGGGCCGACCTGGCCCGGGCGAGCGCCAGCCGGAGCAGCCGCTCGTCGTCGCGGGGGGCGGGCAGCGAGACGGGCAGCGGGGCAGGACCGCTCAGCGCAGCGCCTCGAGCAGGTCCACGAAGCCGACCCGCTCCCCCACGGCCACCAGGGCGCTGGCCGGGTCGCGGGACTCGGCGGTGTCGGCCAGCTCGCTGCCGGGCAGGTCGAGGTCGGCCAGCAGGTCGGCGTCGCCGGCCCACGTGGGGGCCGCCACGCGCGCGGCGCTGTCCTCCTCCTCGTCCTCCTGCGGCGCCGGCTGCGGGGCCGGGGCGTCGGCGGTGACGCTCAGCAGCTCCCCGTAGTGGCTGGTGGAGGCGGCCGGGAGGTCGGAGACGAAGGCCCGCGGCTCCTCGCCGTCGACCCTGACGAGGGCGAACCACTCGTCCTCGCGCTCGAGCACCACGAGCAGGGGCCCAGGGGCCTCTCCGGTGCCCTCGACTGCGGCGCGCACCTCGTCGGCCAGCTCCTCGACGTCCACGGCGTCCTCGACGTCGAGGTCGACGGAGCGCCAGCCGTCTCCGTCGGAGGCCAGGACCGCGGTGAAGTACGACATGGGTGTCATCGTGGCGCAGACGCGCGCGGCAGGCGAGGGCCCGCGGCGCGTCCAGGACCCCGCGGGACTGGGTAGGGTCGTCGACCGTGCGCGTCCAGGTCGTCGACCACCCGCTGGTGGCCCACAAGCTGACGGTCCTGCGGGACTCCAGGACCGAGTCGCCCACCTTCCGGCGCCTCGCGGACGAGCTCGTCACGCTCCTGGCCTACGAGGCCACGCGCGGGGCGCGCGTGGAGCCGCTGGAGATCTCCACGCCCGTGGCGCCGACCACGGGCGTCAAGCTGGCCAGCCCCAAGCCGCTGGTGGTGCCGATCCTGCGCGCCGGGCTCGGCATGCTCGACGGGATGACCCGGCTGCTGCCGACCGCGGAGGTCGGGTTCCTCGGCATGGTCCGCGACGAGGAGACGCTGCAGGCCAGCACGTACGCGCACCGCCTGCCCGACGACCTCTCGGGGCGGCAGTGCTACGTGCTCGACCCGATGCTCGCCACCGGCGGGACGCTGGTGGCCGCGATCCGCTACCTCTTCGAGCTGGGGGCGACCGACGTCACCGCGGTGTGCCTGCTGGCCGCGCCCGAGGGGGTGGAGGTGGTGACCTCCTCCTTCGGCGCCGACGCCCCGATCACGGTGGTCACGGCCGCCGTCGACGAGCGCCTGGACGAGAACGGGTACATCGTCCCCGGACTGGGAGACGCCGGGGACCGCCTCTACGGCGTGGTCTGACGCCCGGGCCCCCGCACCCGCGCGGGGCTCAGGCGGCCTCCGCCTCGGCGTCCTCCAGCTGGGCCCGCAGCCTCTCGAGCGTGCGGGCGAGCAGCCGCGAGACCTGCATCTGGGTGACCCCGATGTCGGCGGCGATCTGGCTCTGCGTCCAGCCGCGGAAGAAGCGCAGGGACAGGATCCGCCGGTCGCGCTCGGGCAGCGACGCGAGCAGCGGCGCCACGCTGACGTGGTCGACCACCCTGTCGATGGCGCCGTCGTCCTCACCGAGCGTCGCCCCCAGGGGCGTGCCGTCGGCCTCGCCGTCCATGGGGGCGTCCAGGGAGGCCAGGTGGTAGTCCTGCGCGGCGGCGAGCGCCTCGATGACCTCCTCCTGGTCGACCCCGAGGTGCTCTGACAGCTGGGTCACCGTGGGAGCGCGCCCGATCTTCTGGGTGAGCTCGGCGGCCGCGGCGCCCAGGGACAGGCGCAGCTCCTGCAGGCGCCGCGGGGGCCGCACGCCCCACTGGCGGTCGCGGAAGTGGCGGCGCAGCTCTCCGGTGATGGTGGGCACGGCGTAGGGCAGGAAGCCGCGGCCCTTGCCCGGCTGGTAGCCCTGCGCCGCCTTCACCAGGGCGAGGGAGGCGACCTGCACCAGGTCGTCCTGCTGCTCGCCGCGGTCGCGGAACCGCGCGGCCAGCGCCTTGGCGACCGGGAGGTTGAGGACGACGACCTCGTCGAGCAGCCGGGCCCGCTCCGCGCCGTCGGCCACCGAGGCGCGGGCCAGGAGCTCCTCCGTGGCCTGCTCGCGGGCGCTGCCGGGGGCGGACGCGGGCGCGGCGGGCGCGCTGGGCGCGGTCGGCGCGGTGGCCTGGGGTCCGGAGCCCACCGGGGAGCTCGGGGCCTCAGGGGCGTCGACGGACGCGGTCATCGGGGCTCCTGTGCTCTCGCGTCGTTTCGCCGCACGGGCGCGGTCGCCCCGTGGCGGGCAGCCGGCGCGGCGGGGACCGCCGGGCTCCGCCCTGGGACGCGGACCAGCACAGCACCGCCCCGGACCCCCGGCAAGCCGAGCCAGGAGTGGTTCAACCGGAGTGGTTGGAGCGTCCCCCCGGTGGTAGGCAGGGCCCATGCCGGAACCCGCACCCGAAGCCCAGCACGACCGCCAGCGGCTCCTGCAGGAGATCGTCGCGGGGGTGCACGCCGACCACGCCGGTGGTGACCTGGACGTGGTGCGCGAGGCGCTCACCCGTCGCATCGCCGAGCGCGGCTTCCCCGAGCAGCCCGCCAAGTGGGTGGACGACACGGCCGCCGAGGTGAGCCAGGGCCGGCACGTGGTGGTCGACAGGGAGCTGGGCGTCGACTCGCCCCTCGAGGAGACCACCGACAGCGCCGAGCAGAAGACCCGCGAGGAGAGCCGATGAGCGAGCACGACGACCAGCACGACGCCGCTGCCCCCCTGGGCACGGGCACGGCGGACGACCCCACCGCCGGTCTGCCCGAGGTGACCGAGGCCGACATCGCAGCGGCGATGGGGGTGAACTCCGTCCCCGACGAGGTCCGCGTGGTCTCCGACGACGCCGACGAGACCGGTCAGGTCATGGACGCCACCGGTCGGCTGGGCGAGCCGGCCGAGGAGGAGCCGGAGGGGCACCGGGCCCAGTAGCCCCTGTCCGCGCTGACGTCCCGTGCAGACCTTCCTGCCCTTCCCCGGGTTCGCCGAGAGCGCGGCCGTGCTGGACGCCCCCCGGCTCGGCAAGCAGCGCGTGGAGGTGCTGCAGGTGCTGCGCGCCCTGGAGCTGCCCGAGTACGGCTGGAGCAGCCACCCGGTGGTCGCCATGTGGCGCGGCCGGACGCCGGCGCTGGTCCGCTACGGCCTGGACTGCGTGCGCGAGTGGGTCGGCCGCGGGCACGCCGACTCCACGGCCGAGCAGATCACCGAGTTCGCCCCGGAGGCCGCCACCGCCACGCAGCAGGACCTGGCGGCCTCCGGCCAGCTGCCGTCCTGGCTCGGGCGCGCCGACCTGCACCGCTCGCACCGGTCAAACCTGCTGCGCAAGGACCCCGCCTTCTACGGGCCGCGCTTCGAGGCGGGGCTGGCCGACGACCTGGAGTACGTGTGGCCGGGTGCTGACGACGTGCCCGAGCGGCCCGTCGTGCCCGGGCGCGCCCTGTGGGTGGTCCGCGCGGCCGATGCGACCACGCTGGGGGTGCTCGTCGGCCAGGGCGTCGTGGGGCTCGACACCAGCAGCGGCGTGGACGTGCCCGCCGACCTGGCCCCCGCAGCCGGGGGGCTGCGCGCCCTGCTCGCCGAGCGCGGCGAGGCGACCGGGACCAAGCGCCGGCCGGGCAAGGCGCTGCGGCAGCTGGAGGCCCTGGTGGCGCAGGTCGCCGTCGGCGACGAGGTCGCCGTCCCGGTGCAGGAGGGCCGTGCCCTGCTGCTGGGCCAGGTGAGCGGGGAGTACTCCTTCGCGGGCAGCGCCGCCCTGGTGCCGCACCGGCGCCCCGTGCGCTGGCTCGACGTGGTCCCGCGGGCGGCCCTGGTCCGGCCGGCGCAGCTGCAGGACCCGCGCTCGCTGTTCCGGGTGGCGCTCTCCCTGGGAGCGTCCGCGGCGGCCTGAGCAGCCCCGGCACCCGACCGCCGCCGGGTCGCTCAGCCCCGTCCGGGCAGCACGACCGGGCCGGCCTCCCGGGGGCGGGGCCGGTCTTGGAGGTGCAGGCGCACGGCGACGACCGCGACGTCGTCGTCGGGGCGGGTGCACACCAGGCGCTCCAGCAGGGCGTCGCACAGCTGCTGCAGCGGCAGGTGCCCCAGCTCGGCGAGCAGGTGGCGCAGCCGGTCCAGCCCGGCGTCCAGGGACCGCCCGCGGCGCTCCACGAGGCCGTCGGAGTACAGCAGCACCGTGCTGCCGCGCTCGACGACCTCGACGCCCTCCTGGCGCTCGGCGAGGGCCTCGAAGCCCAGCAGCAGGTCGGGCTCGTCAGCCTCGAGCACCTGCACGCCACCGTCGGGGTGCAGCACCAGCGGCGGGGGGTGCCCCGCGCTGCTCCAGCGCAGCGCCACCGTGCCGGCGTCGCGCTCGCGCGGGCCCCGCTCCAGGCGCAGCACCGCGGCCGTCGCCGTGGTGGAGACCATCAGGCCGGGGATCGCGGCGTCGAGGCGCTGCAGCACCTCCGCGGGGCCGGCGCCGGTCGTGTAGGCGATGCCGCGCAGCAGCCCGCGCAGCTGGCCCATGGCCGCGGCCGCCGCCGTGTCGTGCCCCACGACGTCGCCGATGACGACGACGGTGGACCCGTCGGGCTGCAGGAAGGCGTCGTACCAGTCGCCGCCCACCTGGGCGGCTGCAGCGGCCGGCAGGTAGCGCACGGCCACCTCGAGGTGGTCGGGCTCGGGCGGGGCCGTCAGCAGGCTGCGCTGCAGCTCCTCGGCCAGCTCGCGCTGCTGCTCGTACAGGCGGGCGTTCTCCAGCGCCGCCCCGGCGCGCGAGGCCACCTCGCGGGCGGTGGCGACGTCGTCCTCCCCGGGTGCGCTGCGCCCGGGGCCCCAGAACAGCGACAGCGCGCCGAGGGTGCGGCCGTGCGACGTCAGCGGCAGCACGCAGCAGGCCTCCGGCCCCAGCTCGGCGATGAGCTGGCGCGCCTGCGGGTCGTCCACGGAGGCGCCCAGCACCTCGACGGCCCCCTCGGGCACTGCCTGGGCCTCCCCGCTGGCCAGCGCCCGCAGCAGCGGCGAGGTCTGCCTCATCGCCCGCGAGCGCCGCGCGGCGTAGCGCTCGACCGTCCGGACGCGGTCGGGGTCGCGGTGGGCCCAGCCGACGTCGCGCAGGGTCGCCGGCCCGTCCTCGCCCACCAGCGTCACCACCGACCAGTCGGCCAGGGCCGGCACGACCAGCGCGGCCAGCCGCGCGACCGCGGTGCGCGCGTCGAGCACCTCGGTGAGCTCCTCGGTGGTGCAGGCGAGCAGCCGCAGGCGGGCAGCCGCGGCGTCGGCGCGCTCCTGGGCCCGGCGGCGCTCGGTGATCTCCAGGAAGTACACCGACAGGCCGTCGGGGACCGGCCAGGCGCGCACCTCGTACCAGCCGTCCAGCGGGGGCGGGTAGTGCGCCTCGAACGCGCACGGCTGCCCCGTGGCCAGAGCGGCGCGGTAGTGGTGCTCGAAGGGGCCGTCGAGGGAGGCGGGGAACAGGTCCCACAGCACCCCTCCCAGGAGCTCGCTGCGCGGACGGCCCAGGAGGCGCTCGGCCTCGGCGTTGACGTAGGTGAAGCGGAAGGAGCGGTCCAGGCTGTAGAACGCCGCGGACATGCTCTCAAGCACGCGGGCGACGCGCGCCTCGCCCTCGTGCACCTCCGTGGTGTCGTAGGCGGCGCCGATGAGCCGCACCGCCCTCCCGCCGGAGTCGGACAGGGTGCGGCCGCGGGCCTGCACCCAGCGCACCGCGCCGCCGGGCCGCTGCACCCGGTACTCGGCCTCGTACTCCCCGCGGGTCTCGATGGAGCGGGCCACCGCGGCCGAGACGCGATCGAGGTCGTCGGGGTGCACGAGCGCGTTGAAGGCCTCGATGGTGCCGCCGAACTCCTCCCGGGTCACCCCGAAGACCTCCAGCAGCCGCGCGTCCCACTCCAGGGCGCCGGTGAGCAGGTCCCAGTCGAAGCTGCCCACGCCCGCGGCGTCCACGGCCAGCGCGACCCGCAGCCGGCTCCTCTCGACGTCGCCGGCGATGCGCTCCAGGTCCAGCTCGGCCGCCGCGCTGGCAGCGAGGTGCTGCAGCGCCGCGACCTGGTGGCCCTCCCAGCGGCGCGGCTCCGGTCCGTAGGCGCACAGGACCGCCGTCGTCCGGCCGTCCGTGACCACGGGCACACCCAGGTAGCAGCGCACCACACCGGCCTCGACAGCGGGCAGGCCGGCGGCGCGGGGGTCGGTGCCGGCGTCCTCCACGACGAGGGGGCGCTCCTCGGCGGCGACCAGCCGGCACAGCGTCTCCTGCGGGCGCTCGCAGCGGCGCGGCGGCAGGCCGGGGGGCGCCCCCGCCGAGCCGACCACCTCGTGCACGTCGCCCTTGACCAGGGCGACCTGCGCCCACGGCGCCCCGACGAGCCGTGCTGCCAGGTCTGCCAGCCGGTCCAGGCCCGTGGCCGCGGCGGCGGAGGCCTGGTCGCCGGGGTGGCTGCCGCGGGACAGGTCGGCCCGGGTCACCGCCTGACCACCCTCCACCGCACCCCCCGCTCGTCGGCTCGCCCGGAGCGCGGTGCCCGCGCCGCCCCGCCCCTGGAGCAGCAGGGCCGCCAGCACCGGAGGCGCCCCCGGGGCCAGTCTGCGGCACGACGGGCGCCGGCGGGAGGTCTGCCGGAGTCCGCGTCGGCGCCCGTGCCGGCTGCGGGGGCCGGGGAAGGGCCTCGCGGGGCCCCGCCGCCGTCAGCGGCGCGGCCCCCGGGAGGCCCCGCGGCTGTCGAGCACGGCGCGCAGCCGCGGCGCCGGCGCGGAGGTCACGCCGGGCTCGCTGGACAGCGCGGAGACCACGCGCAGCACGGGCGGCCCGGCCGGGGCGGCCTGTCTGGCGGCCTCGGGCCCGTCACCGCCGTCCTGCTCGGCGGCCCGCAGCGCCTCCAGCTGCGGGGCGTGCACCGCCCGGGGGCGGGTGGGCAGCGCCCCCGCCGGTGCGGGCCTGCGCACCAGCCCGAAGGCCATGACCGGCCCGAACACGCTCAGGGGCCCCGGTCCTGCCGGTGCCGCCATCCGCAGCACCGCAGCGTCGCCCGACGCCGCCAGCGCCGGCGTCGTCGCGCCGGCACCACCGGCTCCGTCGGCGGGGTCCGCGCCGCGGACCACCCTGGCGCGCTCGCGCCACGCCTCGAGGTCGACGACCGGCGATGCAGGTGCAGCGGACATTGCTGGCTCCGATCTGGCTGGGCCGGTCCCGGACCACCCGGGGGCGCTGTGGTACTAGCGTGATCTCTGCGACTTCTGTGACTCGTGTGACTTGAGAGAAACTAGAGGAACGCAGGTCCACGGGCCAGCACCGCCTCGGCGTGTCGCGGCGCGGCCCGCCCCGCCGCGCGGACGGTCAGGCCGGCGTACCGCCCTGGCGGCGCACGGCGGCGTCCCGCTCGGCCTGGCGGTCCGGCACGGCGCGGCGCGAGGAGGTGCCGGAGCCCCCACTCGCGGCGTGGGAGCCGGGGCCCCCGGCGCCCCCGTCGCGCCCGTCACCCCCGTGGTCGCTCCCGCGGTCACCCCCGCCGCCGGCCTCGCCGTGGGCCAGCCGCAGCTGGCGCCCCAGGGCGACGTCCTCCTCGTGCTTGGCAGCGGCCTTGTCGCTCTTGCGCGTGTCGCGCGGCGGCAGCTGGAGGTCCTCCTCGGCCTCGAAGCCGGCCTGCAGCTCACGGCCGCGCTCCAGCTCGGCGTCCAGCTCGGCGCCGAACAGCAGAGCGAGGTTGGTGATCCACAGCCACAGCAAGAAGATGATCACGGCGGCGAAGCTGCCGTAGGTCTTGTTGTAGTTGCTGAAGTTCGCCACGTACAGGCCGAACAGCGTCGAGGCGAGGGCCCAGACGAGGATGGCGGTCACGGCCCCGACGCTGGTCCACGACCACTTGGGCCGCTTGATGTTGGGCGTCATCTGGTACAGCACCGCCACCACGACGACGACGATGACGATCAGCACCGGCCACTTCGCGATGCCCCACGCCGTCACCGCGGCCGACCCGAGGCCGACGACGTCGCCGATGGACTGCGCGACGGGTCCGGAGACCACGAGGATGATCAGCGCGGCCACGACCAGCACCACCGCCACGACGGTGACGAACAGCTGCATCGGGCGCATCTTCCAGAACGGGCGGCCCTCGGTGATGCCGTAGATGCGGTTCATGGCGCGGGAGAAGGCCCCCACGTAGCCGGAGGCCGACCACAGCGCGCCCAGGAGGCCCACGACCAGGCCCAGGCCCGCCCCCTGGTTCTCCTGGAGCTGGTCGATGATCGGCCGGAGCTGGTCGGTGACCGTCGACGGCGCGAAGCCGCCGACCACGTCCAGGAGCGTCTGGGTGGTCTGCGGCCCCTGCCCCAGCACCCCGACCAGCGAGATGATCGCCACCAGCCCGGGGAAGAGCGCCAGGACGGCGTAGTAGACCAGCGCGGCCGCGAGGTCCAGGCACCCGTCGGCGGTGAACTCCCGGAACGTCTTGCGCAGGACGTACGTCCAGGACCGCTTGGTGAGGTCGGTGGGGTCGTCCGGCTTGCGCGGGTCGTCCGGCGCGGGCGCGGTGCGCGCCTTCTCGGCGGTGCGTGCGTGGTCGTCGACGCTCATGTCGGCTCGGCCGGCCCTTCAAGCGGTGCACGCGCCGCTGGCTCGACGCCGTCGCCAGTCTGCTGCGAGGGGGACCCACCGGCGACCTGAGCGCCGCCGGCCGTCGGTGTGCGGGGGCACACTGCCTGCTGTGTGCGGTCGCTACGCCAGCAGCAGGTCCGACGCCCAGCTCGTGGAGGACTACGCCGTCGACGCCGTCGTGGGGTCCGAGGTCGCGCCCTCCTGGAACGTCGCGCCGACGCAGCAGGTCCGCGCCGTGGTCGAGCGGGAGCCCCGGGACGACGAGGGAGCCGCCGCTCCGGCGGGCGGCGGGCCGCCCGGTGGCGGGGGCGCCCAGCGGCAGCTGCGCACGGTGCGCTGGGGCCTGGTCCCCTCCTGGGCGAAGGACCCCGGCGTGGGCTCCCGGATGATCAACGCGCGCGTCGAGACCGTCACCGAGAAGCCCGCCTACCGGCGCGCCGCCGCCCGGCGCCGCTGCCTGCTGCCCGCCGACGGGTACTTCGAGTGGGAGCGCCGCCCCGCGCCCGACGGCTCCGGCAAGGAGGTCAAGGTGCCGCACTTCCTGCACGCGGCCGACGGCGGGCCGCTGGCCTTCGCGGGCCTGTACGAGCTCTGGAAGGACCCGGGCGCTCCCGAGGGCGAGGACGCCTGGCTGTGGACGGCCACGGTCATCACCACGCAGGCGCAGGACGAGGCGGGCCGCATCCATGACCGCAGCCCGGTCGTGCTGCCCGCAGACTTCCAGGGCGACTGGCTCGACCCGCACCTGACCGACCTCGACCTGGTCCGCCAGGTGCTCGACGCGGTGCCCCCGCCGCAGCTGGCCACCCACGAGGTGGGCCGCGCGGTGGGCAGCCCCCGCGTCAACGGACCCCAGCTGGTGCTGCCCCTGGGCGAGCTGGGAGGGCTGGGGGGCTGATCAGCCCTCGCCGTCGTCCCCACCGCCGCCGGCGGCGGCCCGCAGGTGCGGGGCGCACACCGCGGCGACCACGGCCAGGGCCGCCAGCAGCGAGGCGGAGGCCACGCCACCGGCCAGCACGCCGACCACCACCAGCACCGCCCCCGCCCCGGCCACGAGCAGCGCCACCAGCGCCATGGGCGACAGGCGCGGTGCCGTGCCCAGCAGCAGCACCAGGCCGGCGCCCCCGGCCACGAGCGCACCGGGCAGGTCCCAGGTGCCCAGGGACAGCAGGCCCCGGGGCAGCTCGACCACGTGCTCAGCGGTCCACCGCGGCTGGGCGCGGGAGGCGACCACCGCGCCCGCCGCGCCGGCGGCCAGCGCCAGCAGGCCCCAGACGCGCCCCAGCCGCGCCGCCAGCGCGGGGTCGCCGCTGCGGCGGACGACGTCGAGGGCGCCCCAGCTGCCGCCCCCGCCGACGACGAGCACGCCGTGGACCACCGCGAGCAGCACCACGGCCCACGCGCCGGCCTGCGCCGGCTCCGGCGACGGCGCACCGGCTCCCATCTGCACGGCCCCGGCCACCGCGAGGGCGGCGCCGACCGCGGCGGCCGGACGCACCAGGAAGCCGGTCAGCAGGGTGACGACCAGGGCGACCTCGACGGCGGGCAGCAGCCAGCCTGCCGCCCCCTGCAGCCCCAGGCCACCCGTGGCCCAGCTCTGGGCGCCCAGGCGGGGCAGCACGAGGTCCTGCAGCCACAGCAGCCCCAGCGCCACGCGCAGCAGCGCCAGCGCGAGGCCCTCACCGCGGCTGCCCATGCCTCACATGGTGGCGCCCGGCTCCCTCAGGGGCGGTGCAGCCACGCCGCTGACCAGGGGGCGAGCCAGACGTTCCCGTCGTCCCCGACGTGCGCCGCGCGCCCGGCCAGGGCGTCCCGGGCGCCGGTCAGCCCCAGCTCGGCCAGCCGCCAGCCGGGGAAGTGGCGCCAGCCGTCGGTGGCGTTGTAGAGGCACAGGAGGTCACCGACGGGGTGGCGGCGCAGCACGGGCAGCACCCCCGGGTCGTGCACCTCCAGCACCTGGGAGGGCACCGAGGCGTGCAGGTGCGGCAGCGAGGCCCGCACCTGCGCGAGGTGGCGCACCCCGGAGAACAGGCGGCCGGGCACGGTCGCCGGGTCGTGGCGGGCCGCCAGGGCGCCCTCGTCCATCCACGGGCGGTGCACCCAGCGGTTGTCCGCCTCGTGCCCGGGCTCGGAGGCCCACGCGTCGTCGCCGCGCAGGCCGAGCTCGTCGCCCATCCAGATGACCGGGATCCCGCCCCAGCCCATGACCAGCGCGTGCCCGAGCAGCACGCGGGCGGCAGCGGCCTCGGTGGCCGGACCGTCGCCGTCCTCCTGGGCGGCCACCAGGCCGGTCAGGGCGGCGGCGGAGCCGGAGATGCGCCGGTCGCGGGTGGCCGGGTTCTCCTGGAAGACGAGGCCGCGGGCCGGTGAGCCGGGGAAGGAGCCGCTGAACCAGTCGGAGAGGAACGAGCGGTGCGCGAAGCCGTCCAGCCCGACGGCGGCCGCATCCTCGTCGCTGACGGCCCAGCCGATGTCGTCGTGGCAGCGCACGTAGGTGATCCACGCGGAGCTGCTCGGGGCCGCGGGCAGCGAGCGGAGGGCGTGCGCGGCCAGCCGGACGTCCTGGGAGGCGATCATCGACCAGAACTGGACCATGAGGGTGTTGTGGTAGGCCAGGTCCGACACGCGGCCGTGGTGCTCGCCCTGGCCCAGGTAGGCGACCAGCTGCTGCGGGGAGACGATCGCCTCCGCCTTGAGCAGCACGCCGGGGCAGGCCACGCGGGTCAGCGCGCGCAGCACCTGGGTGAGGCTGTGCACCTCCGGCTGGTTCTGGCAGTCGGTGCCCATCCGCTTCCAGATGAAGGCGATGGCGTCCAGGCGCAGCACCTCCACCCCGAGGTTGGCCAGGAAGAGGACGATCTCGGCGTACTCGACCAGCACGTCGGGGTTGGACCAGTCGACGTCCCACTGGAAGCTGTTGAAGGTCGTCCAGACCCAGCCGTCCAGCTCCTCGTCCCAGGTGAAGCTGCCGGGGGCGAAGTCGGGGAAGACCTCCGGCAGCGTGCGCTCGTAGGCGTCGGGGACGGCGCGGTCGGGGTGGACGTGGAAGTAGGCGCGGTAGCGGGGGTCGCCCTCGCGGGCGCGGCGGGCCCACTCGTGCTCGCGCGCCACGTGGTTGAGCACGAGGTCGAGGACGAGCGAGGTCCCCTGGGCGCGCAGCGCCCGGGCCAGCTCGCGCAGGTCCTCGACGTCGCCGAGGTCGGGGCGCACGGAGCGGTAGTCGGCGACGGCGTAGCCGCCGTCGCTGTCCCCCTCGCGCGGCTGCAGCACCGGCATGAGGTGCAGGTAGGTGACACCCAGCTCGCGCAGGTGGTCCAGGCGGCCGCGGACGCCCTGCAGGGTCCCGGCGTAGCGCTCGGTGTAGGCGGCGTACCCGAGCATCGACGGCTCCTGGAACCAGTCCGGCCTCAGCGTGCGCGCCTGGTCGAGGCGGTGCAGGTCCGGCTCGCGCTCGGCGTGGGCGGCGGCCGCGGCGCGCAGCAGGCGGCGCTCGGTGGCGGTGGCGACCTCGGGGGCGTGCACGGCCGCGAGGCCGGCGCGCAGGTCGGGCCACCACCGCTCGACCCGCAGGCCGAACAGCTCCCGGCGCTCCGGCGACAGGGCCTGGAGCAGGTCGCCCGCCGCCTCCTCCACCAGGGCGGAGAGCTCCTCGCCGCGCTCGGCCTGCACCACGTCCACCCACGCCCCTCGCTCGTCCTCGCCGGCCCGCTGCGGCGCGGCCGCCACGCTATCCATCGGCGCCCGGCGGGCCCAGGTGGTGCGCTCAGGGCCCGCACCCTCCTAGGACGACCGCAGCCCCACCCGTTCGGGTGGGGCTGCGGTCAGGGGTCGCGCTCGGTTCGACGGCCCTGTGTGGTGCGGGAGCCGGGTCACCCCGGCCGTGCGCGGTGCTCTCAGGCGCGGGTGCGGTTGCGGCCGCGGGTGGCCTGGTAGATCGCCAGGACGATGATGGCGCCGATGATCGAGCCGATCCAGCTGGACGGCTGGATGAAGCCGTCGCCACCGCTGTTGCGGCCGAAGAGCAGGTAGCCCAGGAAGCCGCCGACGAAGGAGCCCACGATGCCGAGCAGCAGGGTCCCGCCGATGCCCAGGCCGGAGCGGCCGGGCACGACGAGGCGCGCGATGTAGCCGGCGATGATGCCGATGACGATGAGGCCGATGATGGTTCCGAGCATGACGTCCGCCCTGGTGAGAGAGGTCTTCTGGCGCGCACGACAGTAGGGCCGCCGGGGCCGGTCGGCATCTCGAGATCCGGCGGTGCCGCCGGGTGGAGGAGGTCGTCACGCAGCGCGGCGTGGGATGATGGACGGTGATGACCGAGGCAGCCCCACCGCGCAACCGCCCTGCTCAGCGCCGGACCGGCCGCCAGCGGGCGGCGGTCGCCGCCATGCTCGACTCCGAGCCGAGCTTCACCAGCGCGCAGGACCTCTACGCGCGCCTGCGCGAGCAGGGCAACCCCATCGGCCTGGCCACCGTCTACCGGGCGCTGCAGGCCCTGGTGGAGGACGGCGAGGTCGACGTGCTGCGCACCGGGGAGGACGGCGAGGCCGTCTACCGGCGCTGCAGCACCGGTCACCACCACCACCTCGTGTGCCGCCGCTGCGGGCGCGCCGAGGAGGTCGAGGGCAGCGCCGTGGAGGCGTGGGCGCGCCGGACCGCCGCCGGGCACGGCTTCACCGACGTCGACCACGTGGTGGAGATCTTCGGCACCTGCGCCGACTGCGCCGCAGCGCGCTGAGCACCACCGGTCCCCGGCCACCGGCCGCCAGGGAGGTCACGAGCGCCCGCCGCGCTCGTCTATGGTGAGAAGAGTTATCACTCCGACTCTCACCACCGCCCTGGAGGGCCCGTGCCCCGCCCCGCGCTCCGCCCCACCCGCCCGCTGGCCCTCGCCGGCGGGCTCACCGCCGCGCTGCTCCTGTCCGCCTGCGGGGGCGGCGCGAGCTCCTCGGGCGCGCAGGCCAGCGCCGGCGCCGGGGACTCCCCGGCCGAGGGGGGCCGGGTCGCGGTGGTGGCCTCCACCGACGTGTGGGGCAGCGTGGCGCAGGCCGTCGGCGGTGACGCCGTGGAGGTGACCTCGATCATCGACGACCCCGCCCAGGACCCCCACTCCTTCGAGGTGACCACGCGCGACCAGCTCCTGGTCCAGGACGCGCAGGTCGTGGTCATGAACGGCGGCGGCTACGACCCCTTCATGACCCAGCTGCTGTCGGCCACGGGCACGCGGGCGCCGGTGGTCGACGCCGTGGAGGTCTCCGGCCTGGAGGGCTCGCAGGAGGCGGCCGCCGACGACCACGGCCACGCCGACGAGCACGCCGGGGAGGACCACGCCGACGAGCACGCCGACGAGCACGCCGACGAGGCGGGCCACGACC
Organism: Quadrisphaera sp. KR29; assembly: GCF_052644995.1. Lineage (NCBI taxonomy): Bacteria > Bacillati > Actinomycetota > Actinomycetes > Kineosporiales > Kineosporiaceae > Quadrisphaera > Quadrisphaera sp. KR29. The sequence goes on from NZ_JBQXXG010000013.1 coordinate 56,065, forward strand.
ACGGCGGGTTCAACGAGCACGTCTGGTACGACGTCGCCACCGCGGTGGAGGTCGCCCGGGCGCTCGCCGAGCAGCTGTCGGCCGTCGACCCCGGGGGCGCGAGCGCGTACGCGGCCAACGCGGAGGCCTTCGCCGACGGGCTGGCCGCGGTGCAGCAGGTGCAGGCCGCGGTGAGGTCCAGCTCCGCGGGGACCGGGGTGGCGATCACCGAGCCCGTCCCCGACCGCATGCTCGAGGCCATGGGCCTGGTGGTGAGGACCCCGCAGGCCTTCTCCGAGGCCGTCGAGGAGGGCACCGACGTCCCGCCGTCGGTGCTGGCCGACACCACCGCGCTCTTCGGCGACGGGGCCGTCGCGGCGCTGGTGTACAACGAGCAGACCGCCGGCGCGGAGACCGAGGCGGTGCTGAGGGCCGCGGAGGCCGCCGGCACCGCGGTGGTCCCCGTCACCGAGACGCTCCCGGAGGGGCAGGACTACACGCAGTGGATGACCGCCAACGCCGAGGCCATCCGCGCCGCCGTCCAGGGCTGAGGGGCGTGGTCCCGCCCGAGCGCGGCGCCCCGGCGGCGGGCCCCGCGCTGGCCCTGCGCGGAGCGGCCCTGAGCTACGGCGAGCACCGGGTGTGGTCGGGGCTCGACCTGGAGGTGCACCCCGGTGAGCTCGTCGCCGTCCTGGGCCCCAACGGCTCGGGCAAGACGAGCCTGGTGCGCGCCGTCCTGGGCCAGCAGCCGCTGACCAGCGGACACCTGGCCGTCGGCGGGCGCCCGCCGCGCACCGGCTCACCCGAGATCGGGTACGTGCCGCAGCAGCGCCTGATCGACCCGATGACGCCGCTGCGCGCCCGCGACCTCGTCCGCCAGGGCCTGGACGGGCACCGCTGGGGGCTGCCCCTGCCCAGCCGGCGGGTGCGGGCCCGCGTGGACGAGCTCCTCGCCGCCGTCGGCGCCACCGCCTACGGCGACGTCCCGGTGGGGCTGCTCTCGGGCGGGGAGCAGCAGCGCGTGCGCATCGCGCAGGCGGTGGCCACCGACCCCGCGCTGCTGCTGTGCGACGAGCCGCTGCTCTCCCTCGACCTGGCCCACCAGCGGGAGGTGGTGGGCGTCATCGACGCCCGTCGCCGCGCCGGGACGGCCGTGCTCTTCGTGACCCACGAGATCAACCCCGTCCTCGACGTCGTCGACAAGGTGCTCTACCTCGCCCCGGCCGGTCACCGGGTCGGGACGCCCGAGGAGGTGCTGACCTCGGAGTCCCTCTCGGAGCTCTACGGCACGCGGGTGGAGGTCCTGCGGCACGCCGGGCGCGTCCTCATCGCCGCCACGGGGACCCACGCCGACCACGACTGCCACCCCGAGCCCCTTCCCGCGGGGGGTGCGGCGTGAGCTGGGACGCGCTGATCAACTTCGAGGACTACTCGCGGCTGCTGCCGCTGGTCACCAACTCGCTGTGGGCGGCCGCCGCCCTGGGCCTGGTCGGCGGGCTGGTCGGGGTGCTCGTCGCCGCCCGCGACATGGCCTTCGCCGTGCACGGCATCTCCGAGCTGAGCTTCGCGGGCGCCGCGGCCGCGCTGCTGGTGGGCCTCGACGTCGTGCTGGGGTCCGTGGTCGGCTCCCTGGTCGCCGCGGTGCTCATCGGGGTGCTGGGGGTCCGCGCCCGCGACAGGAACTCCATCATCGGCGTCCTGATGCCCTTCGGCCTGGGCCTGGGGGTGCTGTTCCTGGCCCTGTACCCCGGGCGCTCGGCCAACAAGTTCGGCCTGCTGACCGGGCAGGTGGTGGCCGTGGACGACCCGCGGCTGGCCACCATGCTCGTGACCTCCGCGGTGGTGCTGGCCGTGCTCGCCGTGGTGTGGCGCCCGCTGCTGTTCGCCAGCGTCGACCCCGACGGCGCCGCAGCCCGCGGCGTGCCCGTGCGGGCCCTGTCGCTGGTCTTCATGGTGGTGCTCGGGCTGTCGGTGGCGATGGCGGTGCAGGTGGTGGGCGCCCTGCTCGTGCTCTCCCTGCTCATCACCCCCGCTGCTGCCGCCACGCGGGTCTCCGCCTCCCCGCTGTGGGTCCCGGTGCTGTCCGTCGCCTTCGCGGTGGCCTCCGCGGTCGGCGGCATCCTCCTGGCCCTGGGCGGCACGGTCCCGATCAGCCCGTACGTCACCACCGTCTCCTTCGCGATCTACGTGGTGTGCCGCCTGCTGGGCGCGCGGCGCGGGCGCCGCGGCTGGACCAGGCGACGGGACCTCCCGTCGCCGGGGGCGGCGGCGAGCGGACCCGCGGGCCCGGGCGGGCTGGCCGGCGCCCCCGGGTGAGCGGCGCCGCGCGGGAGGGCGCTGCGCCCGAGCCGGCTCTGGTGGAGCGGCTGCGCGCCGCCGGCTGCGTCTTCGCCGAGGAGGAGGCCGCGCTCCTGCTCCAGGAGCGCCTGCCGGCCGCGGAGCTGGAGGCGCGGGTGCGCCGGCGCGAGGCCGGCGAGCCGCTGGAGCTGGTCCTCGGCTGGGCCGCCTTCGCGGGCCTGCGGGTGCGCACCGCCCCGGGGGTCTTCGTGCCGCGCCGCCGCAGCGAGCTGCTCGTGCGCGAGGGGCTCGCCGTGCTGGTGGGCCGCGCGGCGCGCGCGGACGGGCAGGAGGGACCGCTCGTCGTCGTCGACCTGTGCTGCGGGACCGGGGCCCTGGGAGCGGCCCTGGCGGTGGCCGCGGCCCGCGAGCGGGTGGCGGTGCGGCTGCACGCCGCCGACGTCGACCCGCTGGCCACGGCCTGCGCCGCCCAGAACCTGCGCGAGCTCGCCCCCGGGGCCGCAGCGGGCGTCCACACCGGGGACCTCTACGGGGCCCTGCCGGCCGGGGTGGTCGGGCGGGTCGACCTGCTGGTGGTCAACGCCCCGTACGTGCCCTCCGCCAGCGTCGCGCTCATGCCGCCGGAGGCCCGCGAGCACGAGCCGCGCGCGGCCCTGGACGGCGGCGCCGACGGCCTGGACCTGCACCGGCGCGTGGCGGCCGGCGCCCGGTCCCGGCTGGCGCCGGGAGGGGTGCTGCTGCTGGAGACCAGCGAGCCCCAGGCGGAGCTGACCGCCCGGGCCTGCCGGCAGGGCGGCCTGGAGGCCGCCGTGGTGCACGACGCCGACCTGGGGGCCGCCTGCGTGCTCGCCAGGGCCTAGCCTGGCGGCACCGTGACCGAGCTGCTCCTCCTGCTGACCGCGGCCGCGCTCGTCGTGGCCTGCGGGGGGTTCGTGGCCGCCGAGTTCTCCCTGCTCACCGTCGACAGGGCCACCGTCGAGCGCGACGCGGCGGGCGGTGACCGGCGAGCGCAGGGCACCCTCGCCGCCCTGCGCAACCTGTCGACGCAGCTGTCCGGCGCGCAGGTGGGCATCACCATCACCAACCTCGCCATCGGCTACCTCGCGGAGCCCGCGATCGGCCGGCTGGTGGCGCCCCTGCTGGAGGACGTCGGCGTCCGCGGCGGCGCGGCCACCGCCACGTCCGTGGCGCTCGCGCTGGCGCTGTCCACGCTGGGCACGATGGTGTTCGGCGAGCTGGTGCCCAAGAACCTCGCCATCTCCCTCCCCTACGCCACCGCGTACGCCGTGCAGGGCTTCAGCCGCGGCTTCGCGCGGGCCATGGCCTGGCCCATCCGCCTCCTGAACGGGATGGCCAACGCCCTGCTGCGCGGGCTGTTCCGCACCGAGCCGCAGGAGGAGCTCGCCTCCGCGCGCTCCGCCGACGAGCTGCTGTCCCTGGTCCGCCGCTCCGCGGAGCAGGGCACCCTGGAGCAGGAGACCGCGGCGCTGGTGCAGCGCACGCTGGCCTTCTCCGACCGCCGCGCCGTGGACGTCATGACCCCGCGGATCCGGGTGCGCACGCTGTCGGGCGAGGACGACCTCACCGAGCTGGTCGCCGCGGTGCACGACTCCGGCCGCTCCCGCTTCCCCGTCACCGGCGCCGACCAGGACGACGTGCTCGGGGTCGTGCACGCCCGGCAGGCGCTCATGGTGCCGCCGGAGCAGGCCTCGCGGGTGCTGCTGCGCGACGTGGTCGAGGAGCCGGCGCTGGTGCCCGAGACCCTCGAGCTGGACGAGCTGCTCGACCAGCTCAAGGACTCCCCGCTGCAGCTGGCGGTGGTCGTGGACGAGTACGGCGGCTTCGCCGGCGTGGTGACCTTCGAGGACCTCGTCGAGGAGATCGTCGGGGAGGTCGTGGACGAGCACGACGTGGAGACCTCGGCGGTGCGCGAGGACGGCGAGGGCGGCTGGCTCGTCTCCGGGCTGCTGCGTCCCGACGAGGTCGCCGCCGGCACCGGGGTGCAGCTGCCCGAGCATCCCGACTACGAGACGGTCGCCGGCCTGGTGCTGCGCGCCCTGGGCCGCCTGCCGGAGGTCGGTGAGGTGGCGCGCGTGCCGGTGACCACCGGGGAGACCGACGACGACGGCCTGCCCGTCGAGCGCTGGTGCGAGCTGCGGGTGGAGGCCCGCGACGGCCTGCGGCTGGAGGGCGTCCACCTGCGGGTGCTCGAGCCCGTCGCCGCCGGCGAGGTCGACGCGAGGACCGACGCGGGGGCCGGGCGGTGAGCGACGGGCTGGCCATCGGCCTGGCGGTGCTGCTGCTGGCCCTCAACGCCTTCTTCGTGGGGGCCGAGTTCGCCGTCATCTCCGCGCGCCGCTCCTCGGTGGAGCTGCTCGCGGCCGCGGGCAGCCGCGCCGCGCGCACCACCCTGCGCGCCATGGAGGACGTCACCTCGATGCTCTCCTGCGCGCAGCTGGGCATCACGCTGTGCTCCCTGGGCCTGGGCGCCGTCGGGGAGCCGGCGGTGGCCCACCAGCTGGAGCCGCTCTTCGAGGCCGCCGGCCTTCCGGCGGCGCTGGTGCACCCGGTGGCCTTCGCCATCGCCCTGGCCCTCGTGGTCACCGCGCACGTCGTGCTGGGTGAGGTGGTGCCCAAGAACCTCGCGCTCGCGGGACCCGACCGCGCCGCGCTGCTGCTGGCGCCGCCGCTGCGCGCGCTGGCCACCGTGCTGCGACCCCTCATCGCGGTCTCCAACTGGCTCGCCAACCACGTGCTGCGGCTGTTCAAGGTCGAGCCGAAGGACGAGGTGAACAGCACCTACACCCGCGAGGAGGTGGCGGGGCTGGTGGCCGAGGCCCGCTCGGAGGGCCTGCTGGAGGAGGACGTGGAGGAGCTGGCCACGGCCGCGCTCGGCTTCGCCGACCGCACCGCGGCGGCCGTGGTGGTGCCGCTGGGCTCGCTGGCGACGCTGCCGCGGGGGGCCACCGTGGCGCAGGTGCAGGACGCCGCCGCGCGCACGGGCTTCTCGCGCTTCCCCCTCGAGGACGGCGAGGGCGGCCTGTCCGGCTACGTCCACGTCAAGGACGTGCTGACCCTCGACCCGGGGGCGCGCGCCGCCCAGGTGCCCTCCCGCTACGTGCGCGAGCTGGCCACCGTCTCCGACGCCGACGCGCTGCGGCCGGTGCTGCGCCGGATGCAGGAGAGCGGCGCCCACCTCGCGCGGGTGGAGGGGGCCGACGGCGGCCTGCTCGGGGTCGCGACGCTGGAGGACGTGCTCGAGGAGCTCGTCGGCGAGGTGCGCGCCGGCGCTGCCGCGCGCCCCGCGGCGTCCGGGAGCGGCACCGCCGCAGCCGCCGCGGCCGCTGTCACACGGGCCACACGCGGCGCGCGCTGACGGCGCGGCGCCCGTCCCGGCTCGGCGTGTCGCCGCGGGGACGCCGGGCGCGTGGGGGACCGTGGGGGCGTGCTCCTCGCCCTCGGACTCCTGCCCTTCGTCGCGGCGCTCGTGTTCCTCCTGGACATGATCGAGCGCCGCCTGCTCGTGGAGGCCCGCCCCCGCCGCCGCTGAGAGCGCGCCTCACCAGCCGGTGTCGCGCCCCTCGGTGACCGCCTCGACCACCTCGCCGGCCAGCTCGGCCAGCTTGCGGTTGGAGTCCTGGGAGCGGCGCGACAGCAGAGCGAACGCCTGCTCCGGCGTCACCCCCCGCTGCACCGCGATGACGCCCTTGGCCTGCTCGATCACGGCCCGGGAGACCATGGCGCGCTGCAGCTGCTCGGCCAGCTCCCGGGTGCTCTCCACCGCCATCGCGTTGGTCAGGGCGATGGCGGCGTGGCCGGCGAAGACCGCCGCGACCTCCCGGGAGCGCTCGCCCAGAACGCTCTCCCCGTGGGTGTCGTAGAGGTTCAGGGCGCCGACGGTGCGCCCGGGCACGGCCAGGCCCACCGACAGGGCGGCGCGCACCCCGGCGCGGGCTGCGACCTCGGAGTAGCCCGGGTAGGCCTCGTCGCCCGCGCCGGTGTCGGCGATGGCGATGGTCTGCCCCGACATCGCCGCGTCCATGCACGGCCCGAAGCCCAGCTCGTACTGGCGCTCGTCGAGCTGGACGGCCAGGCTGCCGGTGAAAGCGACGGAGGTGGCGCGCTTGCCCTGCACCACCGTCACGGAGGCCTCGTCGGCTCCCGGCACGCAGTCGCGCGCCAGCTCCGCCACGCGCTGGAGGACGGCGTTCAGCGGCGTCCTGTCGAGGAGGATCCTCCCCAGCTCGGCGTAGGCGACGTCGACCGACATGGGTGCTCCTGGTTCTCCACGCTGCGCCCGCCCCGTTGGCCGAGCGGTCGCCCAATCTAGTGGGGCACCTCCCCACCCGGCGCGGCCAGCGCCTCGCCACCGCCCCGGGCGCGAGCAGCCTCCCGCCTGGACCCCCGTGGACGCCGCGCACCGTCAGGTCCTGGAGGCCGGATCCGGCCTCCAGGACCTGACCCTGAACCTCGTCCTGACACTGCCGAGCCGCACGGGGGCCGCGGTCAGGGGGCCGGGCGGGCTACGACGAGGAGCGTCAGGTCGTCGACGGGTCCGCCGGCGACGTGCTCGGTCACGGCGGCGGTGACGGCGGCCACGGTCCGCTGGGCGGCGTCCGGTCGGGTGCGGTCGTGCTCGTCGAGCCCGGCCAGCACGTCCAGCAGCCCCTGCTCCTCGAGCTGGCGCCCGCTGCGGTCGGTGGCCTCGGTGACGCCGTCCGTGTAGAGCACCAGCTGGTCGCCGGAGCCCAGCTCCACCTCCACCTGTGACACCTCGACCTCGGCGAAGGGCCCCAGCAGCGTGCCGGGGCGGCCCACGAGGCGCGGCGCTCCCCGTGCCGGCAGCAGCACCGGCTGCGGGTGGCCGGCCAGCGCCAGCACGACCGCAGCGGGCCCACCGCTCGCGCCGCCGGGGCGCCCGTCCGGCTCCTCGACCGGCAGGGTGAGCGCCGCCACGGTGGCGAACCTGTCCTCGAGGGCCTCGTGCACGGCGCCGGCGGCGGCGGTGAGCAGCGCGGCGGGCTCGCCGTGCGTGGTGGCCGCGCCACGCAGCGCCCACCGCAGTGCGCTGGTGCTCGCCGCGGCCCGCGGCCCGCGGCCCGAGACGTCGCCGATGACCACGTACCACGCGCCGCCCGCACCGGCGGGCCCGGCGAAGACGTCGAAGAAGTCACCGCTGACGGCCCCGCGGCGGCCGTCGGCGCGGGTGGCGGGCTGGTAGCCGGTGGCCACGCGCCAGCCGGGCAGCGCGGGCAGCGCGCTGGGGACCAGGCTGGCCTGGACCGCGCGCGCGGTCTGGTCGAGCTCGTCGGCGAGGGCCGCGCGCGCCCGCCGGACGGTCGCGTACGGCGTCATGTCGCGCTGGACCGCCACGTAGTGGAGGGGCGCGCCGTCGGCGCCCGCGACCGGCGACAGGGCGAGCTCGTTGACGAAGAGCCGGCCGTCGGCCCGGCGGTTGACCAGCACCACCTCGCCCGCCTCGCCGGCGGCCAGCAGGTCGCGGATCCGCTGCACGGCGGCGGCGACCTCCGCCGAGCTGGTGCCGAGGGCCTCGAGGTCGGCGTCGGCGGAGGGGTCGAGCAGGCCCTCGTGCAGGAAGCGGCAGTTGCGCCCCAGCACCTCGTCCTCGGTGTACCCGGTGGTGCGGGTGAAGGCGGGGTTGACGTAGACGATGGGCTGGTCGGGGGCGCGCACGTCGGCCACGCACACCGCCTGGTCGACGGCGTCCAGCACCGACCACGCGGCGGCGGGGGCGCGCCCGGGCACCGCCGAGCGGTCGCGGTGGGCCACCGGTGTGGTGTCGGTGAGGTCGCGCAGCTGGGACAGGGCGGCCAGCGGGAGCCTGACCAGCTCGCGGCGCACGCCGTCGGCCATCCCCGTGAAGGGGGGCACCGCGGGTCCGGCGGTGATCCTGTCGAGCACGGCCTCGACGGCCGCGGGGCTGACGGACCAGCGCTGGGCCCACGCGAGCAGCCCTGCGCGGTCGGTCGGCACCGGCCCAGGCTAGAGGGGACGGCCCGGGCCAGCGCGCAGGGCGCCGGCCCGGGCCGTCCCGCTGCGCCGGGCCGGTCCTCAGGCCGCCAGCAGCGCCGCCGCGTCCGCCAGCGGCAGCCCGTGGGCCGCCGCCACCGGTCCGCTGACGAGCTGGCCGCCGAGGGTGGTCAGGCCCTTGGCCAGCGCCGGGGAGGCCCCGGCCGCCCCGCGCACACCGAGGTCGGCGACCGTGACGAGGTGCGGCAGGGTGGCCGAGGTGAGCGCGAGGGTGGAGGTGCGGGCCACGGCGCCGGGGATGTTGGCGACGCAGTAGTGGACGACGCCCTCCTCGACGTAGGTGGGGTGCGCGTGGGTGGTGGGCCGGCTGGTCTCGAAGCAGCCGCCCTGGTCGATGGCGATGTCGACGGCGACGCTGCCGGGGCGCATCGAGGCGATCATCTCGCGGCTGACCAGCTTGGGGGCCTTGGCGCCCGGCACCAGCACGGCGCCGATGAGGACGTCGGACTCGGCCACGTACTGGGCCAGCCGTGCGCGGTTGGGCGTGACGAGGTCGAGCCGCCCCTCGAAGACGTCGGACAGGTACGCCAGGCGCGAGGGGTTGGTGTCGAAGACCCGCACGATGGCGCGCATGCCCACCGCGATCTTGGCCGCCTCGGTGCCGGAGACCCCGCCGCCGATGATGGTCACCTTCGCGGCGGGGGTGCCGGGCACCCCGCCGAGCAGCAGCCCGGCGCCTCCCGCGGGGCTCTCGAGGTGGTGGGCCGCGGCCTGCACGGCCATGCGGCCCGCGACCTCGCTCATGGGGGTCAGCAGCGGCAGGCGCCCGTCGGGGGTCTGCACGGTCTCGTAGGCGATGGCGTCGATGCGGCGCTCGAGCAGGAAGTCCGTCAGCGACCTGTCCGCCGCGGCGTGCAGGTAGGTGAACAGCTGCTGGCCCTCGCGGAAGCGGTGGTGCTCCTCGGCGACCGGCTCTTTGACCTTGACGATGAGGTCCGCGGCGGCGAAGACCGCTTCGGCGTCGGCCACCACCTCGGCGCCGGCGGCGGTGAACTCCTCGTCGCTGAAGCGCGAGCCGGCCCCTGCGCCGGCCTGGACGAGCACGCGGTGCCCGTGGTGGACCAGCTCGGCGGCGCCGTCGGGCTGCAGCGCGACGCGGTTCTCGTTGTCCTTGACCTCCGTGGGGACACCCACCACCAGCCGAGACGGCACGCCGGACCTCCAGGGGCTCGCCGGCGCCGACCAGCTCGGCACCGCTGCTGCCCTGCAACGTCGCAGGATGCACGGGGTGGCGCCAGAGGTCGTGACGGATCGTCGCCATGATGGCCGTGTGCCGAAGGACCGTCGACCCAGCACCGCCCTGACCGACGTGGACCGGACGATCGTCGAGGCCCTGCGCCGCGACGCCCGCACCCCCGGGGCCGAGCTGGCCCGCCGGGCGGGAGTGGCCCCCTCCACGGCGTCCGTGCGCCTGCGCGAGCTGGAGCGGCGCGGCGTCATCACCGGCTACCACGCCGCGGTGGACCTGGACGCGGTCGGCGCCGCGCTGCAGGCGATGGTGGCGGTCCGCCTGCACGGGGGCGCCCGGGGCCGGCTGCGGGAGTTCACCGAGCACGTCAGGGCGCTGCCCGGCGTGCTCAGCGTCTTCTTCCTGGGCGGTGAGGAGGACTTCCTCCTCCACGTGGCGACGGCGGACTCCGCGGCGCTGCGCGACCTGGTGGCCGACGGCCTGTCCACGCGGCCGGAGGTCTCCTCCACCCGCACGAGCATCATCTTCGAGCACACCCGCGGCACCGGCTCAGCGGTGCCGCGGGAGTGAGCGCGCTGCTCAGCCGGTGTTGCGCATCCCCGCGGCGATGCCGTTGATCGTCAGCAGCAGCGCGCGCTGCAGGCCCGGGCCGGTCTCCCCGCGCCGGTAGCGGCCCAGCAGCTCGGTCTGCAGGTGGTGCAGCGGCTCCAGGTAGTTGTCGCGCACCTCCAGCGTGGTGCGCAGCGCCGGCTCCCTGTCGAGCAGCGCGCCGTCGCCGGTGACGGCGAGCACCTGGGACACGGTCAGCTCGAACTCCTCGCGCACCACGTCGAGCAGGCCGCGCAGCGGCTCGGGCGCCAGCTCCACGTAGGCCGCGGCGATCTCCAGGTCGGTCTTGACCAGCGTCATGGACACGTTGCCCAGGAAGGTCCGGAAGAAGCGCCACTGGTCGTACATCTCCCGCAGCACGTCCTGCGCCCCCGGGTCCTGCTCCACCACGGCCCGCAGCCCGGAGCCGACGCCGAACCACCCGGGCACGATCTGGCGGGACTGGGTCCACCCGAAGACCCAGGGGATGGCGCGCAGGTCCTCGATGCCGCCGCCGCCGGGCCGCTTGGCCGGGCGGGAGCCGACGTTGAGCGCCCCGAGGAGGTCCACGGGCGTGGCGGTGAGGAAGTACTGGGTCAGGCCGTCGGCCTCGACCAGGGCCCGGTACCTGTCGTGGGCGGCGCTGGCGAACCTGTCGACCAGCGCGTCCCAGCGCTCGCCCTGCTCTTGAGTGCGCCGGTCGGTGCGGTGCAGCACGCTCGCCTCGATGGTCGCGGCCAGGGTCAGCTCGAGGTTCTGCCGGGCGAGCTGGGGGAGCGCGTACTTGTCGCTGATGACCTCGCCCTGCTCGGTGATCTTCACCTCGCCGTCGACGGTGCCCGAGGGCAGCGCCATGATCGCGTCGTAGGTGGGGCCTCCGCCGCGGCCCACCGAGCCGCCGCGGCCGTGGAAGAAGCGCAGCCTGACCCCGAAGCGGCGGGCGACGTCGCGGGCCCTGCGCTGGGCCAGCTGGATCTGCCACTGCGAGGCGGCGATGCCGCCGGCCTTGTTGGAGTCGGAGTACCCGAGCATCACCTCCTGCACGTCGCCGCGCAGGCGCACCAGCTCGCGGTAGGAGGGGTCGGACAGCAGCGCGGTGAGGATGCGCTCGGTCTGCTGCAGCTCCACGACGGTCTCGAGCAGGGGGACGAAGTCGAGCCGGGCCACACCCGAGGGCAGGTCGACCAGACCGGCCTCGCGGGCCAGCACCACTGCGGCGAAGACGTCGTCGGCGTCGTGGGTCATCGAGATGATGTAGCTCTCCACCACCCGCCGTCCCAGGGAGTCCTGGGCCCAGCGGATGGCGTCGAAGGCGCCCGCGGTGGTCGCCGCCTCGCCCTCCAGGGGCAGCGGCGCCCGCGCCAGCGGGCGGGCCGAGGCCAGCTCCGCCGACAGGACCCGGAGCCGCTCGGGCTGGCTGAGCTCGCCGTAGGGGCGCTCCAGCTCGCCGGCGCGGCCGGCGAGGCGGTCCAGCAGGGCGCCCACCGCGACGTGGTGCTTGGCGGAGTGCTCGCGCACGTCGAGGGTGGCCAGCACCAGGCCCGTCGCGGCGACCGTGCGCACGAGGCGCTCGACCCCGCCGGAGGCGACCAGCCCCTTCTGGTGCTCGGCCACCGACGCGTGCAGCAGCAGCAGGTCGGACAGCAGCTCGGCGTCGTCGGCGTAGCTGCGCCCCGGCTCCGGGGCGGTGCCGGCGACGACGCGCTGCTCGGTGAGGGCGAGCCGGACGTCGACGCAGGTGAGGAAGAGGCGGTAGGGCTCCTGCACGTTGAGCCGGCGGTAGCGCGGCTCCACCTCGGGCAGGGCGGCGATGAGCTCCTCGGTGCGCGCCGCGAGCGCCGGGGAGACCGGGCTGACGGCCTGGCTGACGGACAGGTCCCGGCGCAGCTCGTCGACCGCGGCGCGCAGCGTGTGGATGCCGTGGCGGGCCTGCAGGACCAGCACGTCGCGCGTGGTCTGCGGGGTCACGAAGGGGTTGCCGTCGCGGTCCCCGCCGACCCAGGAGCCGAAGCGCAGCGGGCTGACGGCGGGTGGCAGCGCGACACCGTGCTCGGCCAGCCGGTCGCGCAGCTCCTCCAGCACGTCGGGCAGCGCCGCCCGGGAGAGCCCCTCGAGGTAGTAGATGACGTTGCGCGCCTCGTCGATGGGCTCGGGCGGCTCCACGCGCAGCTCGTCGGTGAGCCACAGCAGCTCCACCGCCTCGGCCAGGCGGCGGGTCCGGCGGGGGCTGTCGGGCTCCTCCAGCAGGGAGGCCACGCGGCGCAGCTTGTCGATCGTCGAGCGGCGGGCGACCTCGGTGGGGTGCGCGGTGAAGACCGGCCTCACCGCGACGTCCTCCATGATCGCGGTGAGCTCGGCGGCGTCCACGCCGGCGTCGGCGATGCGGGCCAGGGCCTGCTGCAGCCAGCCGCCCGCGGCGTCCTGCTCCGCGCGCATCGCGCGCCCGCGGTGGACCTGCTCGGTGGTGTTGGCCAGGTGGAAGTACGCGGTGAAGGCGCGCACCAGGCGCGTGACCGTCTCGAGGTCGAAGCCGGGCAGCTCGGTGAGGGTGTGCTCCTTGGCGTGGGCGCGCACCCGCTCGACGAGGTCGAGCAGCTCGCGGCCCTCGTGGCGCACCAGCGCCTCCCCGAGCAGGGTGGTCACGAGGCGGATGTCGCGGCGCAGCGCGTCGAGCGCGGGCCCGGGGGTGGAGTCGGCGTCCGGCCTGGTGGTCATGGGCACATCGTGGCCGCTGCGTCGCGCGCGCGGGGCCCCGGGGTGCGGATCAGCGGGCTCAGGCGGGCGGGGGCTGCACGGGCGGCGGGGGCGGGAGGACCAGGCGCGCGGCGAGCGCCGACAGGCGCTGCTCGTCCACCGCCCCGCCGGACAGGCGCCCGGCGTCCTGCTGCTCAGCGCCGGGTGAGGCCGCGCGCTCGACGGCCTCCAGCGCGCTGGCCAGGCAGCGCGACCAGGGCGTGGGCCGCACGCCCGCGGCCGGCGGTGCGTCGACGGCCTGCAGCGCCCCGGTGAGGTCGGCCGGGAAGTGCCAGGCCGCCAGCGCCGCCGCGGAGACCTCGGTGTGGCAGACGCCGTGCGCCGCCCGCTCGGCGGCCACCAGCGCCCGGCGCCCGCCGCGTCGCACGCCGGCGTCCTGCAGCACCGCCCGGCAGGCGGCGGGGTCGTGGTGGGCCAGCACCGCCCGCCCCAGCCCGGCGAGCAGGCCCAGGCAGAACGCGTCGGCGGCGGGGACGCCGAACAGCGGCGCCAGCTCGCCGCAGGCCAGGGCCGCGGCCTCCGAGCGCGCCCACACGTCCTCGGGCAGCACCCCGTCGGTGCCCGCGCCGGCGGCGGCCGTGGCGGCCATCGCGCGGACGGCGGCGAAGCCCACCACCGTGACCGCGAACGGCACGGTGCGCACCCGGCCGCTCAGCCCGTAGAAGGTGCTGTTGGCCAGGCGGGTGACCCGGGCGGTCAGCGCGAGGTCGCTGACGAGGACCGCGGCGAGCTCGGCGGACCCCACCGAGCTGTCGCCGGTCATCGCGACCAGGCGCGCGGCGACCGGCCGTCGCGAGGCCAGCTGGTCGACGACGCCGACCAGCGCCGCCAGCGCGACCTCGGCGCGCTCCACCTCGTCGACCTCGTCGACGTCATCGAGCTCGTCGGCCTCGTCGACCTCGTCGGGCTGCTCCCCCGGCCCGCTCACCGGTCCACCTCCCCGGGCCGCGGCCGGGCGTGCCGCCGCTGGTCGCTGCCGCGCATCGCCGTCCTCCCCGCGAGCGGTGGCGCCGCGGGTGCAGCGCACACCCCTCCATCGGCGCCCCGGGCGCGCTCTTGACGCACCGGCGCGCACCGGCACCCACCGGCGCGCTGCGGGCTGCGGGGGTGCGGGGGCGGGCGCACCGCCCTAGCGTCGTCAGCGGTCGACACCACGGCCGCCACGATCCGCCGCAGCCCGTCCGCCGGGTGCTCGCAGCCGTCGTCGCTGCGCGGGCCACCCGCCCTGAGGGGGACCCGTGTTCCGCTACTCCCACCAGCTGCAGTTCTCCGCCAAGCCGGAGAAGCCCGACGCCCTGTTCGCGATGAAGGTGCAGGAGCTCATCGGCGGCCAGTTCGGCGAGATGACCGTGATGATGCAGTACCTGTTCCAGGGCTTCAACTGCCGCATGCCCGGCAAGTACAAGGACATGATCATGGACATCGGGACCGAGGAGATCGGTCACGTGGAGATGCTGTCCACCATGGTCGCCCGCCTCCTGGAGGGCGCCCCGGCTGAGGTCACCGAGAAGGCCGTGGCCACCAACCCGGTGCTCGCCGCGGTGATCGGCGGGCAGAACCCGCAGCACGCGATCATCGCCGGCGGCGGTGCGCTGCCGTTCAACAGCCAGGGCGTGCCGTGGAACGCCGGCTACATCGTCGCCTCCGGCAACCTCCTGGCCGACTTCCGCTCCAACGTGGCCGCCGAGGCCCAGAGCCGGCTGCAGACCTCCCGCATCTACGGCATGACCGACGACCCGGGCGTCAAGGAGATGCTGCAGTTCAACCTGGCCCGCGACACCTTCCACCAGCAGCAGTGGCTGCTCGGCATCCAGAACCTGGTCGACGACGGGCTGGCCGACGTGCTGGAGGACTCCCGCGCCAGCGAGGAGGACCAGCAGCAGAACCACACCTTCTGGTCCTTCTCCCTGGACGAGAGCAAGGCCGGCGAGGGCCGCTGGGCCTCCGGCCCGGCCCTCGTGGGCGACGAGCCGATCCAGTACCTCGCCGAGCCCCCGTTCCTCACCGACGACGACGGCCTGCTGCCCCCGCCGGACCCGAAGCTGTTCTCGACCTACGACGGCGACCAGGGCGCAGGGACCCCGGGCGACGCCGCCGGGGCACGGGTGCAGGGCACCAAGAACGTCGCGACCAAGATCAAGGACGCGCTGACCTGACCGGCCGCGGGACCGACGGGAGGAGGCCGGGGTGAGCGTCCAGGAGCGCTGGGTCGCGGCGCCGCCCGAGGCCGTGTGGCAGCAGCTCGCCGACGGCTGGGGCTACGCCGACTTCGTGGTGGGCACCGCGCACGTGCGCCGGGTCGACCCCGGCTGGCCCCGGCCGGGCACGCGCATCCACCCGGTGGTGGGCGCGTGGCCGCTGCTGCGCCGCGGCAGCACCACCAGCGAGGAGGCGGACGCCCCGCACCGGCTGGTGCTCACCGCGCGCAGCTGGCCCCTGGGCGGGGCGCGGGTCGTCTTCGAGCTGCTCGGTCGCGACGGGGGCACGCTGGTGCGCCTGTCCGAGGACGCCGTCGAGGGGCCGGGGCGCCTGGTGCCCCGGCCCCTGCGGGCGCCGCTGATCAAGGCCCGCAACACCGAGACGCTGGCGCGCCTCGAGGGGCTGGCGCTGGGGCGGGGCACCGCTGCCGGCGGCCAGCGGGCGGGAGCGCCCTGAGCGAGGGGCGCCGCGGTGGCCCGGCCCACCGCGGCGCCACGTCCCCCGAGCTGTCGCTGTGCGCCGCGGTGGAGCCGGTGGTCGGGTGGGACCGCGCCGCCGTGTCGGTGGCCGTGGACGACGAGCGCCGCCTGCCGCTGGCCGGCTCGGACCTGGCGCTGCAGCGCTACGAGCACTTCCAGGAGAGCCTGGTCCAGGGACCCAGCCGCGACGCGCTGCAGCGCCGGGTGCCCGTGCTCGTGGACGACCTGCGCACCGCGACGGGTCCGTGGCAGCTGCTGCTGAGCACCGCGAGCAGCTCCTTCCCGGTCCGCTCGACGGCGTCCCTGCCGCTGGTGGGCCCGGACCCGCTCGGCCGCGTCCTCGGGGTGCTCGTGATCGGGCGCGACAGGGTGCGGCCCTTCACCGCCCCCCAGGTGCTGGTGCTGCAGCGCCTGGCGGACGTGCTGGTGCGGCTGCTGCTGGCCCGCTCCTCGCGCGGGGACCTCCTCGGCGACGTCGCCCGCGACGACGTCCCGGTGCTGGTGGGGATGCTGCGCGTCCGGCTCGGGGTGGACGAGGCCGGTGCGCTGGCACGGCTGCGCGCCCACGCCTTCGCGGCGGGCACGACGATCCAGGACGTCGCCGCCGACGTGGTGGCCGGCCGCCTCGGCGTCGCCGCGCTCGACCTGGACGGGTGAGGCCCGGGGCCGGTGGGCGCGCTCGGGCAGCCGCGTCCGCGCCGCCTCGCGGCGCACACGAGCACCGCGCCCCGGCCGGGCGGCCGGGGCGCGGTGCTGGAGCTGCTGGGGCTCAGGCGTGCAGGTCGAAGCGGTCCAGCTCCATGACCTTCTGCCAGGCCTTCGCGAAGTCGCGGGTGAACAGCTCCGCGGCGTCGTCGGAGGAGTAGACCTCGACGATGCCGCGCAGCACGGAGTGCGACCCGAAGACGAGGTCGGCGGCGGTGGCGGTGCGCACCACGGAGCCGTCGGCGCCGACGCCCTCGTAGACGCCCTCGGCGTCCTGCGAGGTGCGCCACTGCACGCCCAGGTCGAGCAGGGTGGTGAAGAAGTCCTGCGAGAGCACGCCCACCCTGTCGGTGAAGACGCCGTGGCGGGTGCCGCCGGTGTTGGCGCCCAGCACGCGCAGCCCGCCCACGAGCACCGTCATCTCCTTGGCCGTGAGGTCGAGCATGTACGCCCGGTCGACCAGGAGGTGCTCGGCGTGGGCCTTGGTGCGCGGGTCGACCCAGCTGCGGAAGCCGTCGGCCTTCGGCTCGAGCCAGCGGAAGTTCTCCACGTCCGTCTGCTCCTGGCTGGCGTCGGTGCGCCCCGGGGTGAAGCCCACGGACACCGGCGCGCCGGCGTCGGCAGCCGCCTTCTCCACCGCGGCGGTGCCGCCGAGCACGATGACGTCGGCCAGGGACACCCTCGCGCCGGTGGCCTGCTGGAACTCCTCGCGCACGCGCTCGAGCACCGGCAGCACCTCGCGCACGCCCTCGTTCACGGCCCAGCCGACCTGCGGCTCCAGGCGGATGCGGGCGCCGTTGGCGCCGCCGCGCTTGTCGGTGTCGCGGTAGGACGCCGCGGCCGACCAGGCGGTGTGCACCAGCTGGGAGACCGTGAGCCCGGAGCCGAGCAGGCGCGCCTTGAGGTCGGCGACCTGCGCGTCGGTGACCAGCTCGTGGTCCACCGCGGGGACCGGGTCCTGCCAGATGAGCTCCTCGGCGGGCACGTCCGGGCCGAGGTAGCGGGCGCGCGGGCCCATGTCGCGGTGGAGCAGCTTGAACCAGGCGCGGGCGTACTGGTCGGCGAAGTACGCGTGGTCGTCGCGGAACCTGACCATGATCTCGTGGTAGGCCGGGTCGGCGAGCAGCGCGAGGTCGCTGGTGAGCATCACCGGCGGGTTCTTCTTGCCCTCGACGTGCGCGTCCGGCACGAGGTCGGCAGCGGCGCCGTCCTTCGGGCGCCACTGCTTGGCGCCGGCGGGGCTGGTGGTCAGCTCCCACTCGTAGCTGAACATCGTGTCCAGGTAGGAGCTGTCCCACTGCGTCGGCGTGGGCGTCCAGGCGCCCTCCAGGCCGCTGGTGGTGGTGTCGGCGCCCTTGCCGGTGCCGAACTGGTTCTTCCAGCCCAGGCCGTTGCCGTGCACCGGGCAGCCCTCGGGCTCGGGACCGACGAGCTCGGGGTCGCCCGCGCCGTGCACCTTGCCGAACGTGTGGCCGCCGGCGATGAGCGCGACGGTCTCGACGTCGTCCATCCCCATCCGCCCGAAGGTCACGCGGATGTCGTGGGCCGAGCCGAGCGGGTCGGGCCGGCCCTGCGGGCCCTCGGGGTTGACGTAGATCAGGCCCATGGTCACGGCGGCGAGGTCGCCCTGCTCCAGGTCGAGCGGGGCGTCGGGGCCGGAGTAGCGGTCGTTGGTGAGGAAGGAGTCCTCCGGGCCCCAGAAGACCTCCTCGGGCTGCCAGGTGTCGCGGCGGCCGAAGGCGAAGCCGAAGGTGGGCAGGCCCATGTCGTCGTGGGCGACGTTGCCGGCCAGCACCAGCAGGTCGGCCCAGGACAGCTTGCGGCCGTACTTCTGCTTGATGGGGAGCAGCAGCCGGCGGGCCTTGTCGAGGTTGGCGTTGTCGGGCCAGCTGTTGAGCGGGGCGAAGCGCTGCGCGCCCTGGCCGCCGCCGCCGCGCCCGTCGGCGATGCGGTAGGTGCCCGCCGCGTGCCAGGACATGCGGATGAACAGCGGGCCGTAGTGGCCCCAGTCCGCCGGCCACCAGTCCTGGGAGGACTTCATGAGCTCGGCGAGGTCGCGCTTGACCTCGGCGACGTCCAGCTTCGCGAACTCCGCGGCGTAGTCGAAGTCCTCTCCCAGCGGGTCGGACTCGCGCGCCGTCTTGTTGAGCACCGACAGGTCGACCTGCTCGGGCCACCAGTCCTGCACCCGGCGGGGGTGGTCGACCGCCGGGGTCGGCGGCTTGATCGCCGGGTTCTCGCTCTCGACGGTGCTCGCGGTGGTCGCCTTCTCGTGGGCGATGTCAGTCACGGTCTGCCTCTCTGGTGGCGGGCACTTGCTCGGGGGTGGTCTCGGCTGGGGCCGGGCCGGCGGCGCACGCGGCGCACAGGCCCCAGAAGGTGATCTCGGCCTCGTCGACGACGAAGCCGTCCTGGGCGCCGGTGGCCAGGCAGGGCGCGCGTCCTGCCGTGCAGTCGACGTCGCTGATGGAGCCGCAGCGCCGGCAGACCTCGTGGTGGTGGTTGTCCCCGACCCGCGCCTCGTAGCGGGCCAGGGAGCCGCGCGGCTGGATGCGGCGCACCAGGCCGCTGTCGGTGAGCACGCGCAGCACGTCGTAGACGGCCTGGTGCGACAGCGAGGGCGTCCGGGTGCGCGCCGCGGCGATCACCGCGTCGGTGGTGGCGTGGGGGTGCGCGTGCACGGCGTCCAGCACGGCCAGGCGGGGCCGCGTGACGCGCAGCCCCGCCGCGCGCAGCTCGCGCTCGCGGTCGGGCTGGCTCACCCCTCGATCCTGGCTGCTGGACTTGAACCGGTCAAGAAGAGAGGGCCCTCCCCCGGCCGTGCACCCGCCCGCCGCTCAGCGGGTCGCGGCATCGAGCAGCTCCAGCACGTGCTGGTAGGGCCTGCCGGTGGCCCGCGTCATCGCCAGCTCGCAGGTGCGGTTGGCCGAGCAGTGGGCGTCGAAGGAGCGCTGGCCCACCTCCTCGGCCTCGCGCGCGGTGGCGCTGGCCGTCAGCTCCGGGTGCAGCAGCCCGCGGTCCCCCGCGTAGCCGCAGCACCCCCAGGCCGTCGGCACGACGACCTCGCGGGCCACGTGCCCGGCGACGGCGACGAGCGCCGCCGTGCTGCCCAGCGCCGTCGTCGCGCAGGTGGGGTGGACGGCCACCGACCCCAGCCGGCGCCGCACCGGGAGCCGCTCCAGCAGGAGGTCGGCGGTGAGCTGCACGGCGTCGACCACGCGCACCGGAGGCACGGGCCCTCCCGTCGCCGCGCGCACGGCCCGCGCCGCGGCGGGCGAGGCCAGCAGCTTCTGCAGGCCCTCGGCGCACGAGGCGGCCTCGCAGACCACGGGCAGCTCACCGCCGCGGCTGGCCCGCACGAGGGCGGGCGCCACCGCGGTGGCCACCGCCTCGTACCCGCTGCGCAGCCCCTTCGACGACCACGGGGTGCCGCAGCACAGCGAGCCCATCCCCTCGGGCGTCACCAGCACCAGGCCCGCCCGCTCGGCCAGCGCCGCGAAGGCCTGCGCTGCGCCGCCGCCCGGCTCCGCGGGACGGGCGGGTGCGCCCGCGGTGGGCCCGAACAGGGCGCCGGTGCAGGAGGCGAAGAGCACGGCCTCGGCGCGCTCGGCCCGCCCCGGGTCCCGCAGCGAGGGGCGCGCGCGGCCACCGCGGGGCAGCTCCGGCTGGTAGGAGGGCACCAGGTCGGGGCCGGCCACGGCGCGGGCGGCGCCGGTGGCGGCCCGCACGAGCGGCGCGGGCAGCAGCGCGGCTGCCGACAGGGCGGCGCCGCCGGCGCGCGTGGCCGCGCCCCAGTGCCGGGCCGCACCCGCCCAGGCGCGGTCCAGGGCGGGAGGGACCCGCTCGGCGCGCAGGCGGCGCACGAGGTCCCCGGTGTTGATGCCCACGGGGCAGGCCTGCGCGCATAGCCCGTCGACGGCGCAGGTCTGCACCCCGGCGTGCTCGTAGTCGGCCTCCAGCTCCGCCGCGAGCGCGTGGTCGCCGGCCGCGCGGGCCGCCGCGGCCTCCCGCCGCAGCACGATGCGCTGGCGCGGGGTCAGGGTGAGGTCCTTGCTGGGGCAGGCGGGCTCGCAGTACCCGCACTCCACGCAGGTGTCGACCTCCTCCTCCACGGTGGGCACCGTCTTGAGGTGGCGCAGCCAGGCCCCGGGGTCGTCCTCGATGACGACGCCGGGGTTGAGCAGGCCGCCGGGGTCCAGGAGCCTCTTGACCTCGACCATGAGGTCGTGCAGGAAGGGGCCGTACTGGCGCCGCACGAACGGCGCCATGATCCTCCCGGTGCCGTGCTCGGCCTTCAGCGACCCGCCCGCGCCGAGCACGAGGTCGACCAGGTCGGCGGTGAAGGCCTCGTGGCGGGCCAGGCCGGCGGGATCGTCGAAGCGCTCGTTGACCAGGAAGTGCAGGTTGCCGTCCTTGGCGTGGCCGAAGACCACCGAGCCGTCGTACCCGTGCTCGTCCAGGAGGCGCGTCAGGCCGCGGCAGGTCTGCAGCAGCGCCTCGACGGGGACGACGACGTCCTCCAGCAGAGCTGTCGTGCCCGAGGGGCGCGCACCGGCCACCGCCGTGTAGAGGCCCTTGCGGACGTGCCAGAGCGCGGCGCGCTGCGCGGGGTCGGAGGTCAGAGGTGCCCGGCTCACCAGCGGCAGGGCCTCCAGGACGGGCGCGAGCGCGGCCCGGCCGGCCTCCAGGGCCTCGGGCGTGGCGGCCTGCAGCTCGACCAGGAGCGCCGCGTGGCCGTCGACGTCGACGGCGGCGATTTCCGGCGGGACGTCGGCCAGCCCCTGCGCCACCGCGAGGGAGGCGGCGTCCATGAGCTCCGCGGTCGCCACCCCCGCCCGCACGAGGGCCGGCAGGGCCGCGGTGGCGCCGCTCAGGTCGGCGAAGACGAGCAGGCCGGTGGCGGCGTGGGGGTGCACCGGGACGGTGTCGAGGGTCACCTCGGCGATGAAGCCGAGCGTGCCCTCGCTGCCCACCAGCAGGTGGGTGAGCACCTGCACGGGCGAGGAGTGGTCGAGCAGGGCGTCCAGGCCGTAGCCCATGGTGTTCTTCATCGAGGACTGCCGGCGCACCTCGGCCACGGCCTCGGGGTCGGCCAGGAGCCGCTCCCGCAGGGCCGTCAGGCCCCGGTGCACGTCCGGCCGCTCCCGCAGCAGCCGCTCGTCGGCGTCGGGGGCGGAGGAGTCCACCACGGTGCCGTCGGCCAGC
Source organism: Quadrisphaera sp. KR29 (assembly GCF_052644995.1). Lineage (NCBI taxonomy): Bacteria > Bacillati > Actinomycetota > Actinomycetes > Kineosporiales > Kineosporiaceae > Quadrisphaera > Quadrisphaera sp. KR29. The sequence continues at coordinate 77,512 of NZ_JBQXXG010000013.1, forward strand.
ACCACCACCATCGCCCGCAGCGTCCGGTAGGCGTTGGCGGTGGTGCCGCAGGCCATCCCGCTGGAGTTGTTGGCCACCACCCCGCCCACCGTGCAGGCGACCTCGCTGGCGGGGTCGGGGCCCAGCGCGCGCCGGTGCGGGGCGAGGCGGGCGTTGACCTCGCGCACCGTCGCCCCCGGCTGCGCGCGCACGGTGAGCCCGCCGGGTCCGACCTGCACCCCGCGGAAGCCGGCGCGCACGTCGAGCAGCAGACCACCGGTGACCGCCTGGCCCGACAGGCTGGTCCCGCCCGAGCGGAAGGTGACGCCCAGCCCCAGGGCGCTGGCGCGCGCCATCGCCGCGGCCACCCCGGCGGCGTCGCGGGCGGTCGCGACCACCTGCGGCACGAGCAGGTAGTGCGAGGCGTCGTGGGCGCGGGCGCGGCGGTCGAGCTGGCGCCGGCTCGCGGTGACGCCCTCGGCCCACACCTCCGCGCCCTCCACCGCCTCCAGCGGGGTGGTCGGGAGCGCCGGGCCGCGCAGGGGCGGCCGGTCCGGGTGCGCGGCGGCGGGTCGGGTCGGGCTGGTCACGCGCCACCTCCGGTGGTGGGCGGGGACGCGCGGCGCCGGCTGCGCCGCGTCGGCCCCCTCGCCGTCCGCCCAGCATCCACCACCGGCGGCCGGACCCCCGCACGGGAGACGCGCGGCGCCCTTCCTCGGCGCCGCCGCGCGCCCCTACCATGATCACCGTGAGCGACGCGCCCGGGACCGCGCTGGAGCCGGCGGCGACCCTGGGCGTGCCCACGGCGCCGCGCGACCCGCAGGAGCTGTCGGCGCGCATGGCGGCCGAGGCGGTGCGGCGCGTCCACGCCCTGCCCGACGTGCCGGCGGACGCTCCCCTGGAGCCGCACCCGGACGGCAGGGCGCCCGGCGCCAACTACGTCGACGTCCGCGACGACCACTCCCACCCGCGCTACTGGGTGGGGATGGCCGGGGAGGTGCTGGCGACCAGCACCGCCGCGCAGCCCGGTGCCGGGCCGGTGGTGCGGCGCGCCCGCGCCCGCTACGGCGCCGCGGTGGAGGCGGTGCGGCTGCGCCACCGGGTGCCGGTGAGCACGGAGCTCTTCGCGACCCCTGACGGCTTCGTCGAGGGCGCCTTCTTCGTCCACGAGGCACCGGGGGACGGTCCGGCGCTCGTCCGGTGGGTCGACGCGCAGGGCGGGGTGCACGACGGCTACGAGCTCCTCGACGGCGTCCCCCGGTGGGAGCCGAGCACCGTCGCCGCGCGGCGGGAGGCGCTGCGCGCCCAGCCCTCGACGGCCGCGCTGGTCGACGCCGACTGAGCGGCCGCCGCGCCGGGTGTGCTCGGCCGGGTGACCGCGCCGTCAGGTGCGCAGGAGGGCGCTGTCGACGTCGACGTCGATGGCGACCAGTCGCCGTCCGCCCGCGCGCTTGGCCTGGTACATGGCCGCGTCCGCGGCGCGCAGCAGCTCACCGGCGCGCTGCTCGGGCCGCTCACCCGCAGTACCGGCAGCGGCGCCCAGGCTCGCGCCGACCAGCACCGGCTCCACGCCCCCGCGCAGGCCGTCCAGCGGGAAGGGCGCCGCGAGGGCGGCGAGGACCCGCTCCGCGACGGCCTCGAGCGAGCGGGCCTCCGCCACGCCGTCGACCAGGACGACGAACTCGTCGCCCCCGAGCCGGGCCACGAGGTCCTCGGCGCGCACCACGGCGGTCAGCCGGTCGGCCACCTGGCGCAGCAGCTGGTCACCGGCGTCGTGGCCCAGCGCGTCGTTGACGTCCTTGAAGCCGTCCAGGTCGCAGAAGAGCACGCCGACGCCTCCCACCGGCGCGCCGTCGAGGGGGGCGGGGTGCTGAGCCGGCCCCTGGTCGGGCGGGGCGGGCCGCCGCGGGTGCAGGCGGCGCTCGAGCTCCTCGCGGAACAGGGCCCGGTTGGCCAGCCCGGTGAGGGGGTCGTGGCTGGCGCGGTGGCGCGCGCTCTGCTCGCTGAGGCGGAGGGCCTCGTGCAGGCGCGAGGAGACCAGCGCACCCGACAGGCCGCTGCTGAACTGCTCGACGGCCTCGGCGGTGACGCGCGAGAACGCCGAGGGCGTCCCGTGCAGGGCGTACAGGAGCACCTGGGTGGCCCCCTCGGCCACCACCGGCACGCACAGGACCGTCCTCACCCGGCTGCGCGGTGGACGGTCCGGGTGCCCGGCGACGGCGGCCAGGTCGTGGCACAGGTGCGGGCGGCCGGCGCGCAGGTCCTGCCACCCGAGCAGGTCCTCGGCGCGCCGGGGCCAGCTGTCGGTGAGGTCGGTGCCCGCCGGGCTGCTCTGGGCGCACAGGTGCGCCAGGCCGTCGCGCACCTCGACGACCCCCGCCCACTCCGCGCCGGTGAGCGCGACCAGCATCCCGGCGGCCTCGGCCAGGAGGTCGTCACCCGCCCGGTGGCGGGTCAGCCGCGGGCCGGCGGCGGCGAGCACCTCGGCGGCGGCGCGGCGCTCGCAGGCCTGCAGCGCCGCGCACAGCCGCTCGGTGAGCGACTGGAGCATCTTGAGCTCGGTGGCCGTGAAGGCGGTCTGCAGGCCCCGCAGCACCAGCAGGCTGCCCGCCGCGGCGTCCGCGGGGTCCAGCACCAGCCGGGCCCCCGAGCGGACGGCCACCCCGGCGACGTGCAGGGGGTGGCTCGCCGACGACCACCCGCCGCAGCCACCCCCGGGGGCGCCGGGCGCGGCGTCGGCCAGCTCGCGCGGCAGGACGGGCAGGGCGGGGGCGGTCCCGCGGGGGAAGCCGCAGGCCGAGACCACGACGTGCTCGGCGTCACCGGCGGCCACGGGGGTGGCGGGGCGCACGAAGCAGACCACGTCGGCCGCGAAGGCCTCGGAGATGGTCTCGAGGGCAGAGGTGAGCAGCGCGGCGGTGTCGCTGGCGGGCCGGGCGAGGGCGGTGAGCAGGCGGACCAGGCGGGCGGAGTCCCGGTGGGCGTGGCGCGCGGACTCGCGCGCCGCGGCGGCCTCCCGGCGCGCGGCGTCGAGCTGCAGCCGCAGGTCGGCGACGAGCGCGGCCACCCCCGGGTCGTGCACGTCCGCCGGACCCGCCGGCGGCGGTGGGTCCGCCTCGGTCACAGGGGCCATCACAGGGCCAGCGCGCACAGGGTGGCGTTGTGGGTGCCGCCGACGCCCGCGCTGCGGGCGAACTCCCCGTAGCTGTACAGGCCGAACACCCGGGCGCCGCGCGCAGCCCCCTCCATCGCAGCGGCCTCCTCGTGCACCGCGGCACCGAGGATGTCGGCCCGTCCGATGCAGTCGAAGACCAGCAGCGCACCCGGCCGCTCCTGGTCGCCGACCGCGGCGGTGACCACCGGCTCGACCGTGTCCAGGACCGCCTGCGGGCCCGCGGTCACCACCTGCACCGCGGAGAACTCCTCGATGCTGGTGAAGGTGCCCAGGGCGCCGCCCGGCAGGGGGTAGACGCCGCGCACCGCGTGGGAGCCGTCAGGCTCGATGACGCCGAGCCCGTAGCTCGCCTGGGACTCGCCCTCCACGGCCAGGCGCGCCCCGACCTCCCCGAGGGCGGCGTGCTGGCCGTACACCTCAGCGGCCGGACGGCCGCCGATCTCGTGCACCACCAGGCCCTCGGCGCGGGTGACGACCTCCGGGGCGGAGACCGGGAGCCAGCCGTGGGCGGAGGCGACGTGCAGGGGCTGCGGGGAGGAGATCCAGACCCCCACGGCCGCGTCGGACAGCACCCGGTCGTCGTGGAAGACCGAGGTCGCCGACATCTGCCGGTCGTCGCCGGCGGCCCCGCCGACCACGGGGACCGCGGCCCCGGCCACCCGGTGGACGCCCTTGAGCACGCGCTGGCCGTCACCGGCCAGGCCGTCGGTCAGCAGGAGCACCGCCGCGTGCGGCCGCGGCCCGCCGCCGGCGCCGGGACCGACCTCGCTGGTCTGGCTGGTCTGGCTGGCCTCGCTGGCCTCGGCGGCGGCGGCCGCGGCCCTGGCCGCGGAGGTCAGCCGCTCGCCGACGTCCTCCGGCGAGGCGGCCATGCCCGTGGCGGAGGCGACGCTGAAGCGGTAGCGGTCACCGCCGAGCACCAGCACGGCCACCCCCTCGCCGGGGGCGCAGTAGCGGCCGGCCACCACGTGCCCGGCCGAGGTCGACCCGACCAGCGGGGTGGCGCCGGTCACCGAGCGCACGCCGGCGAGCAGGGCGCTCAGGTCGTAGCGCACGCTGGTGTAGACCAGCACCAGGCCGGGCCGTGCGCCCTCCAGGGCCTCGACGGCAGCGCGGGCCGCCGCCGCACCGGCGGAGGCGGCGTCCTCGAGCGTGCTGGTGGCGGCGCCGCTGGCGGTGCAGGTCACCTGCCAGTGATCGGCACCCGCGGTGGTGGGCTTGAACGGGGGGTGCAGCGCGGACCACCCGGCACGCAGAAGGCCCCTGCCAGCCTCGCGGCTGCTCAGGGGCCTGTGCGTCGCTGTCTCAACGAGCGCGCCCGGCAGGACTCGAACCTGCAACCTTCTGATCCGTAGTCAGATGCTCTATCCGTTGAGCTACGGGCGCTGGAGTGCGGTGAAGACACTACCCGACGCCTGGACGTGCTCGCGAACCGGTCCCCCGGGTGACCCCGCGGGCGCGGGTGGCACCGGGTGGGTCTGCGACCAGCGCTGTTTGGCGGGCGGCGGCGCGGTCGGCGAGGCTCGGCCGGTGCTGCGCCGCTCGCCGTCCCCTCCCACAGCCCTCGCCGCCGGAGCGCTGGCCGCGTCGCTGGTGCTCGTGGGCTGCACCGGGCAGGAGCCCCCCGGAGGCGCGGACCGCCCCGCGGGCGCCAGCGCCCCGGCCTCGACCGACGCCGTCGCAGCCTCCGGCCGCGCCGTCGCGGTGGTGCCGGCGCAGGCCTCGACCCTGGTCGGCGGCGGTGGCGCCGACGCGCTGGCGGCGGGCGCCAGCGCGGCCCTGTTCACCAGCGCCGAGCGGGCCCTGCTGGTCGGCGCCGACGACACCGCCTCGCAGGCCGCCGCGGCGGCCGCGGCGGAGCGCCTGCGCGTGCCCGTCCTCGTGGCCGGCGACGCGGGAGCCGCCGAGGTCGCCCGCCTGGGCGCGCAGGTGGTGCCGGTCGGCCAGCAGGCGCAGGACGCAGCCGCCCAGCGCGGGCTGGTCGTCGCCGAGGACGCCCAGTCCCTGCTCGACCAGGCGCAGGACGACGCCGGCGCGAGCGCGACGAGCCCGTCCGCGGGGGGACCGACCGCCGTGGTCCTCACCACCGGCGCCCCCGAGGCCGGGCCCGCGGAGGCCACCGCCCGGGCTGCGGGCGCCTCACCGGTCGCGCTGCCGGGCGCCGACCCGCGCGCCGACGCGGCCCTCGTGGACCAGCTGGGCGCCTCCCCCCAGGTCCCCGTGGTCGCCCTGGGTGACGCCTTCGGGCCGGCCGAGCGCCTCGAGCAGCGCCTCGCGGTGGTGCGGACGGGGGTCCAGGTGCCGGGCCCCGAGGGCCTGGGCGGCCAGCTGCCGCTGGCGGGCCGGCGCCTGGTGGCGCTGTACGGCCACCCCGGCACCCCCAGCCTGGGGGTGCTCGGCGAGCAGGACACCGCCGCGGGCCTCGCCCGCGCGCGGGAGGTGGCCCAGCAGTACGCCGGCCTGGACGCGCTGCCCCCGGCGCCCGCGCTGGAGGTGATCGCGACGGTGGCCAGCAGCTCACCGGGGCCGGACGGCGACTACTCCACCGAGACCCCCGTCGAGGAGCTGCGGCCCGTGGTGGACCAGGCCCTGGCCGCCGGGGTGCAGGTGGTGCTGGACCTGCAGCCCGGCCGCTCGACGTTCCTCGAGCAGGCGCAGGCCTACGAGGAGCTGCTGGCGCTGCCCGGGGTGGGGCTGGCGCTGGACCCCGAGTGGCGGCTGGCGCCCGGCCAGCGCCACCTGGACCAGATCGGCAGCGTCTCGGCGGCCGAGGTGGACCAGACCGCGGCCTGGCTGGCGCAGCTGGTGCGCGAGCGGCAGCTGCCGCAGAAGGTGTTCCTGCTCCACCAGTTCAGGCTGTCGATGGTGACCGGCCGGACCTCCCTGGACACCAGCCACGACGAGCTGGCCTTCGTGGTGCACGCCGACGGCGCCGGCTCGCCGGGCGACAAGGAGGCGACGTACCGCGCGCTGCAGGCGGAGGCCCCGCCGGGCGTCGTCTGGGGGTGGAAGAACTTCTACGACGAGGACTCCCCCACCTTCTCGCCCGCCCAGACGGTGGAGCAGCAGCCGAGCCCGGTGTTCGTCAGCTACCAGTGACACCGCCCGGCGCCGCACGCGCGGCGGGACGCGACGAGGCCCCCGGCTCGGCCGAGCCGGGGGCCTCGTCGTCCCGTGAGGGCGGAGGTGGCGGGATTTGAACCCGCGATGGGCTTTAACACCCAAACCCGCTTAGCAGGCGGGCGCCATAGACCGGACTAGGCGACACCTCCTCGCGCCACGGGGACGCGCGTCGCCGCGCAGCGCACCCGTGAGCGCAGCGCCACCCTACGCCGTCCTCGTGCTGCGCGTGCAGCAGTCCCCAGGAACAGGTGCTGCAATGGGGCGCTGCCGCACCGGGCACCTGCCGGCGCGAGCCCCTGAGCAGCGCCCACGACGACTCACAGCGACGGAGGACCCGACCTGGACGGGACCACGCGGACCGGCTCGACGGCCGCCACCCCCCCGAAGCACCGCGGGGACGGCGCCCCGGGCTTCGGGCGCGCCGCGGGCTGGACGGTGCTGGGCACCGCCGTCCCCGGGGCTGGTCTGCTCAACGCCCGCCGCCGCGCGCTCGGCTGGCTGGCGCTGGTCCTCTTCGCCCTGGTGGTCGGCGCGGCAGCGGCCCTGTGGCTGTCCGGGCGCGCCGTCGAGGTGGCCCAGCGGTACGTGCTCGACGCCGGCGTGCTGCTGTGGCTGGCCGTCGCCGCGGCGGTGGCCGGGCTGGCCTGGGCCGCGGTGGTCGTGGCCACCCACCTCGCCCAGCGGCGCCACCGCGGGGTCCAGGGCCACCGCGTCGCCTCCTGGCTGCTCGTGGCGGTGCTGGTCGCCGTGGTCGCGCTGCCGGCCGCCACCGCCACGCGCTACGCGCTGGTCTCCCGCTCGCTGCTGACCACCGTCTTCGACGACGAGGCGGCCAGCGGCCTGCCGACCGGCAGCGAGGAGGACCCCTGGGAGGGCATCCCCCGCGTCAACGTGCTGCTCGTCGGCGCCGACGCGGGCGCTGACCGCACCGGCACGCGCCCCGACACGGTCATCGTCGCGAGCATCGACACCGCCACCGGCGACACGGTCATCTTCGGGCTGCCCCGCCAGCTGTCGGGCGACTTCTTCCCCGCCGGCACGCCCGCCGCGCAGGCCTGGCCGGAGGCCTGCCAGGCCAACGGCACGGGCGGCTGCTGGCTCAACGCCGCCTACCTGTTCGGCACCCAGAACCCGCAGCTGTTCCCCGCCGCGGAGGACCCGGGGCTGGCGGCGACCGAGCTGGCCGCCGAGGGCGTGGTCGGCATGAAGATCGACTACACCGCGATGGTGAACCTCGCGGGCTTCCAGGACCTCATCGACGCCATGGGCGGCATCCGCCTCACCGTCGAGCGCAGGATCCCCATCGGCGGCGGCGAGCGGCTGAGCGCCTCCGGTCGGGTCATCGGCACCTACCCGGTGACCGGCTACATCGAGCCGGGCCCCGACCAGCTGCTCGACGGCTACTACGCCGAGTGGTACGCCCGCTCCCGCTGGGAGTCCAACAACAACGAGCGGATGGACCGCCAGCGCTGCCTCATCAACGCCGCGGTGGAGCAGTACAGCGTGCTGGACCTCGCGCGCGCCTTCCCGCGGCTGGCCGCCTCCGCCGAGCGCGACGTGAGCACCGACATCCCCGCCAGCCGCCTCTCGGCCTTCGTCGACCTCGGCCGCAAGGTCAAGGAGGCACCGCTGCGCTCGCTGTCGTTCACCGAGCCGCTCGTCAACACCGGCGACCCGGACTACGACCAGATCCACGCGCTGGTGGAGCAGGCGCTCGTGCCGCCGCCACCCCCGCCGCTGTCGTCGTCGTCCTCACCGACCCCGACGACGCCCGCGCCGAGCCCGTCGCCGACCGACGGCGCCACTCCCAGCGCCACCGAGAGCACCCCCAGCGGCGAGGCCGTCGACGCCGACGCCGTCTGCCCGTCCTGAGCGCCGGCGGCTCGCGGGGCCGCCCGGTCCGCTACCACAGGTGACCGTCCCAGCGCGTCACGTGGTGAATCCGGCGTTTCGGCGGGGTCCCGGTGGTGTGATGGCCCTCCGCCGTGCGCGACCGAGACGCACGGGCCCGAGGGGGTCTGGTGACCGTGACAGAACCGGGGAGCTACCCGCGGCGACGCGACGTCCGCGACTCCCGCGACGTGCGCGGGGCGCGCGGCGCCGGTCCCGCGCGCGGCGCCACCGCGACAGCGGCGCGCCCGCCCGCCCCGCGCCGCCCGCCCGAGGGCCCGCCGTCCCGCCCCGCCAGCGAGGTGACCCTCATCCACGCCGGCGACGACCCCCGCGGACGCCACGCGAGCAGCACCGGCGAGGGCTTCACCCGCCTGGTGCTGCTCACCGTGCTCGGCGCCGCCCTGCCGGGGGCCGGCCTGGTCGCCGCCGGCCGCCGCTGGGGGTGGCTCGTGCTGCTGCCGGTGCTGGCGGCGCTCGGCGCCCTCGGCGCGGTGGTGGCCACCGGCCGGCTCGTGCCGCTGGCCCGCAGCGTGGTCTTCAACCCCACGGCCATGCTCGTGCTCGCCGCCGGCGCGGTGGTCGGCGCCCTGCTGTGGTGCCTGGTGGTCGTGGCCAGCCACGCGGGCCTGCGCCGCTCACCCGCCGTCGGCCGCCTCTCGCGCGGCCAGCGCCTGGCCTCCCTGGTGCTGGTGACGGCGCTGCTGGCCCTCGTGGTGGCGCCCTCGGCCACCGCCGCCCGCTACGCGATGGCCAACCACGACCTGCTCGAGGGGGTCTTCGGCTCGGAGTCGCGCGACGGCGACGGGCCCGACACCGGCGCAGCGGACCCGTGGGCGCAGGTGCCGCGGGTCAACGTGCTCATGCTCGGCGCCGACACCGGTGCCGACCGTGTCGGCACCCGCCCCGACACGATCATGCTGGCGAGCATCGACACCCGCACCGGTGGCACCACGCTGCTCAACCTGCCCCGCCAGCTGGAGGACGTGCCGTTCCCCGAGGGGAGCGCCGCGGCGAAGGCGTGGCCGAAGGCGTGCAAGGAGGACGGCGAGGGCGGCTGCATGCTCAACGCCGTCTACCTGTTCGGCACGCTGCACCCGGAGATGTTCGGGGGCACCGAGGACGGCAACGACCCCGGCGTGGAGGCGACGAAGGAGGCGGTGAGCACCGCCACGGGCCTGGACGTCGACTACTACGCGATGGTCGACCTGGAGGGCTTCCAGCAGCTCGTCGACGCCATGGGCGGCCTCACCCTCAACGTGCCGCGCGACATCCCGATCGGCGGTGGCCACAACCTCGAGACCGGCGGCACGTACCCGGTCACGGGCTGGATCAAGAAGGGGCAGGCGCAGCAGCTGGACGGCTACCAGGCGCTGTGGTTCGCCCGCTCCCGCGAGGGCTCGGACAACAACGACCGCATGGCCCGCCAGCAGTGCGTGGTCTCCGCAGCGGTGCAGCAGTACGACGCCCTCGCGCTGGCGCAGGCCTTCCCGGCCATCGCCGAGGCGGCCGAGAAGAACATCCAGACCGACATCCCCGCCGACGAGCTGAACGCGTTCGTCACCCTCGGGCAGACCGTCAAGGGCGGTGACCTGCGGGCGCTGTCGGTCACCAGCGCCAACATCTCCACCGGCGACCCGGACTACGACGCGCTGCGCGCGATGGTCCAGGAGGCGCTGTACCCGCCGCCGCCGGCCCCCGCCGCCCCCGCCGACGCCTCGGCACCGGCCAGCGGCGCCCCGGCCCCGGCGCCGGCCGAGGTGGACCCCCACCAGGCGGTCGACCCGACGACCACCTGCTGACCGGCGGCCGCTGACGGCGGCACTGCACGAGGCCGAGGGCCCGCACCCACCCGGGTGCGGGCCCTCGGCGAACCGGGGCCGCACCGGGGACCGCATGAGCAGCGGTCGGCGGGGTAGGGCCCAGCCATGACCGATCAGCTGCAGGGACGGAAGGTCGCGGTGCTCGCCGCCGACGGCGTGGAGCAGGTGGAGCTCACCGAGCCCGTGAAGGCCCTCCGGGGCGCCGGCGCCGAGGTGGTGCTGCTGTCGCTGGAGAGCGGCTCCATCCAGGCCTACGAGAACGACGTCGAGCCCAAGGACACCTTCGACGTCGACGCCGAGGTGGCCGGCGCCGACCCGGCGGACTTCGACGCGCTGGTGCTGCCGGGCGGCACCACCAACCCCGACCACCTGAGGACGGACGAGGCCGCGGTGGCCTTCGTCAAGCGGTTCGTGGAGTCCGGCAGGCCGGTGGGCGTCATCTGCCACGGCCCGTGGACGCTGGTGACCGCCGACGTCGTCCGCGGCCGCACGCTCACCTCCTGGCCGAGCCTGCGCACGGACCTCGTCAACGCGGGCGCCAACTGGGTGGACGAGGAGGTGGTGCGCGACGGCGGGCTCGTCTCGAGCCGCAACCCCGGCGACCTGCCGGCCTTCTGCGCGGCCATCGTGGAGGAGTTCGGCCGCGGCGGCTCGCTGCGGACCGGCGCGGCGGCCGGCGCGAGCGCGTGACGGCCAACCTGGGCGGCGGACCCGGCACGGGTCCCGACGGCGGCCACGGGGACGAGGGCGCTGACCGCGAGCGGCCCGGCAGCGCCAGCGAGGTGCCCGACCCCGACCCCGCGACCACCCCGGGCCTGGAGCCCGGCGGCGGGGTGCGCCCCGGTGACACGCCCCCCTCGGAGGCGGGCACGTCAGGTCTGTCGGCCCCCGAGCCGCGGCTGCCGAGCCGGCGCACCAACCTCGTGGTGCCGATCGTCATCGCCGTCCTCGTGGCGGCGGCGGCGCTGGCCTTCTTCGTCGCCCGCCTCTCGGGCTGATCCACCCGGAGGTGGCGCGGGCCGCGGCCGCGTGTGCTGAGGTGGCGGGGTGACCACCCCGTCCCTCGGACCCCACGCCGGCCGCGGTGCGCTGCCCTTCCGGGCCTCCCCGCGCCCCACCCTGGGGGTGGAGTGGGAGGTGGCCCTGGTCGACGCCGCCACGGGCGACCTCGCGCCGAGGGCCGCGGAGGTCCTGGCGGAGCTGCACGGGCGCCCGCCGCACCCCGACGGGCGCCAGCGGGTCACCCACGAGCTGCTCACCAACACCGTGGAGCTGGTCACCGGCGTCCACGACACCGTCGCCGAGGCCGTCGCCGACCTCCACGAGGTCATGGCCCAGGTCCGCTCCGTCACCGGGCCGATGGGCCTGGAGCTGGCGTGCAGCGGCACCCACCCCTTCGCGCAGTGGTCGGCGCAGACCATGACCGAGGGGCCCCGCTACGCCGAGCTCATCGAGCGCACCCAGTGGTGGGGCCGCCAGATGCTCATCTGGGGCGTCCACGTGCACGTGGGGATGTCCAGCGTGCACAAGGTGCTGCCGGTGCTGGACGCGATGCTCGCCTACGCCCCCCACCTGCAGGCGCTGTCGGCCAGCTCGCCGTACTGGGCCGGGGTCGACACCGGCTACGCCAGCAACCGGGCGCTGATGTTCCAGCAGCTCCCCACCGCCGGGCTGCCGTTCCAGTTCGCCCGCTGGGAGGAGCTGGAGGCCTACGTGGGCGACCTGCTGCACACCGGCGTCATCGACTCCTTCAAGGACGTGCGCTGGGACGTGCGGCCCTCCCCCGGCATCGGGACGCTGGAGGTCCGCGTGTGCGACGGGGTGCCCACCGAGGCCGAGCTGGCGGCGCTGACGGCGCTGACGCACTGCCTCGTGGTCGACCTGGACGCGCGCCTGGAGGCCGGTGAGGAGCTGGTGGTGCTGCCGCCGTGGCACGTGCAGGAGAACAAGTGGCGCGCCGCCCGCTACGGCCTCGACGCGATCATCATCACCAGCGCCGCCGGTGACGAGCGGCTGGTCACCGACGACCTGCACGACGTCCTGGAGCGGCTCGAGCCCGTGGCGCGGCGGCTGGGCTGCAGCGAGGAGCTGGCAGCGGTGGCCGCCATCCCCGCACGGGGGGCCAGCTACCAGCGCCAGCGCGAGGTGGCCCGCGCCAGCGGCGGTGACCTGAAGGCCGTCGTGGGCTCCCTCGTCAGGGAGCTGCGGGAGGGTCGGCCGGGGCCGGCACCGGAGCCGGCGCCGGCGGGCGCTTCCTGAGACCCGCCAGCACGGCCGGGGAGGGCGCCGCGCCGGTGCTGGCGGCCTCGAGGTTGGCGGCGCGCACGGCGTGGAACACCTCCTCGCGGTGCACCTGGACGTCGCGGGGCGCGTCCACGCCCACCCGAACCACGTCACCGCGGATCTCCAGGACCCTGACGGTCACGTCGGTCCCGATCATGACGCTCTCACCGGCACGTCGCGTGAGGACCAGCATCCACCCACCGTAGCCGTCCGGTACGCACCGCCACGGGCGAAACGCCGGAACCACCTGCACCGACGACGCCGCGGACCGGTCGCCGACCGGCCCATCGGGGAGCGCTCAGGCGCGCCGAGGGGTCAGGCGCGCCGGGCGCGGCGCTGCCAGGTGAACACCAGCCGGCGCAGCGCGTCGGCCTGCGCGGCGTCGTGGTGCAGCTGGACGACCAGCTCGCAGGCGTCGGGGTCCTGGGGCAGCCGCCCGGAGCGCAGCACGGTGCCGAACAGCTCGTGCTCGGTGACCTCGACGCCCTCCACGGCGTCGGCGGCGCCGTGGGCGACGTCGACCAGGGTCAGGCGCACGGCGACCGCCGCGCCCTCGGGGCAGTCGGGCCCGTCGCCGCCGCGCAGGTGCGCCCGCAGGCCCCCCTCGGAGAGGTCCTGCAGCTCACCGGCCGCGCTGCCCGGCTCGGGCAGCTGCCACTCCAGCACCACGCGCGCGGGGAACGGCAGGCTGGCGCCCGCCCTCACGAAGCTGCGGCGCTGCCGCACGTCGGCGCCCCCGGCGACCTGCAGCCACCACAGCGGCACGCCCTCGCGCACGCGGCCGCGCAGCACCACCGGCACCGCGACCAGGCCACGGGGACCGGGCCAGCTCAGCTCGAAGGGGTCGCCCTCGCGGGGCGGCTCCAGCTCCCCCCGGCGCGGGACAGGGGCGGACACGGCCACGGCGTCGCCGTCGACGTCCTCCACCACCACCGCGCGCGGGCGGTCCTGCCCGGCCTCGACCAGGCGCGCGGGGCTGCCGAGCGGCGGCCAGTCGACCTCGCGGCGCGGCGGCGGGGTGCGGTCGCGGGCGGGGCTCACCGCAGCTCCTGCGCGGCCAGGCGGGCGGCGAGCAGGGACACCCAGGTCTCCGGCGTCGCGGGGCGGTCCCCGACGAGCACCACGGGAGCGGGCAGGGCCAGCGCGGCCGCGGGGGCGGAGGTGACGTCGGTGTTGGTCAGCGCCAGGGCGTCCACGCCGCGGTCGCCGGCCACCGCGGCCAGCCAGGCGGCGGTGTCGTCCAGCCGGCGGGTGGCGTCGACCACGGCCCACACCTCGTCGGGCGCCAGCTGCTCGAGGGTGTCGGCCAGCGCCGATCGGACCGGCGGAGCGGCGCCGATCGGGGCGGGCAGCACCACGACGAGCGCGCGGCGCTCGGCGCGGGCGTCCTGCGCGGCCTCGTGCAGCTCCTGGCGGGAGGGCAGGCAGCGCTCGGGGGCCACCCCGCGCACCCGGCGGCCGAGGACCACGACGTCCTCCTCGCCCAGCCCCATGCCGGTGGCCAGGTGGTGGGCGACCGGCAGCGCGTCCTCCAGGTCGGCCAGGACGACGACGACGGGGTCGGCCACCGGCGCCCTGCTCGTGCGCACCGGGACGCTGCCGATGCGGCGAGCGAGCTCGCGCAGCGCCGCCGAGCGACCCGGCGGCAGGTCCCACAGCCACGGCACGGGCACCCCGAGGGCGGCGAGGCGCTGGGCCAGGCGGTCGGCGGAGCGGCGGTCGGGGGCGGGCTCGTGGACGGGGGCCGGCAGCGGGGCAGGCAGCGGGGCAGGCAGCGGGGCAGCCATCGGGACCGGGACCGCGGACGGCGGGCCGGCGAGGCTGGGCGCCCAGGCGCCGTCGTCGGCGGAGAGGGCCTCGACCAGCGGCGCCAGCGGCGCGAGCCGCGGGTCGGTCTCGGGCAAGCGCAGCACCGCGCTGCGCTCCAGCGCGTAGCCGGAGCCCTGGGGGCCGGCCGGCAGCGGCGCGAAGGAGCGCCCGACGCGGCGCGGCAGCGCGGCCGGCGCGGTCACCGCCGCTGTCAGCGGGGCGGGCAGCGGCGCGGGCGTCGCGGCCGGGGAGGGGGCGATGGGCGAGGCGCGCAGCCCGGGCACCGGCGCGGGGGGCGCGGCGGTGGCGATGGCGGTGGTGCTCGCGGCGCGCTCGTGGGCGGCGGCCGTGGCGGGCACGAGGTCGGGCGCCCCCGGGGACAGCTGCTCGGCCGCGTGGCCGGACGGCTCCTCGGCGTCGTGCGGCTCGACCCCGGCGGCCGGGGCGCCCCGGTGGGGTCCGGGCCGGGCGCCGAGGGCCTCCTCGGTCTCCCAGGGCGCGCGCCACGGCTCGACCACGGGGGTGTCCGGGAGCACCGCCGCGGCTGCGGTGGTCTGCTGGGGCGCGTCGTCGTGGTGCTCCAGCGGGTGCTGGTCCAGCGGCGGCTCGGGGTGCTCCCGGCCGGCGGCCGGGCCCTGCGCGAGGCGCCCGACGAGGGCGCGGCGCGAGCGGGGCGTGCTGCCGGGGGGCGGTCCGTCGACCCACGGGTCCTCGTCGGTCGGGGCCGGCGCGCCCGCCGGGGCGGCGGCGAAGGCCTCGGCCACGGCGCGGGCGGCGGGGCTGAGCGGCGCCCCGCCGGTGACGGCGCTGAAGATGGCGTCGAAGTCGTCCTCGAGCCCACCGGCGGCCGCCGGCGCCTGCGCGCGAGCCGGCGACGGGTCCGCGGCGGGGCGGCGGGCGGCGGGGCCCCGGCCGGAGCCGGGCCGTCCGTCGCCGTCCTGCTGCTCGGCCGCGGCCAGCAGCGCCTCGAGCCCGCCCGCCGAGGGGGCCGCGGCCGGCGCGGTGGAGGCCGGCGCGGGAGGAGCCGGGCGCGGCGCGCGGGCGGGAGGAGCGGGCCGGGCGGCGGCAGTCGTCGTCGTAGGACTGCCGGCGGGCCGATCAGGGGAGCCGGAGCCGGGGGCGGGGTCGGGGACCTCGACGGTCACCTCGAACTGCTCGCGGGCGAAGAAGCCCGCGACCCCGCCGACGCGCACGCGCTCGGCTTTGACGATCTTGACGTCGGCGCCGTGCTCGGCCCAGACCTTCTCGAGGAGCGGCTCGATGGCGGGGCCCTCAAGCAGCAACTGCTTCGGCGCCACTCACGACCCCCACCGTCTCGACGACCATCCCGGGGCCCGACACCTCGGAGTAGGACAGGACAGCGACGCCGGGGGTGGTCAGCGACACGACGCGACGCAGCGGGGCCCGCAGCGCCGGGGCGCACACCAGGACGGGAGACCACCCAGCGTCCTCGACATGACGGACCTTACGGGCCACCTCGTCCACGACGCGCTCGACACGCGCAGGGTCCATCGAGAGCTGCGGACCGGAGTCGGTCATGCGCAGGGTCTCCACGAACTGGTGCTCCAGCAGCGGGTCGAGGGTGAGCACGCGCAGCACGCCGTCCTGCACGTGGGGGGCGGCCACCGCGGGCCCGAGCGCGGCGCGGGCCGCCTCGACCAGGTCGGTGTGGGAGGCGCCGCCCTTGGCGCGCAGCGACAGGCCCTCGTAGATGCGGCCGAGGTCGCGCACGGCGACGCCCTCCTCCAGCAGCGACTGCAGCACCTGCTGCACCTCGCCCAGGGACAGCAGCGAGGGCACGAGCTCCTCCACCACGGCGGCGTCGGTGCTCTTGAGGGAGGCGGTCAGGGTCTTGACGTCCTCGCGGGAGATGAGGCGCGGGGCGTTCTTGCGGACGATCTCGGCGAGGTGGGTGACCAGCACCGAGGCGCGGTCGACCACGGTGGCGCCGGTGAGCTCGGCCTGGTGGCGCATCTCGGCGGGCACCCACTTGCCCTGCAGCCCGAAGACCGGCTCGACGGTGACCACGCCGGGCAGGGTCTCCAGGTCGTCGCCGAGGGCGAGCACCTTGCCGGGCGGGGCCTGGCCCACGCCGACCTCGACGCCGGAGATGCGCACGGCGTAGGAGGACATCGGCAGGTCCAGGGAGTCGCGGGTGCGCACCGGGGGCAGGACGATGCCGAGCTCCAGGGCGATCTTGCGGCGCAGGGCGCGGACCCTGTCGAGCAGGTCGCCGCCGGAGGCGGTGTCGACCATGTCCACGAGGTCGGGGGCCAGCACGATCTCGAGGGGGTCGACGCGCATCTGCTGCATGAGCTGCTCGGGGGTCTCGGCCGCGGGCGCCAGCGGGTCGACCTCGTCGGCGGCGTCCGCAGCGGCGGCCTCGGGCTTGATGCGCTGGGCCAGCAGCAGCAGACCGCCGCCGACGACGAGGAACGGCAGCTTGGGCAGGCCCGGGATGAGCGCGAGGGTCAGGCCGCCGACGCCGGCGATGCGCAGCGCGGTCTTGTTGCGCAGCAGCTGGGTGGCGGCGTCGGTGCCCAGGTCGGAGGTGGAGGTGGCGCGGGTGACGATGATGCCGGTGGCGATGGACATCAGCAGCGCCGGGATCTGCGTGACCAGGCCGTCACCGACGCTGAGCATCGAGTAGGTGTGCAGCGCGTCGGAGGCGTCCATGTCGCGCTGCAGCATGCCGATGGCGAAGCCGCCGATGAGGTTGATCAGGATGATGATGATGCCGGCGATCGCGTCGCCCTTGACGAACTTGGCACCACCGTCCATGGCGCCGTAGAAGTCGGCCTCGGCGGTGACGTCGGCCCGGCGCTGGCGGGCGGTGTCCTCGTCGATGAGGCCGGCGGCCAGGTCGGCGTCGATGGCCATCTGCTTGCCGGGCATCGCCTCGAGGGTGAAGCGGGCGCCCACCTCGGCGACGCGCTCGGCGCCCTTGGTGATGACCATGAACTGGATGACGACGAGGATCGTGAAGATCACGAGCCCGATGACGATGGACCCGCCGACGACGAAGTCGCCGAAGGCGTGGATCACGTCGCCGGCGTGGCCGTCGCGCAGGATGAGGCGGGTGCTGGCCACGTTCAGGCCGAGCCGGAACAGCGTGGCGATGAGCAGGACGCTCGGGAAGATCGAGAAGTCCAGCGGACGCTGCACGTACATCGCGGTCATCAGCACCAGCAGGCCGATGACGATGTTCAGCGCGATGAGGAAGTCCAGCAGCAGCGGCGGCAGCGGCACGACGAGCAGCAGGATGATGCCGATCACGCCCACCGGCAGGGCCAGGGTGCTCACGCGGCGGAAGTCCACGGGGGGTGCATCGGCAGTGCAGGCCGCCGCCTTGAGCCGATCGGGTGACCACCCGGCTGGAGCAGCGAGGGGTGCTGGCGGCTGGCCCGGAAGGCCGCGTGCCGCGCAGGGGTGCAGATCTTGGCGATCGGTCGGTCAGCGACGGTGCCAGCGCCGACCGATCGCCAAGATCTGCGAGCGGCGTGCCGTCACAGCGCCCGGCGCAACCGCCAGGGGATCCGCATCGGGTCGAAGGTGTCGTCCCAGGTGAAGCGCTCGACGTCGCCGCCGCTGGCCAGCACGTCGCTGGCCTTGTCGCGGTCTCGGAACGCCGCCCCCGGGCTCCCGTGAGGTCCCCTCCCGTCGGCCTCGACGAAGAGCGGTCCGCGCTCAGGGCGCCGCCGGCGCGCAGGGTCGATGGTCATGTCAGGGCGGGCGTACACCCGGCCCGCAGCGTCGCGCAGCCGCTGCTGGAGCCGGTCCGGGGCGAGGTGGCCGTCGACCATGCGCAGGCGCACCCGGCTCTCCAGCGGTGACTCGGCGTCCGGGTCGGCCAGCTCCCACAGGTCGTCGACCTGGCGCCAGCCGGAGCGTCCACGAGCCAGCTGCCGCGCCGCCGCCAGCTGGGCTCGCGTGGCACCGCGCCGCAGCGCACCGTCGAGGACCGCCAGTGCGGTCGGCCGGTCGACGGCGGGCACGAGGTCGGCCAGCGTGCGCACCAGCGAGGTGGCGCGCAGGCCCCGCGGCGCGACGACGTGGTCAGCCGCGAGCGACCGGACGTGCACCCGCAGCCCCGGCCTGGCCCGGAGCTCTCGGCCCGGTGGGACCACCACGGTCACGCCGTCCCAGCGCGGCACGCCGACCACGCCCAGCTCTACCGCGGCGCTGTCCGCGCCGAGCACCGCGTGCGGCAGCACCAGCGCCGCGGCCTGGTTCCAGGCCCGCATGAGGTCGTTGGACGCGTCCGGCCCGGTGTGCACCGCCACCATGCGCGTCCCCTGCAGGGGCGTGCGCCAGCCGTCGCGGCGCCCGACCTCGTGCAGGCGCGCGCGGGTGAGTCCTGACGCCAGCAGCTGGTCCGTGCTGAGGACGCCGCGCTGGGCGCGGGCGAGCTGCGTCAGCAGCGGTGGCAGCGAGGTGTCGAAGAGGAGTTCCACGCGCCGCAGGTTCGCGGCGCCCGGGCGCTGGGCGTCGTCGTCGCCCTCAGGCCTGTGGGCCGGGACCTCCAGCGGAGGGCCTGTGGGCGGACGAGACGCAGATCTTGGCGATCGGTCGGTCACTGCGGCACCACTCAGCCACCGAACGCCACGATCTGCGTCGGCGAGTGCGGACGAACCGCCCCTCAGCCCGCAGAGGGCAGGCCGCGCAGCAGCGGGTGGTCGGGCACCTCGACCTCGACCGGCGCCGGGTTGGCGTGCAGGCCGGAGGCCGAGCCGCGCTTCTTCAGCGCCATGACGAAGGCGAGCACCTGCGCGACCGCGACGTAGAGGTGCATCGGCACCTCCTGCTCCAGCTCGCACGCGGCGTACAGCGCACGGGCCAGGGGGACGTCGGAGACCAGCGGCACGCCGGCCTCGGAGGCGGTGGCGCGGATGCGGGCGGCGAGGTGGCCGGAGCCCTTGGCGACCACGCGGGGCGCGCCGCGGCTGGGCTCGTACTTCAGCGCCACGGCCACGTGCGTCGGGTTCACCAGGACGACGTCGGCCTCGCCGACGGCGGCCATCATGCGGTTGCGGCTCATCGCGCGCTGCTTGCCCTTGATGGCGGCCTTGATCTCCGGGTTGCCCTCGCTGGTCTTGTGCTCGTCCTTGACCTCCTGCTTGGTCATGCGCAGGTCCTTGGACGTCTTGGCCTTCTGCACCGCGAAGTCGACGGCGGCCAGCACGATGCCGGCGACCACGGCGGTGCGCACCAGCGAGGCGGCGCCCGACGTGGTGGCCGCCATGGTCCCAGCCAGGGAGAGCCCGCCGCCGGCCATGAGCTGCGGCACCAGGCCCTGCACGGTCATCCACAGCACGGCGCCGATGAGCGCGGTCTTGAGGAGGGACTTCACCAGCTGCCACAGGTTGACGGCGCTGAAGAGGTTCTTGACGCCCTTGAGCACGTCCAGGCGCTGCCAGTTGGGCTTGGCCGCCTGGGTGGCCAGCACGAAGCCGCCCTGCCCCACCGAGGCCACCACGGCGACGACCACGGCGACGGCGAGCAGCGGGGCGACGGCCGGCACGACCGCCGCCCCGCCGTCGGCCAGGGCCTTCACCATGAGCGCGGGCTCGGGGTCGGCCGCCACGGCGTCGAGGGACTCCAGCAGCACCTGCAGGCGCTCGCGGGTGGGCCCGACCACCACCGGGATGATCGCGACGATGATGCCGAGCCCGGCCCACGCGCCCAGGTCGGGGGTCCGGGCGATCTGGCCCTTCTTGCGGGCCTCTGAGAGCCGTTTCGGTGTCGGCTTCTCGGTCTTCTCCCCGCCGCCACCTCCCGCGCTCACGGGGCGACCGCCCGGTCAGCCGGCGTGCCGGCGGCGCCCAGCAGGAAGCTGGTGGCGGCGTCAGCGGCACCGGCGTCGTCCCCGGCGGTGGCGGTGGCCGCGGTCTGGGTGCCGGCCTGGTCGGCCATCGCGTCGACCACGGAGGGCAGCGCGGCGACCGTCATGGCGGCCAGCGACAGCGTCACCAGGATCTTCAGCGGGAAGCCGAGGGAGAACGCCTGCAGGGCGGGCGCGGCGCGGGTCAGCAGGCCTAGGCCGACGTCGGTGAGGAAGAGCACCGCCAGCAGCGGGCCCGCGATCTGGATCGCGGACAGGAACATCTGCGTGGTGCCCTCGACCACCAGGCGCGCCAGGAGCGCGGAGGAGACCTGCTCCTGCAGCCCGAGCACGCGGAAGGTCTGCACCAGGCCGTGGAAGATGACCAGGTAGCCGTCGGAGGCGAACAGCAGCACCACGGCGGTCATCTGGTAGAGCCGGCCGAAGACGGCGGCGCCGGTCTCCATCTGCGGGTCGTAGGCGGTGGCCGCCTGGAAGCCGCCGAACAGGTCGAGCAGGTTGCCCGCCGCCTGCACCGCGGAGAAGACGAGGTAGCACAGGAAGCCGAGCGAGGCCCCGACGAGCACCTGCGACAGCGCCGCGAGCACGAGGTCGGCCGTGGACAGCGAGAGCGCGGTGAAGTCCATCGAGGAGCCGACGGCCAGGGTGATCCCCAGCGCGAGGAGCACCTTGACCTGGTTGGGGATGGCCTTGTGGGAGAACGGCGGGGCGATGGCGAGCCAGGCGGAGACCCGCAGCAGCACGAGCAGGTGGCCGGCGACGGTGGTCAGCGCGATGGTGGGCAGCTCCACGGGTCCCCTCCTCTCAGCCCATCGCCAGCAGTGCGGGGATCCGCTCGAACAGCCCGGTGGTGAACTCGTTCATCTCCGCGAGCATCCAGCTGCCCGACAGGACCAGGACGACGGCGACGCCGATCGCCTTGGGCACGAAGGACAGCGTCGGCTCCTGGATCTGGGTGACCGACTGGAACAGCGAGACGATGAAGCCGATCGACAGGGCGACCAGCAGCATCGGCGCGGCGAGCTTCGCGGCGATGATCATCGCCTGCACGGCGATGTCGATGACGGCGGCGTCCATCAGCGGTAGCTCCCCACCAGGGCCGTCACGACCAGGCCCCACCCGTTGACCATGACGAACAGCAGCAGTTTGAAGGGCAGCGAGACGGTCACCGGCGGGAGCATCATCATGCCCAGCGCCATCAGCCCGGAGGACACGACGATGTCGATGACCAGGAACGGGACGTAGACGACGAAGCCGATGATGAAGGCGGCCCGCAGCTCGGAGAGCACGAACGCCGGGACGAGCGTGGTCAGCGGGACGTCGGCCGGGTTCGCCGGGTTCGGGCGGTCGGCGGCGCGGGTGATGAGCGCCAGGTCCTGCTGACGGGTCTGGTGGAGCATGAACTGCTTGAGCGGCTCGGCCGCGGCCTCGAACATCTGGCCCTGGGTGATGCTGCCGTCCAGGAACGGCTGCACGGCGTCGGTGTTGATCTGCGTGATGACCGGGGCCATGACGAACAGCGAGAGGAACAGCGCCAGGCCGGCGAGCACCTGGTTGGGCGGCACCCCCTGCAGGCCGAGGGCGTTGCGGGTGATGCTGAGGACGACGACGATCTTGGTGAAGGCCGTCATCATCAGCAGCAGCGCGGGCGCCACCGACAGCAGGGTGATGGCGAGGATGAGGACGATCGAGGTGCTGGGCGTCCCGTCGATGCCGTTGACGGCGACGGTGAAGCCGGCTCCCCCGGGGCCCTGGGCCCCGGTCGGTCCGCCGGGACCAGCGGGCCCTGCCGCGGCCCCTGCCGTCAGCAGGGCGGTCATCATCGCCGGGTCGTCCTCTCGCGGAGCACCTCGAGCGCCGAGGTCCAGGTGGCCGGGGACAGCGCCGAGCCGGCCAGCGCGCTGCGCTGGGGGGCGGCGCCCACGGTCGCCACGGCCCGGGCGGGCGCGGCGGCCGGGGTGAACCCGGTGGTGGTGACGGGCGTGCGCACCTCGCGGACGCCGGCCGCGGGGGCGGGGACCGCCTCGGTGGCGGTGAGCTCGACGACGTCGGCGGAGGCGGCGGGCCGCTCGAAGTCGGCCAGCGGCAGGCGCGCCAGCAGCTGCACCTGGGTGTCGGTGACGCCGACCACGAGGGCGTCGTCGCCGACGCGCAGCACCGAGACGCCGGCGGAGCGGGTCAGGGACTGGCGGGCCAGCACCGTGAAGCGGGAGGCGTCCACGGTGCGGCCGGCGCCGCGGCGCCTGGCGGCGCGCTGGAGCGCGTAGACCAGGCCGAGGACGAGCGCGAGGGAGACCGCGACGCGGACGACGAGGGGCAGGATGTCGGTGGAGCCCATGGCTTCCTCAGTCCTCCGCGCCGGGCTCGACGATCTCGGTGATGCGCAGGCCGTAGTCCTCGTCGACGACGACGACCTCGCCGCGGGCGAGCAGCCGGCCGTTGACCAGCAGGTCGGCCGGCGCGCCGGCGGCGCGGTCGAGCTCGACCACGGAGCCGGGCGTGAGGGCCAGCAGGTCCTTCACCGACATCCGGGTGCGGCCCAGCTCCACCGTGACCACCATCTCCACGCCGCGCAGCAGCGCCATGCCGGCGCGGCCGGCGGCGTTCTGGACCGGCACGGCCGGGCCGGTGGGGACGCCGGAGGGGATGGCGGTCTGGGCGAGCAGCAGGCCCACCCAGACCACGACCTCCTGCGCGGCGGAGTTCGCGTCCACCAGCGGCACCCACAGCGCGTCGGGGTCGGCGACGGCGGCGGCCACGTCCACGGCCTGCACCGCGCCCGGCACCGAGGGGCCCATCGCGGTGACGGCCGCGCGCAGCGCCGGGGCGATCGCGTCGACCACGGGCAGCGGGCCGCCCTCCGCGCCGGCGAGCGCCTCCTCCAGGGAGGGGTCGACGATGACGACCAGGCTGCCCGAGACGGCGCCGGTGAAGGCTGCCGACACGGCGGTGCCGTCAGCGGTGGGGGCCAGCGAGCCGTCGGAGGGGCCGACGGCCAGCGTGGCGCTGGAGGGGAGCTGCTCGGCGGCGACGGCCGCCGCCGCCAGCAGCGCGCTCTGCGCGGCCTGGACGGCAGCGCCGTCGGTGCGGGCGTCCGTGGGGGTGGTCATCGCGTCTCCTCATCAGGGTTCACCACGAGGCAGGCCAGGCGGGTGCCGCTCGTGCCGGGCACGGCGCGGGCGAGGGCGACGTCGTTGGTGACGACGTCGAGGGGGCGGGCGGTGGGGTGGGGCAGGTGCAGGACGTCGCCCACCGCGAGCGCGGTGACGGCCTGCACGGACAGCGACATCGGCGTCATCCGGACCGACACGTCCACGGGCAGCTCGGGGACGGTGCGGGAGAGCACGTCGGCGGCCTGGGCGCTGGTGCGGCGCTCCTCCTCGGTGCCGTCGTCGTCGCCGCGGGCCTCGGTCAGGCGCGCCAGGACGGGGTTGAGCGGCAGCATCACCGACATCTCCGCCGGCTCGGCGTCCTCGCCGAGGGCGATGGTGAACCCGGCCACGAGGACGACGTCGGCGGGGTTGGCGAAGGTGAGGAACTGGGAGGTCTGGTCGACCTGGGACAGCACCGGCGCCATCGGCACGGTGCTGTGGAAGGCGGCGCCGAGGTCGGCGAGCAGGCGGCTGGTGAGGCTCTCGATGAGCCGGCCGTCGATGTCGGTGAGCTCGCGCTCGGGGTCCAGCACGGCCGCCTCGACCACGCCGTGGCCGCCGAGGAGGAAGTCCAGCGCCGTCATGACGGTGGCGGCCTCGAGCACGACCAGGCCGCTGGGGCCGCCGGCCTCGGTGCGGAAGGTGAGGAAGGCGCCGTGGGCGGGGGTGGTGGCGAGGTGGTCCTCGAAGCTGCGCGCGCCCACGCCGGTGCACACCACGGTGCAGGTCTGGCGCAGGCGGGTCAGCAGCGTGGTGGAGAAGGACCGGGCGAAGGCCTCGAAGGAGACCTCCAGGGCCCGGGTGTGCTCGCGGGCCAGGGCGGTGGGCCGCGTGAAGTCGTACGGGCTCACCACGCCGCGACGCCGCTTGCGGCGGCCGGGCGCTGCGCTCGGGGTCTGGACGGTCACAGACCAGTTGTCGGCAGGACGGGTGACGGAGTTGAGCCGTCCGGGGGACCTTCTTGCGGTCCGGCTCAGACGACCGTCAGGTCACTGCATGACGTACTGGGTGAGGTACACGTCCAGCACCTCGTCGTCGTAGGCCTCCTTGACCTTCTCCACCAGCTCGGCCTTGGTGGCGTCGCGGCCCTCGGGGCTGCTGATCTCCTCCATGGGCTTGCCGCTGTAGGTCTCGATCACGGCGTCCAGCGCCTTGCTGCCGTTGACGCCCTCGGCCACCGAGCTGCTCTGCTGCAGCGCGATGCCGATCTTGAGGAAGTGGCCCTCGGCGAGGTTGACGCTGATGGGGTCGAGCGCGGTGACCTCGCCCAGCTCGGCCTTGGCGGCGGCCTCCTCGGCGGCGGCCTGCTCCTCGGCGGTGGGCGGCGCCTTGGGCGCCAGCACGAGGAAGTAGGCGGCGCCGCCGGCACCCATGAGCACGATGACGGTGACCAGGATGAGGACCAGCTTGCTGGGGCCCTTCTTCTTGGGGGCCGCGGTCTCGGCGGTGGCGGTGGCGGTGGCCATGGCGGGCGTCCTGTCCTTGGTCGAGGTGCTCGGGCGGGGGTCCTGGGCGCGGCGGGTGGGCGTCTCGGTCATGGGCGGTCTCAGTCGTGGCCGGTGGGGGCCGCTTCGGCTTCGGCGGCGAGGTGCGGGACGGCGCCGACGTCGGCGGAGGGCTTCACACCCGACGGCGCGGCGCCCTCGCTGGCGGCCCTGACCGCGGCGCTGGTCGCGGCCTCCTCGGCCGTGGGCGCCTTGGCGAGCAGGACGATGTCGACGCGGCGGTTGCCCTCCAGGGCGCGCGGGTCGTCGTCGGGGAAGAGCGGGTGCTGGTCGGCCATGCCCGTCAGGCGGAGGCGGTCGGTGGGCACCCCGTCGGTGGCGAGGCGCAGGAGCACCGAGGTCGCGCGGGCGGCGGAGAGCTCCCAGTTGTTGGCGTAGCGGCCGTCGCTGATGGCGAGGTTGTTGGTGTGCCCCTCCACGGCGATCTGCCGGTCGTTGCCAAGCAGCAGCGGGGAGACGACGTCCAGCACGCGCAGGCCGGCGGGCTCGATGGTGGCGCTGCCGTTGGCGAAGAAGACGTTGTTGGCGGCCACGCTGATGACCAGCCCGCGCTCGGTGACGGTGGTGGTCACCTGCTCCAGCAGGTCCTGCTGGCGCAGCTGCTCCTCCACCTGCTGCTGCAGCCGCTTGAGGTCGTCGACGTCCTTGGCGGCGTCCTCGGCGGCCTTGCCCTGCGTGCTGCTGATCTGGGTGTCGGAGGCCGCGTTGGAGCCGCTCATCGCGCCGGAGCCGACGTCGACAGGGGTCTGGGTGGAGCCGTCGACGACGCCGGAGCCGCCGTCCGTGGGGAGCACCTCCTGCCCGAAGCCCTCCGCGAGGGAGGTCTTGAGCTCGAGGTACTTCTTCTGGTCGACGTTGCTCATCGCGAACAGCACCAGGAACAGGGCCATGAGCACCGTCATCATGTCCGCGTAGGACACGGCCCAGCGCTCGTGGTTCTCGTGCTCCTCGTGCTCCTCGTGCTTCTTGCCGCGCTTGCCGCCGTGCCCTGACATCAGGCGGCTTCCTTGGCCTTGGCCTTCGCCTCCGGGACGAGGCTGCGCAGCCGCTGCGCGACCAGGCGGGGGTTGGCGCCGGCCTGGACGGCCATGAGGCCCTCGACGACCAGCTCCATCTGCGCGCACTCGGTCTCCGAGAGCCGCTTGAGCCGGGCCGACAGCGGGAGGGCGATGATGTTGGCGGAGAGCAGGCCCCAGAAGGTCGCGACGAGCGCCGCGGCGATCATGTGACCGAGCTTGGTCGGGTCGGCCAGGTTCTCGAGCACGTGCACCAGCGAGACGACGGTGCCGATGATGCCGACGGTCGGCGCGAAGCCGCCCGCCGTGCCCCAGAAGCCGGCGGCGATCTTGTCGGTGGACTTCTTCGTGGCGATCCTCGCCTCGAGCATCTCCCGGAGGTCCTCGGGGTCGGCCCCGTCGATGGCCGACTGCAGCCCGTCCTTGAGGAAGGGGTCCTCGACGTCCTTGGCGGCGTCCTCCAGGGCCAGCAGGCCCTCGCGGCGCGCGGTCTCGGCGAGCTTGACCAGGGTCTCGATGGTCTTGGTGGGGTTGGTCGCCTTGCCCGTGAGCGCCTTGATGGTGCCCTGGATGATGAAGGGGAGGTCGGCCATGCGGGAGCCGGCGAGCGTCGCGCCGAGCGTGCCGACGATGACCAGGGTCATCGCTGGGATGAGGATGACGGACATGGGGCTCGAGCCCTCGAGGATGATCGCCAGCAGGATGCCGCCGAACGCGAGGGCGAGCCCGATGAGGGTCGCGGGATCCATCAGACCTCCTCAGGAGCGGACTGGCGCGAGACCACGCGCAGGCCCGGGACGACGTGCAGCTCGGGGCGCCCCTCGGAGCACGGCTCCGGGGCGGGGACGGCGCTGACGGGCTCGCGCAGGCTGCGGGCGCTGGCGACCACGCTGGCGCGGTAGTCGCGGACCAGCTCGATCACCTCGCCGACCGACTCCGCGACGAGGTACTTGGTGCCGTCGATGAGCGTGAGGACCGTGTCGGGGGTCGCCTCGACCCGCTCGAGCAGGTCGGGGTTCACCGCGAACGCGGCCCCGGTCAAGCGCGTGACGAGGATCATGGCGACCGTCCTTGAGAGTCTTCGTCGACGCCCTTCCGTGGGCGCCGCCACCTGCTCCATCGGCGCTGGCGCGCCTCCGGTGAGGGGTCCGGGTGGCGGTGGCGGCGGCGCCGCTCACCGCCACCCGGACGGGCGCGTCAGCGCTTGAGGTTGACGAGCTCCTCGAGCATCGAGTCCGAGGTGGTGATGACGCGGCTGTTCGCCTGGAAGCCGCGCTGGGACACGATGAGGTTGGTGAACTCCTGCGCCAGGTCGACGTTGGACATCTCCAGGGCGCCGGAGACCAGGGAGCCGTGGGCGCCGTCGCCGGCCACGCCGACGTTCGGCAGGCCCGAGTTGGAGGTCGCCTGGTAGGTGGAGCCGCCCTGCTTGTCCAGGCCGGCCGGGTTGTCGAAGGTCGCGACGGCGATGCGGCCGAGCTCCTGGGAGCGGCCGTTGTCGAAGGCGCCGACGATGGCGCCGTCGGGGCCGACCTTCCAGCTGACGAGAGCCCCCGCGGTGTAGCCGTCCTGGCTGGAGACCGTCACGTCCGACATCGAGATGTCGCTGCGTGCGGCGACCGAGATCTTCGACAGGTCGACGACAGGCTGCGGAGCGAAGTCGACCCCGTCGGCCCCGAGGAAGCCGACCAGCTCGAGCTTCTCCCCGGCGCGCAGCTCACCCACGCCGCCGGCCATCGCGGCACCCGTGCCGTCGAAGGTGACGTCACCCACCGGGTTGCCGTTCTGGGACAGCTCCATCGTCCAGCTGCCGATCAGGCCCGAGTTGCTGCTGGGGTCGGCGAGGTTGGGAGTGATCTTGACGTCCAGCGGGACGCTGACGCCGTTCGCGTCGATGATCTTGTAGGTGAACGACTGGATGAAGTCGCTCTTCTTCTCATAGGTGCCCGGCGTGGTCGTCGACTCGACGACGTCCACGGTGTTGTCCAGCCGGCCGGACATCGTCAGGTTGTGCGTCGCGTACGCCGGGATCGTCTGGCTCGTCGGGATCGAGATGTTGCCCGGCGTCCCGGCGGAGTTCGTCACCCCCGTCGGGTCGGCCATCCAGCCCTGGACCTTGGCGCCGCCCAGGCTCACCAGCGTCCCGGTGCCGTCGACGTTGAAGGCGCCGTTGCGGGTGTACTGCATCGCACCGTTGTTGTTCAGCACGAAGAAGCCGTCGCCGTCGATCAGCATGTCGCTGTTGCGCCCGGTCGACTGGGTCGCACCCTGCGTGAAGTTGGTCGTGATGCCGGCGACGCGGACGCCGAGGCCGACCTGGGCGGGGTTCTGGCCGCCCTTCGCGCCCGCGGCCGCAGCGGCGTTGCTCAGCGTCTGCGAGAGCGTGTCCTCGAAGACGGTGTTCGAGGCCTTGTAGCCGGTGGTGTTGACGTTGGCGATGTTGTTGCCGGTGACGTCCATCATGGTCTGCATCGAGCGCATGCCGCTGATGCCGGTGTACAGGGAACGGAGCACAGGGTCCTCCTGGGAAGGGGCGCGCAGCGGAGTGCTGTCGCGGTGCCGTGTGCCGTCCGTGGCCATGGGGCGTTCCGTCGGGGTGCGACCTCGCGGCCGCGTCTTCAGTTGTTGTTGGGTTGTGGGTCGGGGAGCGCGTCAGCTGGACGCGGGCGCCGTCGTCGTGCTCGACGAGGCGGTGGAGGAGCTCACGGCCGGGGCCGCCTTGGTGATGCCGGAGACGGAGTCGAGGTTCACCGCGGCGCCGCCGATGGCCAGGACCGGCGTGCCCTTGGCGAAGGAGGCGGCGGTCACGACGCCGGACTGGGCCTTGCCCAGGTCGTCGGTGTAGGTGACCGTCTGGCCGACCATGCCGGAGGCGCTCACGCGCATCTGCAGGGCGAACTGCTCCTGCTGGACCTCGATCATCTCCTGCATCGTCTGCGTGGACGACAGGGTGGCCGTCTGCTGCATGATCGCGTTGGAGTCCATCGGGGAGCTCGGGTCCTGGTTCTGCAGCTGCTTGATGAGCAGCTGCAGGAAGTCCTCGTTCTTGAGGTTGGACTTGTCCTCGGAGACCCGGCTGCCGGACTGGAAGGCGTAGCGGGTCGCCGTCGTCGCAGTGGTGCCGATGGCGTCAGCCACACGTACCTCCTGGGATGGCGGTGGAGCTCGGTGAGCTCACGGGGTGGGGAGCGCTGGTGCGCCCCTCATGCGAGGACATCGACACGTCCGGGCCCGACCTTGAGCCGGGCCGGGGCGAGGTCGACCACGCGCTCGCCGTCGTCCACGCGGCCGGCCGAGCGGGCGCTGAACCAGCTGTGCGGGGCGCGGTCCTGCCCCTGCCGGGAGGCCGCGCCACTGCCGAGGCTGACGTCGAGGGAGGCGCCGGAGCCGGTGGCGGCGAGGTCCTTGCGCAGGTCGTCCAGCGACGCCTGGAGCGCGTCGCGGGCGGCGGGGCTGGCGCCGACCAGCTCGATGCGGGTGCCCTCGGGGCGGATGTGCGCGACCACGGTGACCGACCCGATCGCCTCCGGCTTCACCTCGAGGGTGAGGCGGTGGGTTCCCGCGCTGCGGCCGGCCAGCGCGACGAGCCGCGGCGACAGCTGGGCAGCGACGTGGGCGGGCTGGGCGACGAGCACCGGCGGGGCCACCGGAGCCGCCGGGGTGGCCGAGGTGACGGGCGGCGGCGGGTTCTGGGTGCTCGGCGCGACGACCGGCGCGGTCGGAGTGGGCGAGGCGGGCGACGGCGCGTCGGTGGCTGGCGCAGCGCCCGCGGTCACGACGCCCGAGTCGGGCGCGGTGAGCGGTGGAGGACCGGCGGGCACCGGCGGGAGGGTGGGGGTGGACGGGTCCGCGACAGGGGTCTGCCGATCGGCGGTGGCTGCGCGGAGGTGAGGGGCGCCGGCCAGCGGCGCAGCAGCGGCGACCGCTCCCCCATCCGTCAACTGATCGGTCTGTCCCTGGCGATGCTCGACCTGCTGGCCGAGTCGCTGATCGGGCCGCTCGGCCTGCTGGCCGACCCGCCGACCGGGCTCCTCGGCCTTCTGGCCGACTCGCTGACCGGGCTGATCGGTCTGCTGGCCGACTCGTCGACCCGGCTGCTCGGCCTGCTGGCCGACTCGCCGACCGGGCGGGTCGTTCTGGTCGCTCCGCTGCTCGGTGAGTGCTTCGCTCGGCTCCTCTCCGGGAGCCGTGACACCGCTGGTGGGCGCGGAGGAGGCCGCGGGAGCACCCTCGACGCCGGTCACGGGCGGGAGCTCAGCCGCAGATGCGGAGGTGCTGACGGTCTGCTGGACCGGAGCGACCATGGCCGCGAGCGCCTGGGAGGCGAGCGTCGTGCTCGCTGCCGTGGCGTGCTGGGCGGCGTCGTCATCACCCGACTCCGACGCTGGGGGCGCCGACGTGCCGCTGTCCGCGACTGCCCCCTCCGCACTTTCCGCGGCGAGTGCGGAGGGGGCCGGGTCGGGAAGCGCACTTCCCGCGGCAGGTGCGGAAAGGGCCGGGTCGGGAAGCGCACTTCCCGGGGAGGGTGCGGGAGAGAGGGCGACGGCGGAGGGGGTGGCCGCCGCGACCGGGAGGACGACGGTGGAGAGCACGTCGACGACGGGCGGAGCGGTCTCGTCGGTGCCCGGGGCAGCGGGCACTGGCGCTGTCGCGGTGGCGGGCGCGGTGGAGGCATCCGCGTCACCGGCCTGCTGGCGGGCGAGCACGTCGGCGAAGCCTCCGTCGCCGTCCTGCTCGGTCGGTGCTGCGGGGGCGGCCGGGGCGGCGACGGGCACGAGGCTGGCTGCGGTGACGTTCAGGGGCATCGGGTGCTCCGGGGCATCGGGGGGTGCAGCGGACGGGGGACGCGGTGCTGGGAGTGCGGAGGAGCGGTGCGGTGCGGGGCGGGTCAGGCACCCGGCATGGCCGCGGCGACCTTGCGCACGTAGGCCTGGGTCTCCGCGAACGGCGGCACGCCGCCGTACTTGGTGACGTTGCCCGGGCCGGCGTTGTACGCGGCGAGCGCAAGCGGCAGCGAGCCGAACCTGTCGAGGTGCTGGGCCAGCAGACGTGCGGCGCCGTCGACGGCCTGGGCCGGGTCGTGCGCGTCCACGCCGAGCTCGCGGGCAGTGCCCGGCATGAGCTGCATGAGGCCGCGGGCGCCGGCGGGGCTGACGGCGCTGGGGTCGTAGCTCGACTCGGTCTTCGCCACGGCGGAGAGGAGGCCGTCGGGCAGGTCGTAGCGCGCCTCGGCGGCGTCGAACAGGCCCTGGTAGGCGGCGGCGCCCGTGGCGCCGGAGGCACTGCTCGGGCCCAGCACGGAGGAGCGCAGCACGGCGCTCAGCGGCCCGGCTCCCGCGCCGCTGGAGGCGTCCGTCGTCATGCGGCGGATGGTCATCGGCGTCTCCCAGACCTTGGAGACCTTGACGACGTCGCCGGCCTTGGGGGCGTGGATCATCTGCCCCTCACCGACGTAGATGCCGATGTGCGAGCCACCCTCGAGCACCACGAGGTCACCGGGCTGCGCCTGCGCCAGGGACGGCACCTCGGTGCCGACCTTCGCCTGCTGGGCGGCGGTGCGGGGCAGCGTGATGCCGTTCTCCCGCATCACGAGCTGGGTGAACCCGGAGCAGTCCAGGCCCTTCTCGGGATCGGTGCCGCCCCAGACGTAGGGCACGCCGAGGTACTTCTTCGCGTCGGTGACGATCGCCTCTCCGCTGCCGCCCGCCGATGACGGTGCCTGCCCGTCCAGCTG
Organism: Quadrisphaera sp. KR29; assembly: GCF_052644995.1. Lineage (NCBI taxonomy): Bacteria > Bacillati > Actinomycetota > Actinomycetes > Kineosporiales > Kineosporiaceae > Quadrisphaera > Quadrisphaera sp. KR29. The sequence goes on from NZ_JBQXXG010000013.1 coordinate 108,843, forward strand.
CGACTGCGCCAGCGCCAGCGTGCCCGCGAAGGTGGTGCTCGTCGTGGCCGTCCCGCTCGCGCCCAGCGGGCTCCCGGTGAGGGCGGCGATGCGCTGCTGCAACGAGCTGATGCGCGACTGCACCTGCGCGATGGCCGCCTGGGCCGGGGCGGGGGCTCCCGTGACGGCCGTCATGCGCCGCCGCCGGACGGTTCGTTCCCTCTCACGGAGTAGTCATCGGCAGGAACGGCCTCGGAGTCGAGCCCAGAGCCCAGCCCGAGGTGCGCCGGCCCCTGCACGCCGGTGGTGCGCCCGCGAGCGCGGCCGGCGTGCTCGTCGATGACGGCCTGGTCGGCCTTGAGGTCGGCGGCCCGCTGCGCCTGCTCGTGGCGGTCGGCGAGGCGCTGCAGCCCCTTGGCCCGGCCCTCCGCGGCGGTGTAGGCGGCCTGCGCGGCGCGGGCGGCGGCCTCGGCCTCCTCCAGGGCGGCGAGCGCGTCCTGGTAGCGCGCGCTGCTGGCGCTGCGGGCGGCGACCGCGGCGGCGAAGCTCTCGGGGCTGCCGTGGTCGGCGAAGCTCTGGGCCGCGGCCTCCTCGAGCACGTCCTCGGAGCAGGTGCGCGCGGCGACGGTGCGCGCGGCAGCGGCGCCGGCCGCAGCGGCGGCGATGTCGCGCTGCAGGTGGCGCACGCGCAGCACCTGCTCCAGGCGGAACCTGCGGCTCACCGCCGTCTCCTCTCCGTGGTCCGTGCGGGCTGGTGGGTGGTCGGCGCGCTCAGGCGCCGGCGACCGGGTGGCGCGCCACGACGTCGGCCAGGGCGTCCCAGGCGTCCTGGGGGGAGGTGCGGTCCTCGACGTCCTGGCGCAGGAAGGCGTCGATGTCGGCGCGCGCGCCGATGGCGGCGTCGGTCAGCGGGTTGGTGCCGGGCACGTACGCGCCGACGTCCACGAGGTCCTGCGCCTCGCGGCGCGCGGCCATGAGGCGCCGCACGTGCGTGGCCAGGCCGCGCTGCTCGCGGGTGGTGACGCGGGAGGCGACGCGCGAGACCGACCCGAGCACGTCGATGCTGGGGAAGTGCCCGGCCGTGGCCAGCTCCCTGTCGAGCACCACGTGCCCGTCCAGGATGGAGCGCGCGGCGTCGGCGATGGGCTCGTTGTGGTCGTCGCCGTCCACCAGCACCGTGTAGATGCCGGTGATGGAGCCGGTGGCGCCGGTGCCGGCGCGCTCGAGCAGGCGGGGCAGCAGCGCGAAGGTGCTCGGCGGGTAGCCGCGGGTGGCGGGGGGCTCCCCCACCGACAGGCCGATCTCCCGCTGGGCCATGCAGAAGCGGGTGAGGCTGTCCATCATCAGCAGCGCGTCCATGCCCAGGTCGCGGAAGTGCTCGGCGATGGTGGTGGCCACCATCGCCGCGCGCAGGCGCACCAGCGGCGGCTGGTCGGAGGTGGCGACGACGACGACGGAGCGCGCCAGGCCCTCCGGGCCGAGGTCGTCCTCGATGAACTCGCGGACCTCGCGGCCGCGCTCGCCGATGAGGGCGATGACGTTGACGTCGGCCTGCGTGCCGCGCGCCATCATCGACAGCAGCGTGGACTTGCCGACGCCGGAGCCGGCGAACAGGCCGATGCGCTGGCCGCGCCCGACCGGGGTCATGGCGTCCAGGGCGCGCACGCCGGTGCCCATGGCCGTGTCGATGCGCTCGCGCTTGATGGGGTCCGGCGCGGGGTTGTCGATCGGCACCCAGGCGGTGGCGCGCGCCTTGCCGAGCCCGTCGATCGGGCGGCCGAGGCCGTCGAGCACGCGGCCCAGGAGGCCGATGCCGACCGGCACGCGCTGGCTGCGGCCGAGGGCGAGCACCGGCTGCCCGGCGCGCAGGCCCTGGCCGACCGGCGGCGTGCCCAGCGGCATGCAGGTGACGTGGTCGGGCGCGACCGCGACGACCTCGGCGTCGATGCCCTGGCCGGTGGTGGTGAGGTCGCCGGTGAGGATGCGCACGATGTCACCGACGGGCGCGCGCAGGCCCGCCGCCTCGATGGTCAGGCCCACCACGCGGCGGACCGTGCCGGTGACCTGCGGGGCGCCCGCGGCGGCGGCGCGGCGCAGGATGGCCGGCAGCGCGACGCCGGGGACGCCGGCGGCAGCTGCGGCGGCCGGGTCGCGCGGCGTCATGTGGTCCAGGGCGGTCATGCGCGGGCCTCCTGCGCGGGGCGGGCGGCACCGCGCATCTGCCCGCGGATGCGGGCCAGGGCGGTGTCGGTGCGGGCGTCGACCAGGCCGCCGGGGAACTCGGCGAAGGCGTCGCCCGGCGCCAGGCGGGGGTCGGGCAGCACGGTGACCTGCCCGTCGGCGAGGGCGAGCAGGCCCTCGGTGGCGTGCATCTCCTCGACCACCGCGAGGTCGTCGGGGTTGAGCCTGACGGTGATGTCGGCGTGGGTGGGGGCGGCGTCGAGCGCGCGGCGCAGCGCGGTGAGGCCGCGCATCCCGTCGTCGGCGATCTCCCGGCCGATGACCACCTCGGCGAGGTCGACCACGGCGATGGCGACGGCGTCGGCGACGGCGTCCAGCTGGGGGGTGGTGCGGGCGCGCAGCTCGTCGGCAGCGGCCCCTAGGGAGGCGATGGCCTGCACCACCTGGGCGCGCAGCGCCTCGCGCTCGGCGGCGGCGCGGGCCTGCAGCGCGGCGATGACGCGCCGCTCCTCCTCCGCGGCGGCGGCGACGCCCTGGGCCCAGCCCGCGGCGTAGCCGGAGGCCTGGGAGGCGTGCGCGACGTCGTGAGAGGCGAAGGCGGCGGCGGTGGCGGAGGAGTCCACCCCGGCGCGGCTGCTCGGCAGCGGGGTGAAGACCGCCGCCGAGCTGGCCGGGGGCCTAGGCGACGTACTCATCGTCGGACTCCCTCTGGATGGTGATCTGGCCGGACTCCTCCAGCTGGCGGATCGCGGCCACCACCGCGGAGCGGCCCTCCTCGGCCTGGGAGAGGCGGACGGCGCCCATGAGCTCCATCTCCTCGAGCAGGTTCTCCTTGGCCCGGGCGGAGACGTTGTTGAGGATCTTGTCGCGCAGGTCGTCGCGGGCGCCCTTGAGCGCCACCGCCAGCGTGCCGGCGTCGACCTCGCGCAGCACCAGCTGCATCGCCTTGTCCTCCAGGGACAGGATGTCCTCGAAGGTGAACATGGACGCGCGCACCTGGTCGGCCAGCACCGGGTCGCGCTTGGCGAGCTCCTCCAGCAGCTGCTTCGCGGTGCCGGGGTCGGCGCGGTTGATGATCTCCACGAGGGGCTGGACGCCGCCGACGGCCTCGTCGACCTGCGCGGTGAGCACGGCACCGGCCTTGCGGCGGATCGACTCCGCGACGATGCCGATGACGTCCGGCGAGGTGCGCTCCATGGTGGCGATGCGCTGGGCGACGTCGGCCTGCACGGCGGCGGGCAGGGTCGCCATCACCCCGGAGGCCTGGTGGGCCTTGAGGTGGGCCATCACCAGCGCGATGGTCTGCGGCGTCTCCCCCTGCAGGAAGGACACCATCTGGCGGGTGTCGGCCTCCTCCAGGAAGAGGAAGGGCTGCTTCTCATCACCGCTCCTGAGGCGGTCCATCATCTCCCCGGCGGCCTCCTTGCCCAGGGAGGCCTCGAGCATCGCCTTGGCGAAGCCGGGACCGCCCTGGCCGAGGGCCGCCGGACCCACCAGCTCGCTGAAGCCCGCGATGAGCACCTCGTCGGCCAGCTCGGGGTCGACCTCGCCGAGGCGCATGAGCTCGGCGCTGACGAGCTCGACCTCCTCGGCGTCGAGCTGGGACATGAGGAGCGCGGAGCGCTCGGGACCGAGCTGCACGAGCAGCACGGCCGCCTTCTGCGGGCCGGTGAGGCTCGCGACGGAGCGCAGGGCGAGGCCGGTGGGCATCGTGGGTCAGCCCTTCTTGGAGGCGGCGAGCCAGCCGCGGAGCAGGTTGGCGACCTCGGCAGGCTGGGTGTCGACCAGCTGGCCGAACTCCTGGCGTCGCAGGGCCTCGGGCTCCGGCTCCGGCGCCACGAGCAGGTGGGAGTCGTCGGCGGCCGGGGCCAGCGCGGTCATCGGCGCGGGCGGGCCGGCCGGACCCTCGGGGTAGAGGCGCTCGAGCTCGCCGAGGTCGACGGCCTCGCGCTTGTTCTTCTTCACGGCCCGGCGCCAGGCGATGAGCAGCACGATGGCCAGGAGCAGCACGCCCAGGGCGATGGCGCCCTGCTTGATGAGGGCCCACTGCTGCTCGCTCTTCTCGGCGGCCTTCGCAGCGGCGAGGTCCTTGGCGGCGGCGTCAGCGGCGGAGGTGTCGAAGGTGGCCGGGGTGATGACCACCTGGTCACCGCGCGCCTGGTCGAAGCCCGCCGCCGCGGCCACGGTCTGCTGCAGGTTCTGCTGCCCGATGCCGGCCAGCGCGGTCGGGTCGACCATGACGGCGACGGACAGCCGCTGGACGGCGCCGGGGGCCACCACGGTGTTGTCCACCACGGTGTTGTTGGCGTTGTCCTGGGTGTTCTCCTTCTTGGAGTACCCCCCGGCGCCGGTGGTGGTGCCGGCGCCCGCCGCCGGGTCGGTGCCGTCCACCCCGAGGACGCCGTTGGCGCCCAGGGCGCCGCCGACGCCGGCGGTCCCGCCGTTGTAGACCTCCTCTTTGGTGGTCTGCGAGCTGGGCAGCGCACCGCTGGGGGTGTACGTCGTCGAGATCCGGTTGGTCTTGTCGAAGTTCAGCGTGGCGTTGACCGAGGCGATCGCCTTGCCGGGCCCGAGGGTCTTGTCGAGCATCGCCTGGATCGTCGACTGGGTCTTGGTCTCGTAGGCGGCGGTCTGCTCGTCGCCCTGGCCGACGGCGCCCTGGCCGGCTGCGGAGAGCAGCTCGCCCTTGGCGTCGGAGACCGTGACCTGCATCGGGTCGAGGTTGGGCACCGAGGAGGAGACCAGCTGGATGATCGAGTTGACCTGGTCGTCGGTGGCCTTGCTGATGCCGGTGTCGATGAGCACCGAGGCCTTGGTGGGCTCCTTGGTCTCGGTGAAGACGGTGTCCTCCGGCACGGCCAGGTGCACGACGGCCGACTGCACCCCGTCCAGCTGCTCGATGGTGGTGGCCAGGTCGCCCTCGACGGCGCGCTGGTAGGTCACCTTCTGCTGGAACTGGGTGGCGGTGATGCCCTGCTCGTCGAGCAGCGCGAAGCCGCTCTTCTGCTTGGGCAGGCCCGCGGCCGCGATGGTCATCTTGGCGGTCGAGGCCTGCGCGGCGGGCACGCTGACCGCACCGCCGGAGTACTCGCTGGTGATGCCGGCGCCGGACAGCGCCGCGGTGATGTCGGCGGCGTCGGCGTCGGAGACGCCGCTGGAGACCGGCACCATGTCGGGCTTGGAGGCGTAGGCGTAGAACGCCGAGCCGCCCAGGAGCAGGACGCCGATGCCGATGACGGCGAGCACCTTCTGGCCCAGGGACATGCCGTTGGCCTGGGCGCCCAGCTTCTTGAGCTGGGCCATCAGCTGCGGGGGCATCAGAACTGCATCCTCATGATCTCGGAGAACGCCTCGAGGGCCTTGTTGCGCAGCGCCACGGTCACCTGGGTCGCCATGCTCGCCTCGGCGGCGGCGACGGTGTAGTCGTGGACGTCGTTGAGGTCACCGGTGGCGGCCTGGACGGCGAGGGCGCTGCTCTTGGACTGCAGCGCCTGGACGCCCTCCAGGCTGGAGGCCAGCGTCGCGGCGAAGCCGGTGGATCCGGTGGAGGTGGTGCGCGACGCGCCGGTGAGCGCCTGCGCCGCCGCCGCGAGGGCGTCGGTGCCGGAGGTGCTCTCGGTGCCGCCGGCGCCTGCTGCGCCAGCGGCACCGCCCTTCAGGAGGGCGGCGTACTGCTCGAGCGCGGAGCTTCCGCCGGCGCCGAGCGGGAGGATGCCGGCCACGTCACTTCGCTCCGATGTTGATGGCTGCCTCGTAGGAGGCGCGAGCGCGCTCGACGACGGCGGCGTTGGCCTGGTAGGCGCGCTGGCTGATGATCAGCTGGCCCATCTGGCTGTTCATGTCGATGTCGGGCATCTTCACGTAGCCGTCCTCGTCAGCCAGGACGTGCGTCGGGTCGTAGACGAGCCGGCCCTGGCCGCTGCCTAAGGCGACGCCGGCCACCTGGACGCCGCCGGCGCTGCTGCCGGCGTGGTCGGTGCCGTAGTCCTTGGCCTGGGCGATGACGAAGCGCTGCCGGAAGGAGTCCTCGTCGGTGCGCGAGACGTTGTTGATGTTGGCGATGTTGTCGCCGACGGCGTCCATCCACTTGCGGGCCAGCGTCATGCCGGACCCGGAGGCCTTGAGGGCGTCGAAGAGGCTCATGGCGGCGCTCAGCTCGTCTTCAGCACGGCGGCGACGGTGGAGAACTTGCCGCTCATCGCCTGCGAGACCAGCTGGTAGCGCAGCTGGGTGTCGAGGTTGGAGAGCGTCTCGGTGTCGAGGTCGACGTTGTTGCCGTCCTCGCGGGTGGGGGCTGTCATGTCGCGCGACTCGGTGGTCGCGGCGACGCCGCTGCCGCCGTCCACGGCCTGGCGCAGGGCGGACTCGAAGTCGACGCGGGCTGCCAGGTAGTGGGGGGTGTTGATGTTGGCGATGTTGTCCGCGGTGGCGCGCTGGCGTGAGGCAAGCCCGTCCAGGGCCGAGCGCAGCGCGGCGGAGCTGACGGAGTCGAACACGTGGGCCTCCCACGAGGGCGGGCTGCCGGGCAGTCCCGCGAGGGTGTGGCCGTGTCCGTGGCCGCTGGGTGAGCGATCCGTCGCTCAGAGGAGTCTTCGGCAGACCGGGTGACGTCCTTGAGCCCGAGCGGGTGACGAGTCGGGGCGGTCCCTCAGGTCCGTGTCGGCCGGCTCAGGAGGTGAGCATGGCCGAGAGGCCCGCGGCCTCGGACAGGGCGCGCGCGTAGGCGCGGCCCGCCTCCACCGGGGAGGGCGCGTCGGCGGGCGGCGGCGCCGTGGGGCTGGCCTCGGTGCTGAGCACCGCGGCCAGCGCGCTGCCCACCGGGCCCTGGAACTCGGTGAGGGCACCGCGCAGGGCCGGCGGCACGTTGACGGTGGCGAGCAGCTCGTCCAGCGGCAGGCCCATGGCCTCGGCGGCGCCGGAGAGCAGGCCGGCGGTGTAGGCCTCCTGCGACCTGTCGGCCGCGAGGCGGGCGACGGCGCCGGCGCGGGCGAGCACGAAGGTCAGCGCCGCGCGGCCCTGCCCCCGGCCGTCGCCGCTGGAGGCGCCGACCACGGTGAGCGCCGCCCAGGAGGAGAGCGTGCGGCGGCCGACCAGCACGAGGGCCTGGCCGACCGAGCTCACCGGGGAGCGGGTGGCGACGGCCGAGGAGCTGGCCAGGCGCAGCACGCGGAAGCTCAGGGCCGGGTCGGCCAGGACGAGGTGCTCGATCTCCGCCGTCGGGGTGTCGGGGTCGCCGAGGGCGACGAGCAGGCGCAGCGCCGAGAGGCGCGCAGGGCTCATCGACGCGCTCTCGTGCACCACCGGGCGCTGGACCCAGTAGCCCTGGAACAGGTCGGCGCCGAGGGCGCGGCAGCGCTGGAAGTCCTCCAGGCTCTCCACGCGCTCGACGACGATGAGCGCGGCCGGGTTGTGCTCGCGCACCAGCGCGATGAGCTGCTCGACGTGGTCGAACCGGTCCACCAGGCGGCCGTCGGCCTCGACGAGGGCCTCGTCGGCGGGCGGCAGGACCAGCTTGACGAAGTGCGCCAGCGGTAGCGTCGGCAGTCGGTGGGGCTCGCCCTCGAAGTCGTCGACGGCGAGGGAGAAGCCGCGGTCGCGCAGCCGGTGGACCCCGGCCATGACCTCCTCGTCGACGAGGATCTCCTCGGTCAGCTCCAGGACGACGTCCTCGAGCCCGGGGGCCAGCGGCAGCTCACCGACGACGAAGGCGCGGGTGAGGTTGACGAAGAAGCGCGACCCGGTGGAGAGGGTGCGGTCGCCGAAGTCGCCCAGGACGGCCGTCAGCACCTGCGAGGTCGCCGCGTCGTGCTCCGCCTGCCCGCGCAGGTTCGCCGCGTCAGCGCCACCGGCGCGGAACAGCAGCTCGTAGCCGACGAGGTCGAGCGCGCGGTCCACGATGGCCTGGCGGCCGACGCGGACGGGGGTGCTGAGCGGCACGGGGCTAGACCGCCCTGTCGACGTACACCGGGGGTGGTGCGGTGCCGAGGTCGAGGCGGCCGTGCAGCTGGCTCGCGCGGCGCTGCTGGCGGCGCAGGCCGGCCATGGCGCGCTCGACGCGGGCGGTCAGCTCCTGGTGGCGCGCCAGCAGAGCGGCGGCGCGCGGGGCGAGCTCGGCGGGCAGCGGCACGGCGGGAGCCTGCCACGTCGGGCGCACCTCGGGGACGACGTCGACCGCGGTCTCCAGGAAGAGAGCGCGCTCGGTCTCAGCGAGGTCCACCTCGAGGGCGTCCAGGGAGGCGGCCCAGAGCGCTCGTTGGCCGTGGCCGCTCACGCGGTACCTCCGAGCTGAGCCCCGGTGCTGCTGGAAGAGGCACCGTTGACGGCCTGGCGCCAGGTCTCGGCGAGCGGCTCCAGCAGGCGACGAGCGGAGGCGGTACGAGCGGCGTCACGGCTGACGTTGGCCGCGACCAGCTCTCGGCGCAGCCAGGAGTAGAGCGACTGGAGCTTCTCGCCACCGGGCCAGGCGTCGGTGTCCAGCGCCCGTGACAGTTCCGAGACGATGCTCTGACCGTGGAGGAGGTGGCGGTTCGCCTCTTCCCACCGCTCCGCTCGCTGGGCGGTCTCTGCCCGCTTCAGGTCGAGCACGCAGCGGTCGTAGAGCATCACGAGCAGCGTCTGGGGAGATGCGGCAGCCACACCGTCCGAGACGAAGCGAGCGCGGCGAGCGGCCAGTCCTGTGGTCACTGTCATTCCTCCGTCGCGGGTCAGTTCGTGTTCGGGCTGAGCGATGCCAGGGCAGAGGTGAGAGCGTCGGACTGGCTCTTGACCTTCTGCAACGCCGTCTCGAGCGCTGCGTACTGTGCGGTGAGCCGGGCTTGCCTCGCGTCCAGCCGCACGTCCCAGTCGGCGATGCGGTCGGTCAGCGTGGTGACCGACTTCTTGCTGCCGCTGATGTAGTTCGTCACTGAACCGCGGGTCGCGTCGCTGGCCCCCTTGCCGATCTCCTGGACCGCTGCGGCGAAGTCGGTCAGCGCCTTCTTGGCTGCGGCCGGGTTGGAGTCGTAGAGGGATTGGAACTGGGTCGCGTCGAAGGAGACGCTGCCGTCGCGCGTGACCTGGAGGCCCGCCTGGACCGAGGAGGAGCTGCGGCTGACGCTGTCCAGGAGGCTGGACGAGAGCGTGCGGAAGGCTGCCTCGCCGCGGAGGAGTCCTCCCGAGCTCGAGGAGGGGGTGACTCCCGCCGCCAGGGCCTTGGTGTGGAAGGCGAGGTCGGAGATGACGGTGTTCATGGACCCGACGAAGGCTGAGACCTTCGCAGCGATGCTCGAGGAGGAGACGGCGGTGGATATCGTCACGAGCCCGGTGTCGTTGGCCGCCGCACCTGCTTGCAGCGTCACGTCGACCCCTGGGATGAGTCCCTTGAAGGTGTCGGTGCTGCTGGCGATGACCTCGCCCGTGCCGAGGTCGAGTTCTGCGTTCCGTCCCTCGGACAGCTGGACAGCGCCCATGCCAGACGGGTCGTCCGCGTCGTAGCGCAGCGAGAAGGCGTTGGTGCTGCCGGTCGACTTGGCCGTGATGATGACGCGCTGCTGACCGCTCACGTCGTCGCTGACCACGCGAGCGACGACTCCAGCCCCGTCGACGGCGTTGATGGCCGCGGCCACGTCCACGGGGGCCCCGCTCTTCGCCGTGACGTCGAAGGTTGAACCGCGCGCGAGGAGCTGGAACTGCACCCCGTCCTGACTCGGGTCGCCGTCACTGGTCAAGGACCCGAGCGAGACGCTCGCCGCTTGGGCCCGCTGCCGCACGGTGAAGGAGATCGTGCTCTCCTCGGGCAGGCCCGTGGTGGTGGCCGTCACACGGGGGCTCGAGGAGGTCGCGGCAGCTTGGGAGAAGACCCGGCCTGCGGCCAGGTCGGCAGCCAGCGACGCCATGGACGCCGCCTTCGTGTTGATGGCCTGCGCCGCGGTCACCTGCCCGTTGGTCGCGCTGAGCTGCTGCTTCAACAGCACCTGGGGCTTCGCGGCCACGGCCATGAGCTGGCTGATGAGGTCCTTCGTGTTCAGCCCGGACACGAGGCCGCCTATTGATGACATGGACGTGGCCACGGGAGGGTCCTCCGGTCAGGTGCGACGTGCGCGGTCGTGGACAGCGGGCTGCCGCCCCAGGGCGGATGCACCTGGGGCGGCAGCCAGTGGGGTGCTGGGGTCAGCCCTGCAGCAGCGACAGCACGGACTGAGGCAGGTTCTTGGCCTGCGCCAGCATCGCGCTGCCGGCCTGCTGGAGGATCTGCGTGCTCGTGAACTTGACCATCTCGGACGCCATGTCGGTGTCGCGGATGCGGCTCTCCGACGCGGTGAGGTTCTCGATGGAGACCTGCAGGTTGTTCACGGTGTGCTCGAAGCGGTTCTGGTAGGCACCGAGGTTGGCGCGCTGGGTGGACACCGTCTTGATGGCGGCGTCCAGCGCGGAGATCGCGGCGTTGGCGTTTCCGCCGGTGGCCGCGAGGCTGATGGAGCCCAGACCGAGGCCAGCAGCGCTCATCGTGGCCGTGATCGAGACCTTGATGACCTCGCCGACGTTGGCCCCCACCTGGAAGGTGCCGCCGTAAGAGCCGTTGAGCAGCGCCGTGCCGTTGAACTTGGTGCTGTCCGCGATGCGGGTCAGCTCCTCCTTCAGCTGAGTGACCTCGGTGTTGATGTTGTCCTTCGCGTCGTCGGACAGCGAGCCCGAGTTCGCCGCCTGGACGGCCAGCGTCCGCATGCGCTGCAGGATGGAGGTCGTCTCGTTGAGAGCACCCTCAGCGGTCTGCACGACGGAGATGCCGTCCTGGGCGTTGCGCACGGCCTGGTTCAGACCGTTGACCTGCGAGCGCAGACCCTCGGAGATCGCCAGACCCGCGGCGTCGTCCGCAGCGCGGTTGATGCGGAAACCGCTCGACAGCTTCTCGAGGCTCTTCGAGAGGGTGCCCTGGGTGGAGCTCAGGTTGCGGTAGGTGTTGTACGCCGCGGAGTTGTTCACGACAGACATGGACATGGTGGTTCCTCCGTGAGACTGGTGGGTGGTGCGAAAGCCCGTCCATGGGCTGACACCAGGTCCATCGGCCGTCGGAGCGGCTGCTTGAGGGCTTGGCGCCGATCGGGTGATGGGCCCCCGTTTCAGGTCCTCGCCCGATCGGCCGATGGAGAGGCATGCCCTTCGACCTCACCTCCTTCGACGCCTGCGTCTTCCTGCGGTGCTCCAGCGTCGACGCTGGAGTCCTGCAGCTCGCCCGCCGCGTCCTCCGCACGGTCCCGGAGCAGGTGCGTCTGATCATCGCCTCTGCACGTCCTGCAGTGCTCGAGAGGGCGCTCGCCCAGCGGGTGACCGTCCGCCTGGTCGCGGATGACGCGGGCTTGGAGGTCCTCCTGGCTGCAGAGGCCGCCGCCGGCCGGGCCGTCGTCGTCATGTCCGCGGAGTGGTCGCTGTCTGCTGGCTGGTACGAGGAGCTGCTGCGGAGGGCCCACGACGGAGTCGTCACCCGAGTGGTCAGCGGTGCCTCGGAGATGCGTCTGCTGCCGCCGGGGGCGCGGGGCGCTGCGGTGGTCCTGGGCGCTCCTCTGAGCAGGGCTCACCAGCGCACGCCCGGCGGCCGGAGCAAGGACGTCACTCAGCGGACGCTCTCCGCCGTCCTCATCGTCAAGGACGAGCAGGACACGCTGCCGGCGAGCTTGGCAGCCCTGGTCGGGGTCGTTGACGAAGTCGTCGTCTACGACACCGGCAGCACCGACGCGACGGTGGACGTGGCCCGTCAGTCAGGCGCGACGGTCATCGAGGGGTACTGGGACGACGACTTCGGCAGTGCTCGCAACCGTGCACTGGAGCACGCGACCGGTGACTGGGTGCTCTCGGTCGACGCCGACGAGGTCCTCGACGGTGACGTTGTAGGGCTGCGGGCGAGCATCGACGCCTGCCGCTCCGCGGGCATGCTCGTCGAGGTCGTCAACGTCACGTGGAACGGCGGAGATGACGGACTCACCTTCCGTGCGCCGCGCCTGTTCCGGCGGCGCGGTGCGCAGTGGTCGGGAGCGCTCCACGAGCAGGTGGTCTCGCTGGACGGCAGTGACCTCGACTGGGCCGCGGTCGTCCCCCCGGTGCGACTGCTCCACAGCGGATACACCGCGGTGGTGGTGCACGAGAAGGACAAGGCCAGCCGCAACGTCGACATCTCGAGGGCGGCTCTCGCTCGGCTCCAACCGGGCGACCCCGCCTACGCCCGGGCCCTCTCCAACCTCGGCCGGAGCCTCGTCTGGGCGGGTGAGCCGGACGAAGGTCTGGCCGCCCTGGAGGAGCTGCTGGCCTCGTCCGCCAATGATGCCTGCATCGTGACGGCATCGCGGGTGGCGCTGCCCCTCCTCCTGCACAAGTCCGCCTGGGCTGACGCCGAGCGCTGGATCCAGGCCGCCCGAGCGAGTGGTGAGAGCCCCGGCACGTGCCTCTTGATGGAGGCATCGGTCCTCGCAGGTCAGGGAGAGCTGCCCGCAGCAGCTGCTCTGCTCGCGGGGCTCGTCAGTGGTGGCGAGGCCGCCGGCGGCGCCGACGTGTGGGGGGTGGCCTTCCCCGGCCACCGAGCCGTCGGCGCCCTGGCGCAGCTCGAGCACGGCCTGGGGAACCACGCCCGAGCTCATGAGCTCCTGCTGCCGCTGCTGACGACGCATGCGGAGCATGTGGACGTCCCTCTTCTCGTGCGGGTGAGCGAGTCACTGCCCGGCGGGCTGCGGCAGGCGGTCGAGGCCTCCGACGAACGCTTCCTGGCGCGGTCCCTGCGCGCGCTCGCCGCGGAAGCACCTCGGCTGTGCCTCGCGTGGTGCGAGGCCTTCGCCGACGCTCGTCCGGGGGACGTCAGGCCCGTGGTCGCCGCGTCGATCGCCGCTCCCCGCGTGGGCTGGGAAGCGGCCCTGCGCTGGACGCTCGTGGCGGGCGAGGCCGGGCTGTCCACGCTGTCGCCGCTGCAGGAGCTGGCGACCGCGGCGGGCGCCCCTCCGATGGAGAGGTGCATGGCGTGGGCGCTCCTCGCGGAGGCGCTCGACGACAGGAGGGCGCTGGGTCAGCTCGTCGCGCTGCTCGAGGCGATGTCCTCAGACCAGGTAGACGAGGTGCTGAGGTCGATGAGCCGGACGACGCCACGGACCCTCGGCCAGCTGGTCGATGCTGCCCGAGGAGCGCAGCCGGTCCACGCCTGACGCGAGTCCCTCCCGTCGTCCGACGAGCAGGCCCCCACCGGTTGCACCGGTGGGGGCCTGCTCGGTAGGGGCCTGCTCGGTAGGGGC
>NZ_JBQXXG010000014.1:0-120809 GCF_052644995.1 Quadrisphaera sp. KR29
GCCGCTGGCTGGACCCCTCCCACGCCGGCCTGGACCTGGGCTTCCCCACCAACGCCTGACCCAGCGTCGACGATCCCACGCGCACGACGAAGGAGTGACCGCCATGACGCTGCTCGAGACCACGCCGACAGAGGACCTGCTCAGCCCGGAGGAGACCTACCGCCTGGACCGCGAGCACGTCTTCCACTCCTGGTCGGCGCAGGGGCCCCTGCGACCCATGGTCATCACCCAGGCGCAGGGCTCCTACGTCTGGGACGGCGACGGGAAGCGCTACCTGGACCTGTCCAGCCAGCTGGTCAACACCAACATCGGCCACCAGCACCCCGCGGTCGTGGCCGGCATCGTCGAACAGGCCCAGCGCCTGTGCACCATCGCTCCCCAGCACGCCAACGCCGCGCGCTCCAAGGCCGCCCAGCTCATCGCCGAGGTCGCACCGGCGGGGCTGGACACCGTCTTCTTCACCAACGGCGGCGCCGACGCCATCGAGCACGCGGTGCGCATGGCGCGCCTGCACACCGGCCGGTACAAAGTCCTGTCGACCTACCGCAGCTACCACGGCGGCACCTCCACCGCGGTGAACCTCACCGGCGACCCGCGGCGCTGGCCCAACGACTACGGCTCCGCCGGAGCGGTGCACTTCTTCGGGCCGTTCCTGTACCGCTCGCCCTTCCACGCCACCACCGAGGCCGAGGAGACCGAGCGGGCGCTGGCGCACCTGGAGCAGCTCATCGCCTTCGAGGGCCCGGCCACCATCGCGGCGCTGGTCCTGGAGACCGTGCCGGGCACCGCCGGGATCATGCCGCCGCCGCCGGGCTACCTGGCCGGGGTGCGGGAGCTGTGCGACCGCCACGGCATCGTCTACATCGCCGACGAGGTGATGGCCGGGTTCGGGCGCACGGGGCGCTGGTTCGCCGTGGAGCACTTCGACGTCGTCCCCGACCTCATCACCTTCGCCAAGGGCGTCAACTCCGGGTACGTCCCGCTGGGCGGGGTCATCATCAGCGACCCGATCGCCGCCACCTTCCGCGACCGTCCCTTCCCCGGCGGGCTGACCTACTCCGGGCACCCCCTGGCGTGCGCCGCGGCGGTGGCCACGATCACGGCGATGCGCGAGGAGGGGATCGTGGAGAACGCCGACCGCATCGGGCGGGAGGTGCTCGGCCCCGGTCTGCGCGAGCTCGCCGAGCGCCACCCCGTCGTCGGCGAGGTCCGCGGCCTGGGCGTCTTCTGGGCCCTGGACCTGGTCGCCGACCGGGTCACCAAGGAGCCGATCGCCCCCTACGGCGGTACCAGCGAGGCGATGGGGGTGCTCGTGAAGAGCTGCAAGGCGAACGGCGTGCTGCCCTTCACCAACTACCACCGCCTGCACGTGGTCCCCCCGTGCACCGTCACCGACGCCGAGGCCCAGGAGGGCCTGGCCGCCCTCGACACCGCCCTGGCTGCGGTGGAGGACCACCTGGGCATCGGCTGAGCCAGGGTGAGTCCCGCGTCGCGCTGGCCGCGAGCGGGCTGCGGCCCCGGTGCTGGCACCGGTGGGGGGCCTCTAGCGTGAGCGCGTGCGCACGAGGAACCCGGGGGACGCCCGGCGGGTGCCCGCCCGGGTGGGCGCGGCGCTGAGCACGGCCGCCGCTGCCAGCTGGGCCGCGAACTGCGGGGTCGGCCTGGCCGCGCGGCGCGGCCGCCGCGGGAGCCGCTGGCCGCACCACGCCCTGTACACCTCCACGTGCGCGTGGACGCTGCTCGCGCTCGCCGCCTGCGCCGTCGACGGCCGCAGCAGGACGACGGCGGCGCTGCTGGCTCCCGCGCTGCTGCCGCTGGCCGTCGTCCCCCGGGTCCGTGCGGGGGGGACCGGTCACGTGGTGCTCGCGGCGTCGCTGGCGCCGCCGCTGCTCGGCGCCACGGGCGCCGCGTGGGCCGCGGCGCGAGCGGGGGCCTGAGCGTGGAGCTCCTCGACGCGATCCGCCGCCGGCGCACCACGAACGGCGCCTTCCTGCCCGACCCCGTGAGCCAGGAGCACCAGCGCCTGCTCGTGGAGGTCGCGGGCCGGGCGCCGAGCCAGCTCAACAGCCAGCCGTGGCGGTTCGTGCTCGTGGAGGACCGCGCCACCATCGAGCGCATCGCCGCCATCAGCGGCGAGAGCATGACCACGGCGATGTCGAACGGCACCTTCTTCGAGCGCTACAAGCGGTACTTCCGCTTCAGCGCCGAGGAGATGGCCCAGCACCGCAGCGGCATGCTCTTCGACAGGCTGCCCGCGCCGCTGCGCCCCTTCACCGGGCAGGTGTTCACCCGCCGCGGGCAGAGCTTGATGAACGCGCTGCGCGTGCCGCAGAGGCTCGGCGAGGAGAACCGCGCGCTGGTCGCCGGCTCACCCCTGCTGCTGGCGGCGCTGCTCGACAGGGCCGAGCACCGCCCGGGGGAGCTGTCGGCCTTCTACTCGCTGTTCTCCCTGGGCGCCGCGGTCGAGAACATCTGGCTGACCACGGTCGAGCTGGGTCTGGGCATCCAGTTCGTCTCCTTCCCCATGGAGGTCCCCGGCGCGTGGGAGCGCATCGAGGAGCTGCTGCGGGTGCCCGACGACCTCGACCTCATGGCCGTCTACCGCATCGGCCACCTGCCGCCGGAGCAGCGCCGGCCGGCCATCGACTGGTCCAGCAGCGAGCGGCGGGCTCCCTCGCAGTACGTCTTCCGCGAGACGTGCGCGACCCCGCAGACCGGCTGGGACGACTGAGCGGCCTCAGCGCGGGGAGACGTCGACGACGAGCGCGCGGTGGTCGCCCACGTCGAGCCGCACCGCGCGCCCGCTCGCGCTGACCGGGGCGCCCAGGGACACCACGTGGTCCAGCTGCACGCGCGGCGCAGCACCGGGGAAGGTCGGGGCGCGCACGAGGGTGGGGGCGCCGGCCGCCAGGCGCACCAGCGCTGCCGGCAGGTTGAGGTCCCCGGCCAGCAGCACGGGCCGGGTCGCGCCGTCGGGGCCGGCGGGGGCGAGCCCGCGCAGCCAGCCGGCGAGGCGCCGCAGCTGCCGCAGCGCCGTCGGCGGGGCGAAGGACAGGTGCGTGGCGGCCACCACGGTGCCGTCGGCGAGCACCGCGGCCACCGCCGTGCGCGGCTCGTCGGGGAACAGCAGCACCCCGGTGCGGCCGCTGGCCGGGTCGGGGACGACGAGCGGCAGCCGGCCGCGTCCGGTGCCGAGGTCGAGGGCGTGCCAGGCGGTCACCGGCCGCCGGACGACCAGCGCGACGCCGAAGGCGGGACGGCGGTGACCGAGCCCGACGTCGGCGGCGGCCCCGTCCCGCGTGGGCCCGCGCAGCGTCCCGGCCAGGGGCGCCCAGTCCCGCCGCAGGCCCGGGGTGCCGGCCAGCGCCGGCGCCATCCGCCAGTGCCGGGCGCCGAGGACGTCGGCGGCCTCGGCGGCCTGGTCCAGGCCCCCGGAGCGGGGCTGGGCGTCGTCGACCTCGGACAGGGCCACCGCGTCGCAGCCCTCCAGGCCGCGCAGGGCCTCCCGCAGCGCGGCCCGCCCGAGCGGGCGCCCGTCCGCACCGCGGCCGGAGGCCAGGTTGAGCGCAGCGACCCTCACGCCTCAGAGCCCCATCTCGTCGTCGTCGTCGAGGGAGGCCTCGAGGTCCTCCAGCATCGCGGTGGCGTCGTCCAGCACGTCGTCGTCCTCCAGGGCCGCGCCGTGCAGCAGGTAGCGGGCCAGCGCCATCTCCCCGGCCAGCCGGGCGCGGGCGGCCAGCGCCGGGTCGAGCGGCTCGTGGCGGGCGCCGGCGTGCGCCGCCAGGACCGCCTCGAGCGCCTCGGTGGGGGCTGCGGCGGCCAGCCAGCCGAGGTCGTCGGCGGGGTCGCCGACGCTGAGGGAGCCCCAGCCGGTGATGCCGGTGACCTCGCGCCCGTCGGTGAGCACACGGGTGCCGTCGAGGTCGCCGTGGACGACGACGGGGGAGAAGCGCCACCAGCGCACCTCCTCCAGGGCGCGCTCCCAGCGCGCGAGCAGCCGCGCGGGCACCCGTCCGGTGGCGGCGGCGCGGTCCAGCTCCGACAGGCGGCGGTCGCGGACCTCCGACGCGCTCCACACCGGCAGCCCGGCGTCGTCGACCGCGGAGGCCGGCAGCCCGTGCACCACCGCGAGCGCGTGCGCCAGCGACGTCGCCAGCGGGCCGGGCCGCAGGGCCGCCACGTCGACCTCGTCCCCGGGCACCCACGTGGTCACCACCGCGCGCCCTCCCTCGGGCAGCGGGGTCCACCCCGCCACCGCGGGGACGGTGAAGGGCAGGCGGACGCCGGTCGCCGGGTCGGCCAGGCGCGCCAGCAGCCCCAGCGCGGCGGCCTCGCGCTCGAGGTCGGCGCCGGCCGCGGGGCCGCGGGGGGCGCTGACGACGTGCCGCTCACCGCGGTCGTCCTGCACCAGCGCGAGGTCGAGGTCCGCACCGGAGGTGTCGAGCAGCTGCACCCGGGTCGGCTCGGCGCCGGGCAGCGCGGCGCTGGCGAGCGCGGCCATGAGGTAGGGGTCGCGGCGCACGGGGCAACGCTAGGGCGTGGCGGGCGGGTTTCGCGGACCCGCCCGCGGGTAGCCGGGAGCATGACCGAGAGCACCGGAGCCCCGGAGGTCCACGACGTCGACGCGCTGTGGAGGGCCTTCCACCAGGCGGTGAACATGACCAGCCGCGAGCTGGAGGACTGGCTGCGCACCGACGCCGCCGGCACCGACACCGAGGCGACGCCGGACGAGGCCGGGCGGCCGGCGGGCCAGCAGGTGGTGCACGTGCTGGGCAAGCGCAAGGGCGACCTCACCCCGGACGACCTGCAGCTCATGCAGCGCGTGGTCACCACGGTCCGGGAGCGGACCGACCCGGAGGCCGAGCCGCAGGCCGGTGACGCCGCCTGGCGCCGGCACCTGATGTCGATCGGGCACGACCCCCTCAAGCCCCCCGCCTGACGCGCGGCGCGGGGCTGCCTACGGTGGCGCCGTGGCTCCCGCACCCCTGCCCGACCTCTCCCTGTCCCGCTCGACCTCGGACCGCCAGGGCGCCCGCCGCGGCGACGACGGGCTGCTGGAGCGGCTGTGGGCCGATGACGCGACGCGCGTGCTGCGCGTCCACGACGGGCGCACCCCCGTCCGGCAGGGCTCTGGCGGCGGTGGTGGTGGTGCGGCCGGCGGCGCACCGCGGCTGGCGCTGGTGCCGCCCTCGCACGCGCCCGCGGGAGCCCCGCACGGGGTGCGGGTGCTGCTGGGCACCGGCCCGGACGGCACCTGGTACGTGGCGCAGGAGGTCGCCGACCCCTCCCTGGACCCCGGCGGCGGTGACGACTGGGCCGACCTGCGCACCCTCGGCGCGCAGCTGGACGCCCTGGAGGCGGGCCTGCTCACCCAGGCCGTGGCCGTGCTGCGCTGGCACGCGGTCCACCCGCGGTGCCCGCGCTGCGGCGCACCGACGTCGGTGGAGCAGGCGGGGTGGGTGCGCCGCTGCACCGCCGACGGCAGCGAGCACTTCCCGCGCACCGACCCCGCGGTGATCATGTCGGTGGTCGACGCCGACGACCGGCTCCTGCTGGGCCACAACGACATGTGGCCGGCCAACCGCTACTCCACGCTGGCTGGCTTCGTGGAGCCCGGGGAGTCCCTGGAGGCCGCGGTGCGCCGCGAGGTGCTGGAGGAGGTGGGCATCGAGGTCGGCGACGTCGACTACCTGGGCAACCAGCCCTGGCCGTTCCCCGCCTCGCTCATGCTCGGCTTCCGGGGCACCGCGGTGAGCACCGAGGTGCTCACCGACGACGTGGAGATCACCGACGCGCGCTGGTTCTCCCGCGAGGAGCTGGTCGCGGCGCTGCGCGACGGCGACGTGCTGCTGCCGCCGCCGGTCTCGATCGCGCGGCGGATCATCGAGCACTGGTACGGCGGCCCGCTGGAGGACTCCGGCGGCGCCTGGCGCTGAGGCCCGGGCGCCGCCTGCGGTCCGGAGGGGCGGTCAGCCCACCACGAGGGCGGGGTGGCGCGGGTCCTCGCAGCGCGCCACGAGGTCGGCGCGCGCTGCCGGGTCGGTCTCCTCGAGGTAGCGCGCCCACGCGCCCACCACCCGGTCGGCGTCGCGGGGGTCCAGCCGGCGGCGCTGGGCGGCGGGGGAGGTCTGCAGGTGGACCACGGCGTCCAGCGCCCCGGACATCTCCCAGCGCAGCAGGAAGGGCCCGCTGAGCACGAGCACGGCTCCCGGCGGGGCCTGCCGCCGCGGCTGCCGCGTGGCCCTGTCCCGCTCGGCGTCCCACAGGGCTGGCAGCCAGGTGCCGGCGCCGCCGGGACCCAGCGGGTCGAGCACCTCGCGCAGCAGGGCGTAGGCGTCGTACCAGCCCTCGTACCCCGCGTCCGGGTCGGACGGCCCGTGCTCCAGGCGCAGGGACCGCGGCCGCAGGTAGTCCTCGGCGCTCACCCGCAGCACCGGTCGGCCCTCGGCCTCGAGGGCGGCCACCACCGCGTCGGCGACGACGGCGGCGTCGGCCGGCACCGCGGCGTCCACGCCGAGGCGCCGGCCGCCGGAGCGCTCGAGCGCCGCCAGGGCCCGCTGCGCGAGCCCGGCGGCGTCGAGCGGCTCGACCCTCAGGACAGGCGGGCCTTCACCTCGGCCAGGGAGGGGTTGGTCGCGGAGGAGCCGTCGGGGAAGACGACCGTGGGCACCGTCTGGTTGCCCCCGTTGACGCTCTGCACGTACTCGGCGGCGCCGGGGACCTCCTCGATGTTCACCTCGTTCCAGGTGATGCCCTCGCGCTGCAGGCCCTTCTTGAGGATCTTGCAGTAGCCGCACCACGTGGTCGTGTACATGGTGATGGACCCCTGCTCGGGCAGCGTGGGCGCAGACATCGGTCTCCTCGGGTCGGTGGGCGTGCGTTCCGCAGGGCGTCAACACCTCTCCGCGCCGGTGTCATCCCGGGGTGCTGCGGCTCAGCCGCGCAGCTGCACCACGAGGTCGGCGCGCCGGGCCGTGGCGAGGACGACGTCGGCGTTGGCCTGGTCGGGCCCGTGCGACCACGCCAGCGCCGCCTCGGGCGCCTTGCCGAAGGCCTCGTGGCGGGCCACGAGGCGCTGCAGGCGCAGGTCCTCGGCGGGAGCGAGGAACCACACCTCGTCGAGCAGCTCGCGCACCGGCGCCCAGGGCCCGTCCAGCAGCAGGTAGTTGCCCTCCGTGACCACCAGGGAGGCCTCGCGGGGCACGGGCACGGCGCTGCCCACGGGCTCCTCCAGGTCGCGGCGGAACTCGGGGGCGTGCACGACGTCCTCGTCGCGGGCGCGCAGCCGGCGCAGCAGCGCGACGTAGCCGCCGGCGTCGAAGGTGTCGGGTGCGCCCTTGCGGTCAGCCCGCCCCCAGCGGTCCAGCGTGGCCTGGGCGAGGTGGAAGCCGTCCATGCCCACCAGCGCCGCCCCGCCGGGCAGCTCGGCGCCGAGCGCGGAGACCAGCTGCCCGGCCAGCGTCGACTTGCCCGCGCCGGGCGCCCCGACCAGCCCCAGCAGCACGCGCCGCCCACCGGCGGCCTCGACCAGGGCGCGGGCGCGATCGACCAGCTCGGCGGCGCTCGCCTGTGGACGGTGGGACGGCGGTGTCGGCACGGTCAGCCATCATGGCCGGGACATGTCAGCACCCGCCACGCACGCGACCCTGGCCGACGCCGTCCTCGCCTCGCTCGACCCCGAGCAGCGGGCGGTGGCCTCCGCGCTGCGCGGCCCCGTGTGCGTGCTGGCGGGGGCGGGCACCGGCAAGACGCGCGCCATCACCCACCGGATCGCGCACGGCGTGCACGCCGGCGTGTACGACCCGCGCAGCGTGCTCGCGCTGACCTTCACCTCCCGCGCCGCGGGGGAGATGCGCTCGCGGCTGCGCGACCTCGGGGTGCCCGCGGTGCAGGCGCGCACCTTCCACGCCGCCGCGCTGCGCCAGCTGCAGTACTTCTGGCCCACCGCCGTGGGCGGGCCGCTGCCGGTGCTCGTGGAGCACAAGGCCCGCCTGGTCGCCGAGGCCGCCAGCCGGCTGCGGCTGTCGGTGGACCGCACGGCCGTGCGCGACCTGTCCGCGGAGGTCGAGTGGGCCAAGGTGGCGCTGCTGACCCCCGAGGCCTACCCGGCCGCGGTGGCGCGGGCCGGGCGCACCCCGCCGGCGGGCCTGGACCCGGGGGCGATGAGCCGGGTCATGCAGTCCTACGAGGACGTCAAGACCGACCGCGGCGCCATGGACTTCGAGGACGTGCTCCTGCTGACCTGCGGGATCCTCGCCGAGCGCGGTGACGTCGCCGAGAGCGTGCGCCGCCAGTACCGCCACTTCACCGTCGACGAGTACCAGGACGTCTCCCCGCTGCAGCAGCGCCTGCTCGACCTGTGGCTGGGCGGCCGCGACGACGTGTGCGTGGTCGGCGACGCCAGCCAGACCATCTACTCCTTCGCCGGGGCCACCCCGGCGCACCTGCTGGAGTTCCCCCGGCGCCACCCCGGCGCCTCGGTGATCCGGCTCGTGCGCGACTACCGCTCCACCCCGCAGGTGGTCGCCCTCGCCAACCGCCTGCTCGACAGGGCCCCCGCCGCGGCGGTCAGGGCCCGGGTGGAGCTGGTCGCGCAGCGCCCGCCCGGCCCGGACCCCACCTTCACCGAGTACGACGACGACGTCGCCGAGGCGGCCGGCGTGGCCGCCGCGGTGCGCCGCCGCATCGACGCCGGCACGCCGCCGGCCGAGGTCGCCGTGCTGTTCCGCACCAACGGCCAGTCCGAGCCCCTCGAGGCCGCCCTCACCGACGCCGGGGTGGGCTACCAGCTGCGCGGCGGGGAGAAGTTCTTCTTCCGCGCCGAGGTCCGCCAGGCCGTGCTGCTGCTGCGCGGCGCGGCCCGCTCCGACGACGGCAGCCGCCCCCTGGGCGAGGCCGTGCGCGACGTGCTGGCCAGCGCCGGATGGACCGCCGAGCCGCCCACCGCCGCCGGCGCCGCCCGCGAGCGCTGGGCCTCGCTGCAGGCGCTCGCCGCCCTCGCCGACGACGTCGCCGCAGCCCGCCCCGGCGCCCGGGTCGCCGACCTGGTCACCGAGGTCGACGAGCGCTCGGCCGCCCAGCACGCCCCCACGGTGCAGGGGGTCACGCTGGCCTCCTTCCACGCCGCCAAGGGCCTGGAGTGGGACGCCGTGTGGCTGGTCGGGGTGAGCGAGGGGCTGCTGCCGATCAGCTTCTCCGCCGACGACCCCGAGAAGGTGGAGGAGGAGCGCCGCCTGCTCTACGTGGGCATCACCCGCGCCCGCGAGCACCTCGCCGTCTCCTGGGGCCGCGCCCGCACCCCGGGCGGGAGGGCCAGCCGCACGCCCTCGCGCTTCCTCGACGGGCTGCGCCCCGTCGACCCGGCCGAGCGGGAGCGGCGCCGGGGCGGCTCGGGCGGCGGCGGGGGCGGTGGGCGCTCCAGGAAGGGCCCCGGCCTGGCCCGCACGTGCCGCTCGTGCGGCCTGGCCCTCAACACCCCCGCCGAGCGCAAGGTGGGCCGCTGCGAGAGCTGCCCGCCCACCTACGACGAGGCGGTCTTCGACGCGCTGCGCACCTGGCGCTCGGCCACGGCCGCGGAGGCGAAGGTGCCCGCCTACGTGGTCTTCACCGACGCGACGCTGGTGGCGATCGCCGAGACGACGCCGTCGGACACCGGGTCGCTCGCGCGGATCCCGGGCGTGGGTCCCGCCAAGCTGGAGCGGTACGGCGAGGCGGTGCTCGGCGTCCTGGCGGGGGCCACCGGCGCCTGAGCGCTCAAGGCGGGCGCGCCGGCACCCGATCCCTCCTGCGGCACGTCCCGTGCGCCCGAGCAGAGCAGCAGGAGCACCCGTGGAGACCCTCACCCGCACGATGAAGGCCCGGCTGGTCCTCAGCGTCGTGGCGATGCTCGCCGTGGCGCTGGTGGCCCTGGTCGGCGTCATCGGCCAGCGCACCCAGGCGATGGCCGAGGAGTCGGCCTTCCGCTACACCGACGCGGCCGCCGAGGCCGGCGCCGCGACCGTGCGCGAGGACATCGCCACCGGGGTGCAGGCCGCGCGCTCGCTGGCCGCCACCCTGGGCGCCCTGAGCGCCACCGGGGGCACGCGCGAGCAGGCCGACGCGATCGAGCGCGACCTGCTGGCGGCCCACCCGCAGTTCCTGGGCTCGTGGTCGGGGTGGGAGCCGGACGCCTTCGACGGCCAGGACGCCCGCCACGTCGACGCCGCCGGCAGCGACGCCACCGGTCGCTACGTCTCCTACTGGTACCGCGACGGCTCCTCGATCGCCGTCACGGCGCTGACGGGCTACACCGAGGCCGGCGCCGGTGACTACTACGTCATCGCCCAGCGCTCCGGCCGGGAGAAGGTGCTCGACCCCTACAGCTACGAGGTCAGCGGGCAGCAGGTGCTCATGACCTCCGCGGCGGCGCCCGTGGTGCGCGGCGGTGAGGTGGTCGGCGTGGCCGGCGTGGACCTGCCGCTGAGCTCGGTGCAGGAGCAGGTGGCCGCCATCCGCCCCCTGGGCGCCGGCCGGTCCACCCTGGTGACCGCCTCCGGCGTCGTCGTCGGCTCCGGCGCCGGGGCCGAGGTCGGTGAGCCCCTCGGTGGCGAGGCGGGCAGGCTCGCGCAGGCCGCGGTGGCCTCTGGCCGCACGACCAGCACCACCGCCGTCGTCGACGGGCGCGAGCAGCGCGTGGTCGCCGTGCCCGTCCCCCTCGGCGAGACCGACACGTGGGCCGTGGTCGTCACCGTGCCCCTGTCCACGGTGCTGGCCTCCGCCGACCGCCTGCGCACCCTCTGCCTCCTGCTGGCCGGTGGCGCGCTGCTCGCCATGGCGCTGGTCACCGTCGTCATCGCCCGCCGCACCGTGAGGCCGCTGGAGGTGCTGCGCGACAGGCTCTCCGACATCGCCGACGGCGACGGCGACCTCACCCAGCGCCTGGACGAGTCGCGCTCGGACGAGGCGGGCCAGCTCGCCGCCGCCTTCAACCGCTTCCAGGCCAAGGTCAGCTCCACGGTGCGCTCCATCACCGAGGCCGCCGCCCGGCTCACCGAGACGGCCACCGCCGTCAGCAGCGTCTCCTCCGGGCTGCACACCGCCGCCTCCACCACCTCCGAGCGCGCCGTGGACGCGGCCCGCTCGGCGCAGGACGTCGACGGGAGCATCCGCGAGCTGGCCACCGCCAACGACGAGCTGGCCGCCTCGATCGGCGAGATCGCCACCAGCGCCAGCCGGGCCTCCTCCGTCACGGTGGAGGCGGTCACCACGGCGGGGCGCGCCGCCGAGCAGATCGAGTCCCTCGGGCGAGCCAGCGCCCAGATCAGCGCGGTGGTCGACCTCATCAACGCCATCGCCCAGCAGACCAACCTGCTCGCGCTCAACGCCACCATCGAGGCCGCCAGGGCCGGGGAGGCGGGCAAGGGCTTCGCCGTCGTCGCCGGCGAGGTCAAGGAGCTGGCCCTGCAGACGGCCCGGGCCACCGGGGACATCACCGAGCAGGTGCAGGCCATCCAGGCCGGGACGCAGGAGGCCACCACCGCGGTGGAGCACGTCCGCTCGGTGGTCGACCAGGTCCACGAGCACAACGGCACCATGGCCAGCGCGGTGGAGGAGCAGTCGGCCGTGACCACCCAGATGTCGGGCACCGGGTCGAGCGCGGCGGCCGCGAGCCACCGGGTGGTGGCGGCGGTCGACCAGGTGGCGCAGGTGGCGCAGGAGGCCTCCGCCGGTGCGGCTGCCGCGCAGGCGGCCGCCGGGGAGCTGACCGCCATCGCCGAGGACATGCGCCAGCTGGTCTCCACCTTCAAGGTCTGAGGAGCGGGCGGCGCGGGGGGCCCGCTGCGGCCCCCCCACCAGCCCTGGTGCTCGCCGGCCGCGGTCTGCGCGCCCTCCGCGGAGGGCGGCGAGCGCGGCCGCCGGCGACGAGCCGGAAAAACCTGTTGTGCGGCTCGCACGAGGCCCCCTAGCCTCGTGGTCACGCGATGAGCGCTGTCCACGGCGGACGGCGCGCGGACGAGGGAGGTGCGAGATGACGGAGTACGTGAACAGCCCGTTCGAGGTGTCGTCCTCCGACCTCCGCGTGCCCACCCCCGGTGGGTCCCGGGGCACCGCTGTGCCCGCGGCCCCCGGCGTCGTCGCCGGTCGCGCCCGGCGCCAGCGGCACGCCGTCCTCATGGGCGCCCTCATCCCGAACCCGCCCGTCTCGGGGCTCCTCCCTGTCCGCCGGCAGGTGCTGACCAGCTAGGTCCGCTCCTCTCCCGGCGACAGGCCGCGGATCCCCGACACCGGGGACCCGCGGCCTTCGTGCTGCTCACGGTCCCCGCACCGCTCCGCAGCACCGCCACACCGAGAGGAACACCCCATGTCGTCGCTGCCCTGCCGGGTCAACGACCCGGAGCTCTGGTTCGCCGAGCTCCCGCAGGACGTCGAGACCGCCAAGGCGCTGTGCACGGCCTGCCCGCTGCGCGCGGAGTGCCTGGCCGGTGCCCTGGACCGCTCAGAGCCCTGGGGCGTCTGGGGCGGCGAGCTGGTCCTGTCCGGAGTCGTCGTGCCCCGCAAGCGGCCCCGCGGCCGCCCCCGCAAGCACCCCCTGCCCGAGCCCGTGGGCGCCGTCGCCTGACCGGCGGCGCCGCGGGCCACCCCCTGAGGAGCCCGCCGTGCACACGTACCACCCCGACCAGCTGCTGACCCTGCAGCACGTCCACCGCGCTGAGCTGCAGCGCGCCGTGGCCGCCTCCCGCGACGAGGCGGCCC
The DNA here is from genome assembly GCF_052644995.1 of Quadrisphaera sp. KR29. Taxonomy (NCBI): domain Bacteria; kingdom Bacillati; phylum Actinomycetota; class Actinomycetes; order Kineosporiales; family Kineosporiaceae; genus Quadrisphaera; species Quadrisphaera sp. KR29. The sequence goes on from NZ_JBQXXG010000014.1 coordinate 12,733, forward strand.
GCAGGGACCGGGCGCGAGCGGTCCGCCTGGCGGCGAAGGCCGAGCGCCTCGCCGTCCGCGCGGCCCGCCGCGCGCTGGCGCTGCGCCCCCTCTGAGGACGCGGCGCGACCGGCACCCGCGGCCCCGGAGGCCCTGGACCTCCGGGGCCCGCGGTGCCAGGGTTGCGTCGTGCGCAGCAACCTCTTCGACGCCGCCACCGCCGAGAAGCAGACCAGCGAGCGCTGGGTGCTGCAGAACTCCGCGATGCTGCGGGTCACGCTCAGCCAGGACGTGCTCGCGGCCAAGGGCTCCATGGTCGCCTACCAGGGCTCCGTGCGCTTCGACCACGAGGGCTCGGGCACCATGGCCAAGTTCATCAAGAAGCTCGTCACCAGCGAGGACACCCCGCTCATGCGGGTCTCTGGGCAGGGCGAGGTCTTCTTCGCCAACACCGCCGAGCACGTCCACCTCATCCTGCTCGAGGGTGACGGCATCAGCGTGGACGGCAAGAACCTGCTCGCCTTCGACGCGAGCCTGCAGTGGGACATCCGCCGCGTGCAGGGCGCCGGGCGCCTGTCCGGCGGGGTGTGGAACGTGGAGGTGAGCGGCCACGGCGTCGTCGCGCTGACCAGCGACGGCCCGCCGGTGCTGCTCGACTGCTCCCAGCAGCCCACCGGGGTGGACGTCCAGGCCGCCGTGGCCTGGTCCAGCCACCTCCGTCCGCAGCTGGTGAGCAGCATGAACGTCCGCTCGCTGCTGCGCGGCGGCTCCGGGGAGGCGTTCCAGTACCTCTTCCACGGCCCCGGCTTCGTGCTCGTGCAGCCCAGCGAGGGCCGGCCCACGCCCACCCAGGGCGGTCAGCAGCAGGGCGGCTTCCTCAACGACCTCATGAACTGACCCGCCCGGCGGCGGCGCCTCGCCGGCCTCGACCGTGGACGCTGTGCTCCGGTGCGGGGGTCCGCACCGGAGCACAGCGTCCACGGTCGACGGGCGTCAGCGCACGAGGTTCGGCGGCGCCTCACCGCGCGCGAACGCCGCCACCTGCTCGGCCACCTGCGCCCACGCCCGCTCGCCGGCGCCCTCGGTGTTGCCCGCCACGTGCGGGGTCAGCAGCAGGCCCGGCGCGTCCCACAGGGGGTGGTCGGCCGGCAGCGGCTCGGGGTCGGTGACGTCGAGCGCCGCCAGCAGCCGCCCGCTCTGCAGCTCCGCGAGCAGCGCGGACGTGTCCACCAGCGGCCCGCGCCCGGCGTTGACCACGAGCGCGCCGTCCGGCAGGGCGGCAAGCAGCTCCGCGTCGACCACGTGGTGGGTGTCCTCGGTGAGCGGCAGGACGACGACGAGCACGTCCGTCCGCCCCAGCAGCGACCGCGCCTCCTCCATGCTCACCACGCCCTCGCGCGCCGTCCGCGCCGCCACCACGACCTCCGCCCCGAAGGGCGCCAGCCGGGCCCTGACGTTCTCGCCGAGGTCGCCCGCACCCAGCACGACCACGCGCGAGCGCATCAGCGTGCGGGCGGTCCGCCCGCCCCACCGGCGCTCGCGCTGGGCCTCGAGGTGCTCGGGCAGCAGCCGCAGCTGCGCCAGCACCGCCGCGAGCACCCACTCCGCGGTCGAGCCGCCGTGCGCGCCGCGGGCGGTGGCGATCGCGACGCCCTCGCGCAGCCCGCCCCACTGCTCGCTGCCCTGCCCGAGGCTCACCAGCAGCCGCAGGTCGGGCAGCTGCGCGACCTGCTCCAGCGCCGCCCGCACCTCGGCGGGCGACTCGGCGGGCCCGACCACCAGCACGGAGGCGCCCCGGAGCTCGTCCGGCACCGGCGCGTCGGGCGCGACGACCACCGTCCGCACCCCCGCCGAGGACAGCGCCGCGACGCCCTCCGCCTCCGGGACGACCACGAGGGGCTGCTGCTGCCCGGTCTGCTCAGTCATGGACGCATCATCGGCCGTCGTAGTCTTGCCGGTCGTGGCAGCAGTCGACCTCCCCGCTGAGATCTCCTCCCTCCGCAGCACCTACCGCGCGGTCCGCGAGGTCAGCGACGTCGACGCCCTCAAGGCCACGGTCGCCCAGCTCACCGAGCAGGCCTCGGCCTCGGACCTGTGGGACGACGTCGAGAACGCCCAGGCCGTGACGAGCCGGCTGTCGCACGCGCAGTCCGAGCTGGAGCGGCTGGAGCGCATGGGCGCCCGCATCGACGACCTCGAGACCCTCGTGGAGATGGCCGACGAGGCCGCCGCCGAGGGCGACGCCGAGACGGCCGAGGAGACGCGGGCCGAGGCCGAGAAGGAGCTCACGGGCATCCGCAAGGCGCTGGGGGAGCTCGAGGTCCGCACGCTGCTGTCGGGGGAGTACGACCAGCGCGAGGCGCTGGTGACGATCCGCGCGGAGGCCGGTGGCGTCGACGCCGCCGACTTCGCCGAGATGCTGCTGCGCATGTACCTGCGCTGGGCGGAGCGCCACGGCCACAAGGCCGAGGTCATGGACACCTCCTACGCCGAGGAGGCGGGCATCAAGTCGGCCACCATGGCCGTCCACGCCCCCTACGCCTACGGCACCCTCTCGGTGGAGCAGGGCACGCACCGCCTGGTGCGGATCAGCCCCTTCGACAACCAGGGCCGGCGCCAGACCTCCTTCGCCGGCGTGGAGGTGCTCCCGGTCACCGAGGAGACCGACCACATCGAGATCCCCGAGAACGACCTGCGCGTCGACGTCTTCAGGTCCTCCGGCCCGGGCGGGCAGTCGGTGAACACCACCGACTCCGCGGTGCGCCTGACGCACATCCCCACCGGCATCGTGGTCAGCTGCCAGAACGAGAAGAGCCAGCTGCAGAACAAGGCCGCAGCTCTGCGGGTGCTGCAGGCCCGCCTGCTGGTCAGGGCCCGCGAGGAGCGCCAGGCCGAGCTCGACGCCCTCAAGGGCGACGACTCCGGCAGCTGGGGCAACCAGATGCGCTCCTACGTGCTCAACCCGTACCAGATGGTCAAGGACCTGCGCACCGAGCACGAGGTCGGCAACCCGGCCTCCGTCTTCGACGGTGAGATCGACGACTTCCTGGAGACCGGCATCCGCTGGCGCCGCCAGCGCGAGCGCGCCTCCGAGAGCTGACCCCCGGGGACCGCCCCGCGGGAAGTGGCGGACACGCCGGGCGAGATGCCCGGTTCGGGCGCGTCGGCCTGCCTAACCTCGATCACGCACCCCGCACCCGAGCTGGCAGGCGACCGTGATCCGCTTCGAGTCCGTCTCCAAGACCTACCCGCGCTCCCGGCGGCCGGCTCTGCACCGGGTCGACCTCGACATCGAGCGCGGGGAGTTCGTCTTCCTCGTGGGGGCCTCCGGGTCGGGCAAGTCCACGCTGCTGCGCCTGGTGCTGCGCGAGGACGTCGCGACCCGCGGCCACGTCCACGTGGCCGGTCGCGACGTCGCCCGCCTGTCCAGCTGGAAGGTGCCGCACCTGCGCCGCCAGATGGGCGTGGTCTTCCAGGACTTCCGCCTGCTGCCGAGCAAGACGGTCTTCGAGAACGTGGCCTTCGCCCTGCAGGTGATCGGCAAGAGCCGCCACCACATCGCCCAGGTGGTGCCCGAGACCCTCGAGCTGGTCGGGCTGTCGGGCAAGGAGCGGCGCCTGCCGCACGAGCTGTCCGGCGGTGAGCAGCAGCGCGTGGCGGTGGCCCGCGCCTTCGTCAACCGGCCGTCGATCCTGCTGGCCGACGAGCCCACCGGCAACCTCGACCCCGTGACCAGCGAGGGCATCATGCGGCTGCTGGAGCGCATCAACCGCACCGGCACCACCATCGTCATGGCCACCCACGACCACGGCCTGGTCGACGCCAGCAAGAAGCGCGTGGTGGAGCTGGAGGGCGGCGTCGTCGTGCGCGACGAGGTCGCCGGCGGCTACGGCACCGCGCCCGTCACGGGCATGGTGAGCGCGCAGCTTCCCGCCGTCGCACCCGCACGGTCCGAGCGGTCGGAGCGGGCGGAGCGGTCCGAGCGGTTCGAGCGGCCCGCGCAGCAGGGGGTGACCTGGTGAGGCTCCGCTTCCTGGCCGGGGAGATCCTCACCGGCCTGCGCCGCAACGCCGCGATGACGGTCTCCGTCGTCCTGGTCACCTTCGTCTCGCTCGTCTTCGTCGGCGCCGGCGGCCTGCTGCAGCTGCAGGTCGGGCAGATGAAGGACTACTGGTACGACCGCGTGCAGGTCTCGGTGTTCCTGTGCGCCAAGGACTCCGAGGCGCCCACCTGCACCGGCGGTGAGGTGAGCGCCGCCCAGCGCGAGGCGGTGCTGGCCGACCTGCGCTCGCCCACGCTCGCGCCGTACGTGGAGTCGGTGCAGTTCGAGTCCAAGGCCGACGCCTTCGCGCGCTTCCAGGAGCAGTTCGCGGGCACCGCCATCGCCGAGTCGGCCACCGAGGACCAGCTCAACGAGTCCTACCGGGTCAAGCTCAAGGACCCCACCAAGTACGAGGTGGTCACGCAGTACTTCGCCGGCACCCCGGGCGTGGAGGAGGTGCAGGACCAGCGCCGCGTGCTCGACCCGTTCTTCACGGTGCTCAACGTGGCCACCGCGGTGGCCGGCGGCTTCGCCGTCGTCATGATCGTCGCCGCGGCGCTGCTCATCGCCACCACCATCCGCCTGTCCGCCTTCAGCCGCCGCCGCGAGACCGGGATCATGCGCCTGGTCGGCGCCTCCAAGCTGCTCATCCAGCTGCCCTTCCTCCTGGAGGGCGTGCTCGCCGCCGTCGTCGGCGCCGGCCTGGCCGTGGGGGTCCTGTACGCCGCCGTGCGCTTCGGGGTGCAGGGCTGGCTGGTCGAGGCGCTGCCGCTGTTCGGCTACGTCGGCACCCACCAGGTGTGGCTCGTGGCGCCGGTGCTGCTGGCCATCGCCGTCCTGCTGGCCGGCACCGCCTCGGTCACCACGCTCTCGCGCTACCTGCGCGTCTGAGCCGGGCTGCGAGCCCGGCTGTGGGGAGACCAGGACGACGACGACGGCTGCCGGCGCTCGCGCTGGCGGTCGCCCTGCTCGTCGGCGCCGGTGGCGCCGTCGGGGTGGCCGACGGCGCCCAGCCGGCCGGCGCGACCACCACCGCGCAGCTGAAGGCGCAGCAGCAGCGCCTCAAGGACGCCCTGGCGCAGGCCCAGGAGGGCCTGGCCGACACCGGTGAGCGGGCCCAGCGCGCCGCCGCCGAGCTCGCCGACGTCCAGGCCCGCCAGCCCGCCGTGCAGGCGGCGCTGAAGGCGGCGCAGGGCGAGGTGCGCACCGCCCAGGACCGCGACGTGGAGCTGGCCGGGCAGCTGGCGGCCGCCGAGGCCGCCGAGCAGGTGGCGGTGCAGGAGCTCGCGGGCGGCGAGGCCGACCTGGCCGCCGCAGAGAAGCGCGTCTCGCGCCTGGTCTCGGCGACCTACCGCGGCGGCGGCGTCGACGCGGGGCTCGCCGCGGCGGTGGTGGGTGGCCAGGGGCCCAGCGAGCTGGCCGACAGGCTGGCCCTGGTCGACGCCGCGGCGCGCGTGCAGCAGAGCTCCACCGCGCGCCTGGCGCAGGTGCGCGCCGAGCAGCAGCACCGCGCGGAGCGGCTGGAGGCGGTGCGCCAGCAGATGGCCGAGCTGCGCCAGCAGGCGGCCGACCACCTGGTCCAGACCCAGCGCGCCGAGGCCCAGGCCCAGGCCGCCACGGACGAGCTGGCGCAGCTGGAGGCCACCAAGGAGGCCGCCCTCGCCGACATCGAGGCGCAGAAGCGGGACTACGAGCAGCAGGTGGCGCAGGCGCAGCGGGAGAGCGACGACATCTCCGCGCAGCTGCGCGCCCGCGCCCGCGCCCGCGGCGGCTCGGGAGGCGGGGGAGGCGGGGGCGGCTCGGCCGCCCCCCAGCGCGGGCTGCTGGGCAACCCGCTGGCCGCGATGACGGTGACGTCGGGCTTCGGCTACCGGGTGCACCCCGTCTACCACGTGCGGCGCCTGCACGCCGGGACGGACCTGCGGGCCGCGTGCGGCACCCCGGTGTACGCGGCCGCGGACGGCGAGGTGGTGCGCGCCGGGCCCGGCACCGGCTACGGCAACATCCTCGTCATCGACCACGGGACCGTGGGCGGGCGCGACGTCGCGACCGCCTACGCCCACCTGTCGCGGTTCGTGGCGCGCTCCGGGCAGGACGTGCGCAAGGGCGACCTGGTGGCCTACTCGGGCAGCACGGGCGTCGGCACCGCCTGCCACCTGCACTTCGAGGTGCGCGTGGACGGCTCGCCCACCGACGCCATGGCGGGCTGGCTCTGACCGCGCCGCAGCACCGGCGCGCCCGGGAACCGGGTGGCGGGCTTCCGTAGACTGGACCGATGGCCGGACGAGGTGGGCGCGGGGAGTGGCACGCGCCGCAGACCAGCAAGCCCGCAGCCGCCACCGGCCGTGACACGACCACCCGGACGGTGGTGGCCTCCAACCGCCGCGCCCGCTTCGACTACGCCATCGAGGACGTCTTCGAGGCCGGGCTCGTGCTCACCGGCACCGAGGTGAAGTCGCTGCGGCAGGGCCGCGCCTCCCTCGTGGACGGGTTCGCCGAGGTGGAGCGCGGTGAGGCGTGGCTCGAGGCCGTGCACATCCCCGAGTACACCGAGGGCACGTGGACCAACCACGAGCCGCGCCGGCGCCGCAAGCTGCTGCTGCACGCCGCCGAGATCGACAAGCTCGCGCAGGCCGCCGGCCAGTCCGGGTACACGCTCGTGCCGCTGCAGCTGTACTTCCGCGGCGGGCGGGCCAAGGTGGAGATCGGCGTGGCGAAGGGCAAGAAGACCTTCGACAAGCGGCAGGCGCTGCGCACCGCCACCGACGAGCGCGAGGCCCAGCGCGCCATGCGCCAGCGCACCCGCATCGGCGAGTAGCTCCCGTCGTCGCCCCCCCGGGCGGTTCGGCTCGCGGGCGAGCTGAGCGCGGCGCAGGGTGGTGAGCCGTGCGCGCAGTCTTCCACTCGTCCTACGGCGGTCCCGAGGTCCTGGAGGTCGGCGAGCAGCCCGACCCCGTGGTCGGCCCGGACTCCGTGCTCGTCCGCGTCGAGGGAGCCGGGGTGAACCCGGTCGACTTCAAGGTCGGCGCCGGGTACCTGCAGGGGGCCTTCCCGTCCTTCCTGCCGACCATCCCCGGGTGGGACGCCGCCGGCGTCGTCGAGGCGGTGGGCCCGGCCGTGCACGACCTCGCCCCCGGCGACGAGGTGCTCGGGTACCTGCGCAAGGACTTCGTGCGCGACGGCTGCTACGCCGAGCTCGTGGCCGGCAACCAGCGGCACTGGGCGCTGAAGCCGCCGGCGCTCTCCTGGGAGGTGGCCGGCGCCCTGCCCCTGGCCGGGCTGACCGCGCTGCAGTCACTGGAGGCCGTGCGCGCGGGTTCGGGCGACGTGGTGCTCGTCCACGCCGCCTCCGGCGGCGTCGGGCACCTCGCCGTCCAGATCGCCAAGGCCCGCGGCGCCCGCGTCATCGGGACGGCCAGCGAGCGCAACCACGACTTCGTGCGCTCCCTCGGCGCCGAGCCGGTCCTCTACGGCGACGGCCTGGTCGACGCCGTGCGGGCGCTCGCCCCCGAGGGCGTCGACGCCGCGGTCGACTACATCGGTGGCGACGCCATCCGGCAGTCCGCCGAGCTCGCGAAGGACCCGGCGCGCACGGCCTCCAACGTCGACCCGCAGGCGGTCGCCGAGGTGGGGGGCGTCTACTGCTTCGTCATCCCCGACGCTGGGCAGCTGGCGCAGCTCGCGGCGCTCGTGGCTGAGGGCGCGGTGCGCGTGGAGGTGCAGGAGGCGTTCCCGCTGGAGCGCGCCGCCGACGCTTGGAGGGCCCAGATGGACGGCCACGTCCGCGGCAAGCTGGTGCTCACCGCCTGAGCCGCGCGGGTGTGGCGCGCAGCTGCGTGATCGTCGCCGGGGAGGGCGCTGCGTCGCCCCTCCCGTCGACGGTCGTGCGCCGGTGCGCCAGGCGAGCACGCCCGGTGGGGAGCCTGAGGCCCGGTGCCGGGTCAGGGCCCGGAAGCGGGACGGGTCCGGTCCACCGGCACTCAGCCTGCCCCCTCCGCAGCCCCACCAGCCGACGGAGCGTCGAGGTCGCGAGGTGGCCGACCGCCCATGATCACGGAGGGCAGGTGGCGCGCAGGTGCGTGGTCGTGGCGGGGAGGGGCGGTCAGGAGCGGGGCGGGCGCAGGCGGGCCGCGGAGGTGCAGTCGAGGACGAGCAGCGCCGCTCCCTGCAGCACCACCGCGAGGCCGTGGCCGCGCAGCGCCGCGTCGGTGGTGCCGCGGCGCCTCAGGCGGCGCGGCACGCGCTGCGGCCGGGCGGCCAGCGCCGCCCCGAGGCCGACGTACCCGACGTCGGCGGCGGCGTTGGCCAGCAGCAGCGCCCGCAGCCGGCCGGCCGGCGGCGTGGTGCCGCGCCGGCTGGCGGCGAGCACGCCGGCGTCGACAGCGGCCCACAGCAGCGTCTGCACCCCGAAGGCGCGCAGCGCGGGGTCCGTCCGAGAGCGCCCGGCGGCGAGCGCCACCGCCCCGCCGACGGCGCTGAGCGCCACCCACGCGCTGAGCGAGCGCTGCAGCCGGTGCTCGACCTGCTCCACCCGACCGACCTCGTCGTCGTCCACGGGACCAGTCTGACCCGGTCCGCGCCCCGGTGCGGGAACAGGGCCGCGCCGCGCAGCGCTGCACCCGGTGGAGCGCGTAGAGTGCTCCGCACAACTCCACAGGGGGTGCCAGGTCTCGACGTCGCATCGTCGAACCAGGGGAAGCGGGTCGAGAAGGCAAGGTCATCTCGTTAACGTCCCTTGCAAACCCATAGGTGCCGATTCCAAGAGCACCGACTTCGCTCTCGCTGCCTGATCAGCTGAGGTGAAAGTCCGTCGGCCCGGGAGTGCTCCCGGCCCGGGTACCGGCGTCAGCTAGGGAGCTCCACCACCGACCAGTGTCACCGGGGTCGGTGGGAAACCAAGGTGGCTGGGCCCGTCAGCGCAACGTCCGTGTGAGCGCTGGGGCCGAGCAGAACGACTCACGGTCTGCACCCGGAGAAGCCCTGGGGGTACGACGGCGGACGCGGGTTCGATTCCCGCCACCTCCACTCGTCGCTCTCAGCAGCCCAGCAGAGCGGCACCCCACCCCGCGGAGGGCCCGACCACCAGGTCGGGCCTTCCGTCGTGTCACGCCCCCGGCGCTGACGGGTCAGCCGAAGGTGAAGCGCGTGCAGTCGGTGGGGAAGGAGAACCAGGCCAGCGCGCGCCGCGGCACCAGCACGCGCAGGCCGCCGCCGTCCGGGCCCGCCCAGGCGTCGGCGCCGGGGGAGTACCCGGCGCCGTGGTACTTGGCGAACGCCGCCGACAGCCGTCGGCCGAGGTCGTCGGCGTCGGCGCGGGCGGGGTGGGACTCGCCCTCGACCACCACCGCCTGCGCGCCGTCCTCCAGGTGGAGCGAGCACGCGGCGTTGGACGCCAGGTTGCGCGCGTGGACGGTGGTGGGTGCGCCGTCGTACCAGAAGCGCCCCTCCAACCACACGCCCCACCGCGGCACCACGTGCGGGCGCCCGTCGGGCCGCGTGGTGGCCAGCCAGTAGTGCTGCGCGGCCACCAGCCGCTCCTCCACGGCGGCCCACGGGAGCACCCCGTCGGTGGTCTCGGGCAGCCCGTACCCCTCCGGCATGGTCGGTCGCTCGGCGCGGGGTCCCACACTGGAGGTCATGACGGGCACCGTAGGCAGCGCCACCGACAGCGCCACCGACAGCGCGACCGCCGGCGCGAGCCGCTGCCCGTGCGGCAGCGGTGACGCCTACGCGGCCTGCTGCGGCCGCCACCACCGCGGAGAGGTCGACGCCCCGACCGCGGAGGCGCTCATGCGCTCGCGGTACACGGCCTTCGTCCTGCGCGACACCGGCTACCTGGCCCGCACCTGGCACCCCTCCACGCGCCCGGACGCCGAGGAGCTGCAGCTGGACGACGAGCAGCGCTGGGTGCGCCTGGACGTGCTGGAGACCCGCGGCGGCGGCCCCTTCGACGACGAGGGCGTCGTGCTCTTCGAGGCGCGCTGGCGGCGCGGGCCGGAGCGCGGGGTGCTGCGCGAGCGCAGCACGTTCGTGCGCGAGCAGCGCCGCTGGACCTACCTCGACGGGGAGCTGGCCTGAGGCGCCGGACCCGCGTCGCAGGAGCGCCGGTGGGCGCGGTGGAGGGCGCGGAGCCGGCCGCGCGGCCTCAGCCAGGCGGGCCCGCGGCCGCCGCCGGCCTGGCCAGCGCCGCGCACGCCACGAGCGCGAGCACCACCCCGGCCAGCACCGGCGCGGCCCAGCCCGCGCGCACGCCGTCACCCAGCAGCAGCAGGCCGGCGGCGCCGCCCACCACCACCTCGACCACCCACAGCGCCGTCGTGGCCAGCACCACCCCGTCCCCGGCCAGCGACCGCCCGTAGAGCACCGTGCCGGCGACGCCGGAGACGGCCACCGCCCACACGGCCGGCTCGGCCAGCAGTCCCAGCCAGGAGGCCGGCTCCACCACCCGCGCGCACAGCGCCGCGACGGAGCAGGCCACGCCCGCTGCCGTGGAGAGGACGAGGGCGCCGGTCCGGCCGGTCAGCAGGCCGCGCCCCCACCCGGCCGGGACGGCGCACAGCAGCGCCAGCGCCACCGCGAGCGCCAGGCACCACGCGACCGCGCCCGCAGGTGCCGGCTCGGGCCTGCCCGCACGGGCGCCGGCAGCGACCAGGGCCAGACCGGCGACGGCGAGGCCGACCGCCACCCCGCCCCGGCGCCCCAGGCGCACGCTCAGGACCCGGGAGCCCAGGACGGCGGTGACCGCCAGCGAGCCCGCCAGCAGCGCCTGCACGGCGAACAGCGGCAGCGTGCGCAGCGCCGCCAGCGAGACCAGCCAGGAGGCGCCGTCCAGGGCGACCCCGGCCAGGTAGGCGGGCTGGCGGGCCAGGCCGCTCGCCGCGGCGCCGGCCCCGGGAGGCGCCGCGGCCTCGGCGCGCCGCGCTCCGACCGCCTGCAGCACCGAGGCGGCGCCGTACCCCACCGCCGCGACGAGCGCGGCCGCCAGCCCCAGGGCCGCGGCACCCGTCATCGCGGGGGTGCGGCCCCGCCGCGCGATGCTCCGCCGTCGCCCACGTCACCGCCCACGTCGTCGTCATCGTCGTCGTGGTCGCCGGGGCGGGAGCGCCCGGGCAGGCGCTCGAGCAGCGCCGTGCCGACGCCCTGGAGCTGCTCCCCCAGGCGGGGGATGGCCGAGACCAGCGGCAGCTCCCCGGTCAGCCCCTCGGCGCGGGCCACCGCGAGCCCGTCGGTGGCGAGCTGGGCCAGGTCGTCGACGACGACGTAGCGGGCGCGCCAGGACGGGTCGTACTTCGCGTTGAAGCGCCACAGGGACTCCATCTGGGAGTGGCCGCCCAGCCGGGTCAGCACCTGGCGGGCGAGCTCGGGCACCCGTCCCTCCTGCTCCCCGCTGACCACCGTGCGCAGCACCGCGAAGTTCAGCCCGAGACCCTGCTGGCCGGACTCGCGCACGTGCTGAGCGGTCGCGATGATCATGGCGTCGACGATGCCGGAGGGCAGGTCCTCCTCGGTGGAGCGGCGCATGACGTCCAGCGACCAGCCGTCCACACCGGCGGCCGGCACCCACTGGACGAAGCCGACCACCCGGCTGCCCCCGCCCTCGCGCGCCTGGTGGGCCACCGTGAGCAGCAGCTCGGGGTCCACCGGGTCGGCCAGGCGCGACAGGGTCATGGAGAAGCCGCGCTCGGCCTCGCCGCGCCGGCTCTGCGTGCTGAGGGCGACCAGCTCGGCGCGCAGCGCGGGCGGCAGGTCGGCGGGGGAGTGGAAGCTGAAGGTGACACCGGCGCGCCCGACCCGGCTGAAGGCCTGGCGCAGCGACTTCATCCCCCCGCCCTCCAGCGTGAAGGTGCGGCAGTCCAGCACGGCCTCGTCACCCAGGTAGACCCCGCGCATGCCGGTGCTCTCGTACACCGGCAGCCACTCCTGCGAGGCGCCGATGACGAGCACCGTCCAGCCGTTGCGCTCGGCGTGCTCCCGGAAGTCGGCCCACGCCGCCTCGCGCTCGCCCGGAGGCCCGACGGGGTCGGGGGAGACCAGGCAGACGTCCCCGCGCACCGAGTGCGCGACCACCGAGGAGCCCGTGAAGAACCAGTCCTTGTCGTCGCGCAGCGCGAAGAAGGCGAGGGTGTCCCCGCCCCAGCGCGCCACCACCTGCCGGGCGCGCTCGCGCTCGCGGTCGTGGTCGTGGCGCGACAGCCGCGGCGCCCGCCGCGGCGCGAAGGCCAGCCACAGCGCCGAGCAGGCCAGGCCCACGCCCACCACGGGCAGCACGCGGCTGCTGGCCGGCCCCAGGCCCGGCACCACCCCGGCGGGCACGCCCACGCGGCGGGCCTGCTCCACCCCCACCAGGCGGCCCGCGGCCTGCTCGGCGCTCTCGCCGAAGACGCCGTGGTGGCGGTGCCCGCCGAAGCTCACCGAGATGGCGGCCGCCACGACGACGGCCGCCAGCGCCCCGCCCAGGCCCAGCACCGCGGCGCGCAGCGCGGCGGCGCGGCTGGGCAGCACCGGGAAGGCGCGGCGCTGGGTGGCCAGGTAGCCGCCGACCGCGGCGGTGAGCGCCGCCTCCTCCCAGTCGATGCCCTTGGCCAGGTGCAGAACCGTCAGGACCGCGAGCAGCGCCAGCGCCGCCGCCCACGCCAGGCGGCTGCCGCGGCGCAGGCCGCGCGCCACCACCAGCAGGGTGCAGCCCGCCAGCGCCGTCACCCCGGCGGCGGTGGCCGGCAGCAGGAACGGGGTGAGGCCCAGGAGGGTCTCCAGCCTGCCGCGCAGCGGCGGCAGCGACGCCGACAGCAGCGCGAGCAGCCCCGCGGCCCTGGTGAGCAGGGCGGCGGCGCGGCGGCGGCGGTCTCGGCGCACGAGCGGGTCCACGACGGAGAATCTTGGGGCACCCGGGTGACGGGCCGCTGACGCGCACGTGGGAACCGCCCGTCCGGTGGCCCGCTCGCCCGGCGCGGCTCCCGCAGCGGACGCACCATGGTCGAGATGGCCCAGGACGCGCTGCCGGACGCCGTGCTGCAGCAGCTGCACGAGCGCAGCGACCTGCTGGGCTCGTGGTGGCCCGCGGCCGCGCTGGCGGGCCTGGCCCTGGCCCTGGTGGCGCTCGGGGTGCTGCGGCGCCGCGGTGGTGGCCGTGGTCGCCGCCCTCGCCGCCGGCCTCAACGCCTGGACCGGGTACCTGCCCTCGGCGCAGGCGGTGCAGACCTACGCCAGCGGCCGGGTGCCTGACACCGACGGCGCGGTCGTGCAGGTCTCCGTGCCGCTGCGCCCGGGCTCCGGCCTGCGGCCCAGCCGGACCTGGGTCTACACCCCGCCCGGCTACGACCCGGCGGGCGGCGTGCGCTACCCGGTGGTCTACCTCCTCCACGGCGAGCCGGGCTCCTCGGCGGACTGGTTCTCGGCCGGCGACGTGGCCCGCACCGCGGACGTGCTCATCGGCGACCACCTCATCCCGCCGGTCCTGCTGGTGGCGCCGGACCTCACCGCCCCCGGCACCGACGACACCGAGTGCCTCGACAGCACCCGCCCCGGCGGCCCCCAGGTCGAGACGCACGTGGAGGACGTCGTCGCCTGGGTCGACGCCCACTACGCCACGCAGCCCGACCCGGCGCACCGCGTGGTCGCGGGCATGTCGATGGGCGGCTACTGCGCCGTCGACCAGGGCCTGCGGCACCAGGACCTGTACGGCGCGATCATCGGCCTGGAGGCGTTCAGCGGCCCCGGCCCGGGCGGTGAGGCGGCCCTCACCTCCGAAGCGCAGGTCCGCGCCGTGTCCCCGGACCACTACCTGCCCGGGCTGAGGATGACCAGGAGCACCCCCGTCTTCCTCGACACCGCCGAGGACGGCGACCCCACCTCCGCCCGCGAGACCGACCGCCTGGTGCAGCAGCTGCGCGCCAAGGGGCTGCCGGTGCACCACGCCGTGGAACCGGGCCAGCAGCACGACTGGGACTTCGCGGCGATCGGCATCGCGCACGGGCTGGTGTGGACGTTCGGGCAGCTGGGACTGGCGCCCACCGGCCCGCCGGCCAGCCCGGACGGCGGGGCCCCTCAGGCCGCGTCGTCGGGACCCGCCGGGGCCACCGGCTGAGGGCGGCGGCGCAGCCGGCCCGCGGCCCGTGCGGCGCCGACCACGGCGGCCGCCAGCAGGCCCGCGGCCGCCAGCCACGGCAGCAGCACCCCGGCCACGACCAGCGCCGCGCCCAGCGCCGCGACCAGGGATCGCCACCCGGCCCCCAGGCCGTCGGCGAAGTCGCTGGGCCCCGCCACCGGCGGCGCGGCGCGGCCCGTCACGGCCAGGTGCAGGGTGGCCATCTGCACCTGGCCGGCCAGCAGCGCGCGCTGCTGCACGAGGGAGTCGAGCTCGGCCTGGCGCTGGGTCAGGGCGCTCTCCGCGGCCACCACCTGCTCGGTGCTGGCCGCCCCCGCCAGCAGCGCGGTGAGCCTGTCGGTGGAGGTCCGCAGCGCCGCGATCCGCGCGTCGAGGTCGGTGGCCTGCGCCGTGACGTCGGTGGCGGTGACGCTGACGTCGCTGACCGCCCCGAACTGCTGCAGCCCCTCCACGGTGGTGCTCAGCCGGTCGGCCGGCACCCGCAGGACCAGCGCCGCGGAGGCCGGGCCGTCCTCGGGGGTCTGCACCGAGCGCTCCTCGACGCGGCCGCCCGCGCCCTCGACCAGCACGGCGATCCGGCCGGCGGTGCTGGCGACGTCCTCGGCGACCAGGCTCGCCGACGCCGTGGTGATCACCTGGCGGGCCGTGTCGGCCACCAGCCCGGCGCCGCCGCCCGCGGCCGGGGCGGCCGAGGGCGCAGCAGCCGCGTCCGCGGCGCCGCCACCAGCAGCGCTGCCGGCGGCACCGCGGTCGGCGGCCGCACCGGCACCGCCACCACCCGCCTCGGCGGAGCTCGCCGAGCCGCCGCTGCTCGCGGTGCACCCGGACAGGGCGATGACGGCGGCAGCGCCGAGCGCCACCGCAGCGGACAGGGGAGTGCTGCGCCTGGTCATGCCCGCCAGACGCCGCCCGCTCCCCGCCGCGTTGCAGCCGCCCACGGGTCGTGACGCGATCGTGACCAGCGCCGACGAGCGCTCGGGCCGGGGCCCGCCTAGCGTCTGCGCGGGTCGTTGCTCGAGCACACGGGCGCTGGGTCGCGTGACGGGAGCGGTGCGGTGCCGGTGTGGCTGGAGGCGGGCGGCTGGGGCCTGGTGGGCGGTCTGGCCCTGGTGCTGGGCGCAGCCGTGGCGTGGTTCGTGCGGGTCCCCCGCTGGGTGGTGGCCTCGGTCATGGCCTTCGGCGCCGGCGTGCTCATCTCCGCCCTGGCCTTCGAGCTGGTCGACGAGGCGGAGCGCTCCGGCGGCCTGGCGGCGACCGTGGGCGGCTTCCTGGGCGGGGCCGTCGTCTACGTCGCGGCCAACGCCGTCCTGGCGAGGCTCGGGGCCCGTCACCGCAAGCGCTCCGGGGACCAGCAGCCCAGCGAGGACGAGGACTCCGGCAGCGGAGCCGCCATCGCCGTCGGCGCGCTGCTGGACGGCGTGCCGGAGTCGGTGGTGCTGGGCCTGTCGCTGCTCAGCGGTGGCGGGGTGGGCGTGGGCGTCCTGGCCGCCGTGTTCATCTCCAACGTCCCCGAGGGCCTGTCGAGCGCGGCGGGCATGAAGCGCGCCGGGCGCAGCGCCCGCTACGTGTTCGGGGTGTGGGGCGGCATCGCGCTGGCCAGCGGGCTGGCGGCGATGCTGGGGGTGCTGCTGCTCGACGGCGCGTCCGACCAGCTCGTGGCCGTGATCACCGCGGTCGCCGCGGGCGCCATCCTGGCGATGCTGGCCGACACGATGGTGCCGGAGGCCTTCGAGCGCACCCACCTGCTCACCGGGCTCATCACCGCGCTCGGCTTCCTGTCAGCCTTCGCCATCTCCCGCGCCTGAGGACCGCCGGGCCGACGGGGCCCGGTGCTCCTCAGCGCACCTTCACGCCGGCGGAGCGCATCTCGCTGACCGCGCGCTCGTCGTCGCCGTCGGCCAGCTGCACGAACCGGGTCAGCGCCAGCGGCACCTCCACCTCCAGCCCGCGGGCGGCGCCGTCCAGGGCGGTGGCCCTGACGCAGTAGTCGCCGGCGAGCCCGACGACCACGATGCGCCGCACCCCGTGGGCGTCGAGCAGGTCGCCCAGCACGGTGGCCTCGCGGCGCCCGGAGGCCAGGTCGAGCTCGGAGAAGCCGGAGTAGCCGTCCTCGGCGCCGGTGCCCTTGCGCACCCGCGGTGCGCCCTCGGGGACGACCAGGTCCGGGTGCAGGTCCGCGCCCGGGGTGCCGGCCACGCAGTGCACCGGCCAGGTCCCGCCGTCGGCGGCGAAGTGGGGGGTGTGCTCGGGGTGCCAGTCCTGCGTGAACACCACCGGGGAGCCCGCGGCCACCGCGGCCTCCACCTCCGCGTTCACCAGCGGCACGACCTGCTCGCCGCCGGCGACGTACAGCGACCCGCCGGGGTCGGCGAAGTCGACCTGGACGTCCACCACCACCAGCGCGGTGCCCGGCCCGTACGCGGAGCGCTCCTGTGCCACAGCACCAGCCTGGCGCACCAGGGCCGAGCGGTCACGCGGTGGACGCCCTCCGGACGGCGTGAGAACACCCGGCAGGGGGTAGTCCTGTGGACGTGACCGACCTCGCCACGCGCCCCGCCGTGCCCGTCGTCCCCGGCGGCGACCTGGTCCCCGACGTCCTGGACGCCGAGGCCCTGGCCGCCGTCGACCACTGGTGGCGGGCTGCCAACTACCTGTCCGTCGGCCAGATCTACCTGCAGGCGGACCCGCTGCTGCGCGAGCCGCTGAGCGCCGACCACGTCAAAGCGCGCCTGCTGGGGCACTGGGGCACCACCCCGGGCCTGAACTTCGTGTGGAGCCACGTCAACCGCGCCATCCGGGACCGCGACACGCAGGCGCTGTTCGTGGCCGGCCCCGGCCACGGCGGTCCGTCGGTGGTGGCCAACGCCTGGCTGGAGGGGGCCTGGACGGAGGCCTACCCCGACGTCGACCAGACCGAGGAGGGGATGCGACGGCTGTTCAAGCAGTTCTCCTTCCCCGGCGGCATCCCCAGCCACGCGGCGGCCGACGTGCCCGGCTCGATCCACGAGGGCGGTGAGCTGGGGTACGCCCTCGTGCACGCCACCGGCGCCGTCTTCGACGACCCCGACCTCGTGGCCGTGTGCGTCATCGGCGACGGGGAGGCCGAGACCGGTCCGCTGGCGGCCTCCTGGCACGCCAACAAGTTCCTCGACGCCGCCCGCGACGGCGCGGTGCTGCCGGTGCTCCACCTGAACGGCTACAAGATCGCCAACCCGACCGTGCTGGCCCGGATGGACGACGAGGAGCTCGAGCAGTACCTGCGGGGCACCGGCTGGGAGCCGCTGTGGGTCTCCGGTCCCGGCGACGGCGAGGACGCCACCGCCGTCCACCAGCGCATGGCGCAGGCCCTGGACACGGCGCTGGACCGCATCGCGGAGAACCAGCGCGCCGCCCGCGAGCACGCCGCCGCCCACGACGGCGACCCGGGCGACCGCCCCCGCTGGCCCGCCCTGGTGCTGCGCACCCCCAAGGGCTGGACCGGCCCGCTCGAGGTCGACGGCCAGCCGGTGGCCGGCACGTGGCGCGCCCACCAGGTGCCGCTGAGCGAGGTGCGCTCCGACGAGGGCCACCGCGCGCAGCTGCGCGAGTGGCTGGAGAGCTACCGGGCCGCCGAGCTGTTCGACCCCACCGGCGCGCCGACGGCGGCGGTGCTGGCCAACCGCCCCCGCGACGAGCGACGCATGAGCGCCAGCCCGCGCACCAACGGCGGGCTGGTCAAGAAGCCGCTGCGCCTGCCCGACTTCCGCGGCTACGGCGTGGACGTGCCGCGGCCGGGGGAGCAGATGCACAGCCCCACCACCGTCTTCGGGGACTGGCTGCGCGACGTCATGGCCGCCAACCCCGAGACGTTCCGCCTCTTCGGCCCCGACGAGGTGGCCAGCAACCGCCTGCAGGCCGTCTTCGACGTCACCGACCGCCAGCTGGCCGACGGGCCGCTGGAGGGCGACAGCCACGTCCAGCGGAACGGGCGCGTCATGGAGGTGCTGTCCGAGCACCTGTGCCAGGGCTGGCTGGAGGGCTACCTGCTCACCGGGCGCCACGGGCTGTTCACCAGCTACGAGGCGTTCATCCACATCGTCGACTCGATGGTCAACCAGCACGCCAAGTGGCTCAAGACCACGCGCGCGCTGCCCTGGAGGCGCCCGCTCGCCTCGCTGAACTACCTGCTCAGCTCCCACGTGTGGCGCCAGGACCACAACGGCTTCTCCCACCAGGACCCCGGCTTCATCGACCACGTGGTCACCAAGAAGGCGGAGATCACGCGGGTGTACCTGCCGCCGGACGCCAACACCCTGCTCTCGACCATGGACCACGTGCTGCGCAGCGAGCACTACGTCAACGTCGTCGTCGCCGGCAAGCAGCAGGCGCTGGACTACCTGACCATGGACGAGGCGGTGGCCCACTGCACCCGCGGCCTGGGCCGGTGGGCGTGGGCCTCCAGCGACGACGGCGTCGAGCCCGACGTGGTCATCGCCTGCGCCGGCGACATCCCCACCCAGGAGGCGCTCGCGGCCACCGCGATCCTGCGGCGGCGCCTGCCGGACCTGCGGGTGCGCTTCGTCAACGTGGTCGACCTCATGCGGCTGCAGCCGGCCTCGGAGCACCCCCACGGCATGCCCGACCGCGAGTACGACGCGCTGTTCACCACCGACAGGCCGGTGCTGTTCGCCTTCCACGGCTACCCGACGCTGGTGCACCGCCTCACCTACCGGCGCACCGGCCACCACAACCTCCACGTGCGCGGCTTCATCGAGGAGGGCACCACGACCACGCCCTTCGACATGGTCCACCGCAACGACCTGGACAGGTTCCGGCTCGTCATGGACGTCATCGACAGGGTGCCGGGGCTGGGGGTCAGGCACGCCGGGCTGCGCCAGGAGATGGCCGACGCCCGCCTGGCCGCCCGTGCCCACGCCTACGAGACCGGGGAGGACCCCGAGGAGATCAGCGGCTTCCGGTGGGACCCCTCGCTCTGACACGTGGTGACCTATGGTGACCAGGTGGTTGCTCTGCGTCCCGGGAGAGTGCCTGGCGGCCGCGCGGTGCCCGTGACCTGCGAGATACTCCCGGACCGGGGGGCGGCCAGCGGTGCCGCCGCGGTCGAGGGGCAGGAGGCCGGCGTGCACGGGAGCACTGGTCCCGGGGGCTCCGCCACCGCCCTGGCCGCCGCCGTCGGCGCCGACGACGCCCTCCTGCTGCGCCCCGGAGGGCAGGAGGGCCGCTGGCACCACGTGGCGGGCCTCGGCGCCGGGGCCCCCGACGGGCGCGCCTGGGCCGGGACCGACCACCTGCTGGTGCGCGCCCTGCGCAGCGGCGCGGTGGTGAGGGTCCTCTCCGTCGAGCCCGCGCACGTCGCCGCCGGCTACCGCGCCTCCACCGCCG
Source organism: Quadrisphaera sp. KR29 (assembly GCF_052644995.1). Classification (NCBI taxonomy): domain Bacteria; kingdom Bacillati; phylum Actinomycetota; class Actinomycetes; order Kineosporiales; family Kineosporiaceae; genus Quadrisphaera; species Quadrisphaera sp. KR29. The sequence goes on from NZ_JBQXXG010000014.1 coordinate 32,241, forward strand.
CCGTGGTGGCGCTCGGTGGCGGCGACGTCGTGGTCCTCGGCTCCGCGACGCGCAGCGAGCGCCTGCTCGCGAGCACCGACGAGGACGTGCGCGAGGCCGCCGGACGGCTCGCGACCGCCCTCGGGTCCACCCCCGGAGGTGTCCTCGAGCCCGCACCGGGCACGGGCGGGCCGGGGGCCGACGGGTCGCTCGAGGGCCCGGTGGTCGACGAGCTGCGCGCCCTGCACGCGGTGCAGGAGCTGACCGGGGCGCTGCGGCGCCCGCCCGCCGAGGCCGTCGAGCGGGTGGCGCGCGTCCTCCTGGACGCCCTCGGCTGCCGGCTGGCGGCCGTCTGGCTCGACGACGGTCCCGCCGCCGTGGTCCGCAGCCCCGGACCGGAGGCCGACGGGCCCGCCGGCCGCAGCGCCCTGGAGGTGGCCGCGGACACCGACGTGCTGGCCGCCGCGCGCGCCGCCGTGGCCGCGACAGGGCAGGGGGGCTCCCCGCCGGGCGCCCCCCTGCGCCCCGAGGACGGCGCCGTCGCCGCGCTGGTCCTGCCGCTGGGAGGCGCTGAGCACCCCGGCGGCCCCTCCGGCGGCGTGCTCGCGGTGCGCGCGGGCCGCGGCGCCCAGCCGTTCAGCCCGCTGCGCCGCCGCGTCGCCACCCAGCTCGTGCACACCGCCGGCACGGTCATGGCCGTCGTGCTGGCCCGCCAGACCGTGGAGCAGCAGCTGTCCGACACCCGGCTGCAGCTGGGCCGCGACGCGCTGACCGACGTCGGCAGCCGCCACCGCTGGGACTCCGAGCTGGCCGCGGCCCAGGACCTGGTCGACGCCGGGGTGCCCGTCGCCGTCGCCCTGCTGGACCTCGACGACCTCAAGCTGGTCAACGACGCCCACGGCCACGCCGCCGGCGACGAGCTGCTGCGCACGTGCGGCGCGGCGCTGCGGGCGTGCCTGCGCGACAGCTCCGACGTCGTGGCGCGGGTGGGCGGGGACGAGTTCGCGGTGCTGGTCCCCCGCGTCGGCGACGTCGGCGCGCTGGTGGCGCGGCTGCGCGCCGGCGTGGAGGCGGCCCGCACCGCCGACGGGCTGCCGCTGCGGGTCTCGGTCGGCGCCGCCCGCGCCGAGCCCGGCCGCACGGTGGCCGAGGCGGTGGCCGCCGCGGACGCGGCCATGTACCAGGACAAGCGCCGGCGCCGCGCCGAGCGGGCCCGCTCGGGCCCTGCCGGCGGCCCCGCCGGCCGGTGAGGGCGCGCCTGCTGCTGGCCGCCGCGGTGCTCGTGCAGCTGGGGGTCCTCTACGCCCCCCGGGCTCCCGCCACCGACCAGCTGCCCCTGGTCGGGCCGGTGCTGGACAAGGCCGTCCACCTGGCCGTCTTCGCCGCCGTGGCGTGGGCGGGGCGCAGGGCGGGGGTCCCGGTGGCGCTGCTCGCGGGGCTGCTGCTGGCCCACGCCGTGGTCTCCGAGCTGCTGCAGCACTGGGTGCTGCCGGCGCGCAGCGGCGACCCGCTGGACGCCGTGGCCGATGCCGCCGGGGTGCTCGTGGGGCTGCTGCTCGCGCAGCGACGGGGCAGACTGGTCGCGTGACGCTCGGCAGGGGCGAGGAGAGGGCCGGCACCGGCCTCGACGGGTGGTCGATGACCGGCCGCCTCCTCGTGGCCACGCCCGCGCTCACCGGGGAGGAGTTCCGCCGCAGCGTCGTCCTGCTCCTGGACCACACCGCCGACGGCGGCGCCTTCGGGGTGGTCGTCAACCGGCCGACGACGACGGCCGTCGACGCGGTGCTCCCCGACTGGCAGCCCTTCACCACCGCCCCCGGCCAGCTCTTCCGCGGCGGGCCGGTGGGGCTGGACAGCGCCCTGGGGCTCGTGCGGGCCCCCGGGGACGGCGCCGAGCCGCTCGGGGTGCGCCGGATCGTGGGCTCGGTGGGCGTGGTCGACCTGGACGCCCCGCCGGAGGTCGTCGCGCCCGCGGTGGCGGGCCTGCGCATCTTCGCGGGGTACGCCGGCTGGAGCGCCGGGCAGCTGGAGGAGGAGGTGGCCGAGGGCTCCTGGTACGTCGTCGACGGGGAGGCCGGCGACGCCTTCACCGCCTCGCCCCACCGCCTGTGGGAGGCGGTGCTGCGCCGCCAGGGCGGCCGGCTGGCGTGGGTGGCCTCCTACCCCTCCGACCCCTCCCTCAACTGACCCCCCGGCCGCCGCCACGACGTACGCTGTCGGCCATGAGCGAGCCGCTGTCGGACCCCAGCGCCAGCCCCGCGACGGCGGACCCGCGGACCTCCTCCTCGGGCACCGCGCTGCTCGACCGCCAGCTGGTCGAGCAGCCGGTCGAGCCCGGTGACCACGAGCGCTACGCCCACTACGTGCGCAAGGAGAAGGTGCTCGAGTCGGCGCTCACCGGTGAGCCCGTGATCGCGCTGTGCGGGAAGGTCTGGGTGCCGGGACGGGACCCGAACAAGTTCCCGGTGTGCCCCATGTGCAAGGAGGTCATCGAGGGCATGCGCTCCCGCGAGGGCGGCTCCGGCAAGGGGTCGGGCGAGGGCTCCGGCGCGGGGGAGTGATCCGCGGCGAGCTGCGGGTCGCGCTCGCCGGCATCGTCGCGCTGGTCACGCTGGTCGCCTTCGAGGCGATGGCGGTCAGCACGGCCATGCCCGTGGTCGCCGACGAGCTCGGCGGCCTGAGGCGCTACGGCCTGGCCTTCTCCCTCTTCCTCACCGCCAGCCTGCTCGGCACGGTGCTGGCCGGCGGCTGGGCCGACGCCCGCGGACCGCGCGCCCCCGTGGTGGCGGGGCTGCTCGCGTTCGCCGGGGGCCTGGTGGTGTGCGCCACCGCGCCCACGTTCACGGTGCTGCTGGTCGGGCGAGCCGTCTCGGGGCTCGGCGGCGGCCTGCTCGTGGTGTCGCTGTACGCCGTGGTGGGCGCGGTCTTCGACGACGCCGTCCGCCCGCGCGTGTTCGCCTGGATCAGCTCGGCGTGGGTGCTCCCCGCCGTCGTCGGCCCGCTCGCGGCGGGCTGGCTGGCCACCGCGTGGAGCTGGCGCACGGTGTTCGGCCTCGTCGCGCCGCTGGCGGTGGTCGTCGGCGCGGTGCTCCTCCCGCGGCTGTGGCACCTGGGCGCCCCGGCGCCCGACGACGGGGCGCCGCAGCGCGAGGGCCTGCTCAGCCAGCGCGCCCGGGCCCTGCGCGGACTGGGCGTGGCCGCCGGCGCGGGCCTGGCGCAGGCGGGTGCGGCCGAGCTCGTGCCGCTGCGGGCGCTGCCGGTGGTGACCGTGCTGGTGGGCGTGGCCGCCGTGCTGGTCGCCCTCCCGGCGCTCCTGCCGGAGGGGACGCTGCGCGCGGAGCGCGGGCTGCCCAGCGTCATCGCCGTGCGCGGCCTCATGACGGCCGGCTTCTTCGGCGCGGAGTCGTACGTGCCGCTCATGCTGGTGCTCGAGCGCGGGCTGCCGGTCACCCTGGCCGGCCTGGCGCTCACGGGCGCCGCCCTGGGCTGGACCCTGGGCTCCGCGCTGCAGGGCCGGCAGGGGCTGCGGACTGACAGGTCGCGGCTCATGGCGGTCGGCGGGCTGCTCGTCGCCTGCGCGGTGGGGCTGCTCGTGCTGCCCTCGCTGCACCTCCTGCCCGGGATGGCCGTGCTCGGCGTGTGGGCCGTGGGCGGCCTGGGCATGGGCCTGACGCTGTCGAGCACCAGCGTGCTGACGCTGTCGATGAGCCCGCCCGACCTGCGCGGGCGCCACAGCGCCGCGCTGCAGCTGTCCGACGCCCTCGGCGCCGTGCTGGGCATCGGGGTGGCCGGAGCGGTCTTCGCGGCACGGCTGGGGGCCGCGCCCGACCTCCACGGCGACCTGGCCGGTGCGGGCTCCGGTCCCAGCGCGGACGGCGGCGCGACGTTCGCGCTGGTCTTCGGCGGGCTGTCGCTGGTGGGCGTGCTGGCGGCCGCGGTCGCGCTGCGGGTGCGACCCGCGGGCGGCTGGCCGAACCGCCCCGCGGCGGACGGGGCAGCGGCTAGCGTGGCCGGGCCGTGAGTTCCTCCCCGCTCCAGCGAGCCCGCAGAAGCGCCTCCGCGCACGTGTCCGCGGAGGCCTCCGACGACCTCTTCGCGCCGACGCCCGACGAGCACGCGGGTGACTCCGGCGCGGTGGTCGGGCCAGTGGAGTCCCACGGCGGACGGCCGCTGCGCGCCTGGCAGTCCGAGGCGCTGGGGCGCTACGAGGTCGCCCGGCCGACCGACTACCTGGTCACGGCGACGCCGGGCGCCGGAAAGACGACGTTCGCCCTGACGCTGGCCTCGCGGCTGCTGGCGCGCCGGGAGGTGGCGCGCGTCGTCGTCGTCGCCCCCACCGACCACCTGCGCACCCAGTGGGCCGAGGCCGCCGACGCCGCGGGCGTCGTGCTGGACCCCACGCTCACCAACGCCGTCGGGCCGGTGCGCGCGGGCACGAAGGGGTACGTCACCACGTACGCGCAGGTGGCGGGCAAGCCCGCGCTGCACGCCGCGCGCTGCACCGCCGCCAAGACGCTCGTCATCCTCGACGAGGTGCACCACGCCGGTGACGGCCTGAGCTGGGGCGAGGCGGCCGAGGAGGCCTTCGGGCGGGCAGCGCGCCGCCTGTGCCTGACGGGGACGCCGTTCCGCACCAAGCCGGGGGAGCGGATCCCCTTCGTGCGCTACTCCGAGGTGCCCGACGGGGAGCCCGGCGAGCTGCGCAGCGCCGCCGACTACACCTACGGCTACCGCGAGGCGCTGCGCGACGGCGTGGTCCGCCCGGTGGTGTTCGCGGCGTACACGGGCACCGCGCGCTGGCGCAACAGCGCCGGGGAGGTCATCGCCGCCTCGCTGAGCGAGCCGAGCACGAAGAGCGTCGAGGCGACCGCCTGGAAGACGGTGCTCGACCCCAAGGGCCAGTGGGTGCCGCACGTCATCGCCGCCGTCGACGAGCGCATCACGCACCTGCGCGCGCACGGCATGCCCGACGCCGCGGGCCTGGTGCTGGCCAGCGACCAGGACGACGCCCGCGCCTACGCCGCCATCGTCAAGAAGGTCACCGGCCAGGCGCCGGAGCTGATCCTGTCCGACGACCCCGCGGCGTCCAAGAAGATCGAGAGGTTCGGCGCCGGGACCAAGCGCATCGCGGTCTGCGTGCGCATGGTCTCCGAGGGCGTCGACGTGCCCCGCGCCGCGGTGCTGGCCTGGATGACCAGCTACCGCACGCCGCTGTTCTTCGCCCAGGCGGTGGGGCGCGTGGTCCGCAGCCGCGGCCCCCACGAGGCTGCCACGGTGTTCCTGCCGGCGGTGAGGCCGCTGCTGACGCTGGCCGCCTCGATGGAGGAGGAGCGCAACCACGTCATCCCGCCGCCGGCGGAGGCCAGCGAGGACCTCGACCCGCTGCCGCCGCGCGAGCGCGCCGCGGGGGAGACCCGCGAGTGGCGCGCGCTGGACGCCGACGCCCAGTTCGCGCACGTGCTGCACGGTGGCCGGGCCGTGCTCGCCGGGACGGCCCCCGAGGCCCTGTCGGAGGAGGACGGCGAGCACCTGGGCCTGCTGGCCGGGATGCTCACGCCCGAGCAGACCGCCCACCTGCTCTCCCAGCGCGACGAGGAGCACCGCCGCGCCGCGGCCGCCGCCGCCGTGCAGGACGACCTGTTCGGCGCCCTCGGCGACGACGACGGCGGGCGCAGCGGTCGCGCCGGCGCCGCCGGGGCCGACCACCGGGCAGGGCGGTTCGAGCCCGACGAGGGCCAGGCCGGCTGGCGCGCCGCCGCGGAGCTGCGCCGCGAGGTGAACCAGCTGGTGGCGCGGGTGGCCTCGCGCTCCGGCGAGCCGCACGCCCGGGTGCACGTGGCGCTGCGCAGGGCGGTCCCGGGGCCGGCGTCGGCGTCGGCGTCGGTGGAGGTGCTGGAGGCGCGCCGGGACTTCCTGCTCGCCCAGCTCTGAGCTCCGCCGGCGCGCCCTGCACGCGGCCGGGCGGAAAGCACTTGCCGAACTGGAAAGCACTTGCCACACTGTCGTCCATGAGCGAGCACGCGCACGTCACGGCAGACCAGGCACGCACCGCGCTGTCGGGCGCCGACGCCGCACGCCGCGGGCTCGCTGCGAGGGGCCGGTGGCTGGCCGCCTACTTCGCGGTCTTCGCGGCGGGCAGCGCCGCCGTCGTCGCCCTCATCGGGCTGGGGGGCGGGCTCGGCACGAGCCTGGCCCTGGCCGGGTGGCTGGTCCTCGTGGTGGCCGGCGTCGTGTGGGCGACGAGCCGCCCGGTGCGCCTGCGCGGCGAGGGGTGGCTGCACGGGCTCGCGTGGGGCGTGTGGGGAGTCGTCTACGGCCTGGTCCTGGTGCTGGGCCGCCCCCACGCGGGTGAGGCCGCGTACTGGGTGCCGGCAGCCCTGGTCAGCACCCTGCCGCTCCTGGCGGCCGCGCTCGTGGTGCTGCGCCGGTCCCGGCGGTGACCAGCACCGGCGCCGCGGGCGCCCACCCGCGCCACCGGCTCGACGACACGATCCACGCACCGGTGCGGCTGTCGGTGGTCTCGGCCCTGTCCGGCGTCGAGCGCGCGGAGTTCGGCGAGGTGCGCGACGCCGTGGAGGTGTCCGACTCGGTGCTCTCCAAGCAGGTCGCGGTGCTCGAGGCGGCCGGGTACGTCGAGGTGACCAAGGGGCGCGTCGGGAGGCGGCCCCGCACCTGGCTGGCGCTCACGCGCGAGGGGCGCGAGGCGCTGCAGTCGCACCTCGCCGCGCTGCGCGCCCTGCTGGGCGCCGAGCTGGTCGAGCCAGGCCGCCAGCACCACGGCTAGCACGGCGGTCCCGCAGCGCCGACAGTGGTGAGGTGCCGACCATCGAGGCCTCCACCGACCTTCCCGGCGACGTCGCGACCGTGCTCGACGTCTCCCTCGACCTCGACGTCGAGCGCGCCGCCGGGCGGCGCCACCGGGTCCGCCCGGTGCCCGCGGGACCGGGCAGCCGCACCGGCGGGCGCATCGGCGCGGGGGAGCGGGTGCGCTGGTCTCTGCGGCTGTACGGCGTGGTCCCCCTGCGCCACACCACGCAGATCCTCGAGGTGGTGCGGCAGACGCCCGACGGGGGAGCCCGCTTCGTGGACGCCATGGTCTCGGGGGCCTTCTCCAGCTTCCGGCACGAGCACCTCTACGAGCCGCTGCCCGTGGCCCCCGGTGCGCCGCCGCGCACGCGCGCGACGGACCGCATGACCTGGACCAGCCCCCTGGGGCCGCTGGGACGGCTCGCCGACGCCCTCGTCGTGCGGCGCGCGCTGCAGGGGCTGCTGGCCGACCGCAACGCCGAGATCGGGCGCCGGCTCAGCGGCTGAGGGCGCCCCGGGCCGCCGCGTCGGCGCGCACCGCGCCTGCGGCCAGCGCCGCGGCGCCCAGCACCGCCCCGCCCACCACCGCCGCGACGAAGAAGCCGGGCGAGCCGGTGCCCGCGCCGACCACGAGGCCGGCCAGGCCTCCAAGGGCCATCAGGGCGCCGGCGGCCACGGCCCACGGGCGCGCCGCGGCGTGCCCCGCGCGCCAGCCGGCGTCGCTGGCCAGCGTGCCCGGCGTGCGCACGCCCACCCACGCGTTGCGGCGCAGCCGCCCGGAGGCGGCCCGGGCCACCACGTAGGGCACGAGCCCACCGGTGGCCAGCAGGAGGGCGCCCACCAGCACCGCCGCCCACACCGGCACCGAGTCGTCCACCCGCGGAAGGGTACGCGGGGCGCACGCGGGCCCCCGCGGTCTGGGAGACTGGCGCGCCGCGGGGCACGACCCGTGATCGGGCCGGTGACAGGAGCGGGTGTGGAGCGGGTGCGGGTGGCGCTGCTGGGCTGCGGCTCGGTGGGCGGCCAGGTGGCGGCGGCGCTGGCGCCGGGCTCGGCCGGCGTGGCCGAGCTGTCGGCCCGGGCCGGGACGGCGATCGAGCTGGTCGGCGTGGCCGTGCGCGACGCGGCGGCCCCGCGCGAGGGCGTGGACCCCGCGCTGCTCACCACCGACGCCCGCGGCCTGGTCGCCCGCGCCGACGTCGTCGTCGAGCTCATCGGAGGCCTGGAGCCGGCGCGCACGCTGCTGCTGGCGGCCTTCGCGCACGGTGCCAGCGCCGTCACCGGCAACAAGGCCCTCCTGGCGGCCCACGGCCGGGAGCTGCACGCCGCGGCGCACGCCGCCGGCGTCGACCTCTACTTCGAGGCCGCGGTCGCCGGCGCCATCCCCATCATCCGGCCGCTGCGGGAGTCCCTCGCCGGTGACCGGGTCGAGCGCGTCCTGGGCATCGTCAACGGCACGACCAACTTCGTCCTGGACGAGATGGACGTCCGCGGCGCCTCCTTCGACGACGCCGTGGCCCGCGCCCAGCAGCTGGGCTACGCCGAGGCCGACCCCACCGCCGACGTGGACGGCTGGGACGCCGCCGCCAAGGCCGCCATCCTGGCCACGCTGGCCTTCCACACCCCGGTCTCCATCGACGACGTGCACCGCGAGGGCATCCGCGGGGTCTCCGCCGAGGACGTCGCCTCCGCCCGCGAGGCGGGCGCGGTGGTCAAGCTGCTCGCCGTGGCCGAGCGCACCACGGGCGTGGACGACGCCGGCCGGCTGTTCGAGGGCGTCCAGGCCCGCGTGCACCCGGTGCTGCTCAGCCGCGAGCACCCGCTGGCCAGCGTCCGCGGGGCGTACAACGCCGTCTTCGTGGAGGCGGCCGGCGCCGGGGACCTCATGTTCTACGGCCAGGGGGCCGGGGGGCGGCCGACGGCGAGCGCCGTGCTGGGCGACCTGGTGACCCTGGCCCGCCACCGCCAGGACGGCAGCCAGGGCCCGCGCGTCCTCGGCCACGCCGATCTGCCGGTCCTGCCCACCGACGCCGTCCGCACCCGCTACCAGGTGCGCCTGGTCGTGGCCGACAGGCCCGGCGTGCTCGCCGCGGTGGCGCAGGTGTTCGCCGCGCACGGCGTGTCCATCGAGACCGTGCGCCAGCGCCCGGCGGCGGGGGCCGCCGCCGGTGAGGGCGGCGCGGCCTCCCTCGTGGTGGTCACGCACACCGCCGCCGACGCCGCCCTGGCCGGCTGCGTGGCGGACCTGTCGGAGCTCGACGCCGTGGCCTCGGTGGCCTCGGTGCTGCGCGTGGAAGGGGACAGCTGATGGCGCACCAGTGGCGCGGGGTGGTCGAGGAGTACCGGGACCGCCTCCCGGTGGTCGCCGGGGTGCCGGCGGTGACCCTGGGCGAGGGCGGGACGCCGCTGGTGCGGGCGAGGCACCTGTCCGAGGTCACCGGCTGCGACGTGCGCCTGAAGGTGGAGGGCTGCAACCCCACCGGCTCCTTCAAGGACCGCGGCATGACGGTGGCCATGACCCGGGCCGCCGCCGACGGCGCACGCGCGGTGATCTGCGCCTCCACCGGCAACACCTCCGCCTCGGCCGCGGCGTACGCCACCGCGGCGGGCCTGTCCAGCGGAGTGCTCGTGCCCGACGGGCGCATCGCCATGGGCAAGCTCAGCCAGGCCGTCGCGCACGGCGCCACGCTGCTGCAGGTCGACGGCAACTTCGACGACTGCCTGCGCCTGGCGCGCGAGCTGGCCGAGGCCTACCCGGTCGAGCTGGTCAACTCCGTCAACCCCGCCCGCATCGAGGGCCAGAAGACGGCGGCGTTCGAGGTGGTCGACGCCCTCGGCGACGCCCCCGACGTGCACTGCCTGCCGGTCGGCAACGCCGGCAACACCACCGCCTACTGGCGGGGCTACACCGAGTACTGCCAGGACGGCCCCGCCACGCGCCGCCCGCGCATGTGGGGCTTCCAGGCCGCCGGCGCCGCCCCGATCGTGCACGGCCGCCGCGTCGAGGCGCCCGACACCATCGCCACCGCGATCCGCATCGGCAACCCCGCCTCCTGGGACCAGGCCGTGGCGGCCCGCGACGAGTCCGGCGGCGTGGTGGAGGCCGTCACCGACGAGGAGATCCTCGCCGCGCACCGCCTGCTCTCCGCGCGCGACGGCGTCTTCGTGGAGCCCGCCTCCGCCGCCGGCGTCGCGGGCCTGCTCAAGCGCCACGCCGCCGGACAGCTCGAGCGCGGCCTCACCGTGGTCGTCACCGTGACCGGCCACGGGCTGAAGGACCCGCAGTGGGCCCTGCGCGAGGCCGACGGCAGCGAGGTCAGCCCGGTGCGCGTGGGCGCCGACGCGGCCTCCGCCGCCGCAGCCCTCGGCCTGGGGTGAGCGCCCCCGTGGGCGCGCGGGCGGTGCCCGGACGGCGCGTGCGCGTGGTGGTCCCCGGCTCCAGCGCCAACCTGGGCCCGGGCTTCGACGCCCTCGGCCTGGCCCTGGGCCTGCACGACGAGGTGACCGTCGAGGTGTTGCCGGGCGGCGCGGGCGGGGCGGAGGTGGAGGTCAGCGGCGAGGGCGCCGGGTCCATCCGCGGCGGCGAGCAGAACCTCGTCGTGCGCTCGGTGCGGGCGGCGCTGCACGCCGCCGGCGTCGCCGCCGCCGAGCAGCCGCGCCTGCGGGTGCGCAGCCGCAACGGCGTCCCCCACGGCCGCGGGGTCGGGTCCTCGGCGGCAGCGGTGGTGGCCGGTGCCGCCGCCGGCTCGGCGCTGCTGGAGCGGCCGCTGGCCCCCGAGGCGCTGCTGGACCTCGTGTGCGCGCTGGAGGGCCACCCGGACAACGCGGCGGCGTCCCTGCTGGGCGGGCTGACCCTGGGCTGGCGCGAGGGCGCGCACGGCCCGTGGCGCGCCGTGCGCGTGGAGCCGCACGCCGGGCTGGTGCCGGTGCTGTGCGTGCCGGACGAGGAGCTCTCGACGGCGCGCGCCCGCGCGATGCTGCCCCTGCACGTGCCGCACGGGGACGCCGCCCACACCGCGGGCCGCGCGGCCCTGCTGGTCGAGGCGGTCACCCGCCGCCCGGACCTGCTGCTCGCCGCCACCGAGGACCGCCTGCACCAGGAGCAGCGCGCGGCCGCCATGCCCGCCAGCGCCTCCCTGCTGGCCGGGCTGCGCGGCGCGGGGCACGCCGCGGTGGTCTCGGGCGCGGGACCCTCGGTGCTGGTGCTGTGCCCGGACGCCGCCGCCGCGGGCGCCGTCCGCGCCCAGGTCGGCGCCCGTCCCGGGTGGCTCGCCCTGGAGCCCGGGACGGCCCGCGAGGGAGCCTGCGTGGAGGTCCTCGGGGGCTGAGCGGTCCGCTCGGGGGCACCCGGCGGCGCCCGGCGGGCGGCGTTCCGCTCAGGTCCCGGCGCGTCGCGCCGATGGGGAGTGCGGGGGGCAGCGGCGGCGGACGACCGGCGGCCTCGCGGCTGTTCGGATGACACCGGGGGAGCTCCTCCCAGCACGGGGGCGGCTGCTGCGGCCGGGTGCTAGTGTGGGATCAGCCCTGCTGGTCTGCGCCGCGGCGCCGCTGTCGCCGCCACCTGCTGGCCCCACGGGTCGACACACACGCCGTGGAGATCCACGGGCCCTCCTTGCTCCGACTCGAGCCCAGTGCCGGGTCTGCGAGCGGGGGCTGTCTCCCACCGGCCCGTCCGCAGACGCCCGGTGACCCGCCTCCGGAGTCCACCGAGGCGCTGACGAGGGGGAAGGACCTTCGTGACCGACACCACCGAGATCGCCGCACCGGCTCAGCCCGGCGCAGCGACCGACCCCGGCGCGCGCCGCGCCGGACTCACCGCCCTCCGCCTGCCCGAGCTGCAGGCGCTCGCGGTGCAGCTGGGCGTCTCCGGGACGGCCCGCATGCGCAAGAGCGAGCTGCTCGACGTCATCAAGGCCGCGCAGGCCGGTGGCGCCGCTGCCACCGCCGCGCCCACCCGCACCTCCGGCGTGCGCCGCCAGCGCCGCTCCCCGGAGCAGGCCGCTGCCGAGCCGCAGGCCGCTGAGCCCGCGGCCGAGCAGCCGGCGCCTGCTGAGCAGCCGGCCCGCGCCGAGCAGCCCGCCCGCGCCGAGCAGCCCGCACGCGCCGAGGAGCCGGAGCGGACCGAGCAGCAGCCTGCCGAGGCGGCTGAGCAGCGCGCTCCCCAGCGACCCGCCCGCCGCACCCGCGCCCCCCGCGAGCGCTCCGAGCAGCGCCCGGCCGAGGCTGCCGCCGAGGCGCCGGACGCGCAGCCGCTCCTGCCCGACCTCGCCGAGCTCGTCGCCCCCCGCGCCGACGCCGTGGACCGCGGCGAGCGCACCGACCGCGGCGAGCGCACCGACCGGACCGACCGCGGCGAGCGCACCGACCGGTTCGAGCACCCCGACCGCGCTGATCGCGGCGACCGGCCCGAGCAGCCTGAGCGCGCCGAGCGGACCGACCGCTTCGAGCGCCAGGACCGCTACGAGCGCGCGGACCGTCCCGAGCGCTCCAGCCAGCGCGAGGCGCGCGACCGCGCCGAGGAGGTCCGCCTGGACCTCGACCGCGCCCTGGCCGAGCGCAGCGAGCGCAACGACAGGGCCCGCCGCGAGCGGGGCGAGCAGGCACGCGCCGACGAGCGGTCGGCGCCCGTGGCCCGGACGGCGGCCCCGCCGCAGCAGCGCACCGACCAGGACGGCCTCGGCGAGGACGACGACGACGACCTGCGCGGCCGCCGCGGCCGGCGCGGGCGCTACCGCGACCGCGACCGCAAGGGCCGCCGCGGGCGCACCGAGCCCGGCCTGGAGGCCGAGGCCCCGGTCGAGGTCTCCCCGGACGACGTCCTGGTGCCGGTCGCCGGCATCCTCGACGTGCTGGACAACTACGCGTTCATCCGGACCTCGGGGTACCTGGCCGGCCCCAACGACGTCTACGTCCCGCTGGGCCAGGTGAAGAAGTCCGGCCTGCGGCCCGGCGACGCCGTGACCGGTGCCGTGAAGGCCCCGCGCGACGGCGAGCAGCCGCAGCAGCCGGCCGGCGGCCGCGGCGCCCAGAAGTTCAACGCGCTGGTGCGCCTGGACACCGTCAACGGGATGTCGCCGGACGAGGCGCGACGCCGCCCGGAGTTCAGCAAGCTCACGCCGCTGTACCCCAACGAGCGCCTGCGCCTGGAGACCGAGCCGGGCATCACGGCGACGCGCATCGTCGACCTCGTGGCGCCGATCGGCAAGGGCCAGCGCGGCCTCATCGTCTCCCCGCCCAAGGCGGGCAAGACGCTGATGATGCAGGCCATCGCCAACGCGATCAGCATCAACAATCCCGAGGTCCACCTCATGGTCGTGCTCGTCGACGAGCGCCCCGAGGAGGTCACGGACATGCAGCGGACCGTGAAGGGCGAGGTCATCGCCTCGACCTTCGACCGGCCCGCCTCCGACCACACCGCCGCGGCCGAGCTGGCCATCGAGCGGGCCAAGCGCCTGGTGGAGCTGGGCCACGACGTCGTCGTGCTGCTCGACTCCCTGACGCGCCTGGGGCGCGCCTACAACCTCGCCGCCCCGGCGAGCGGGCGCATCCTGTCCGGCGGTGTCGACGCCGCGGCGCTGTACCACCCGAAGAAGTTCTTCGGCGCCGCCCGCAACATCGAGAACGGCGGCTCGCTGACGATCCTCGCCTCGGCGCTGGTCGAGACCGGCTCCAAGGCCGACGAGGTCATCTTCGAGGAGTTCAAGGGCACCGGGAACATGGAGCTGCGGCTCGACCGGCGCCTGGCCGACAAGCGGGTCTTCCCCGCCGTCGACGTGAACCCCTCCGGCACGCGCCGCGAGGAGATCCTGCTCGGCCGCGAGGAGCTGGCCGTGATGTGGAAGCTGCGCCGCGTGCTCACCGCGCTGGACAGCCAGCAGGCCCTGGAGCTGCTGCTGGGCAAGATGCGCGACACCAAGAGCAACACCGAGTTCCTCATGCAGGTGAAGGCCCAGACCCCCACCGCGGGCGCCGCGCGCCCGCCGGCCAAGGACTGACAGGCCTTTCCCCGGCCCCGAGCCGGGGCACCGGACCCCGCGGGAAGCCCCGCGGGGTCCGGTGCGTTGTGAGGAGTGCCAGTGCTGCTGGCAGACTGCTCGCCGGCTCCGGCTCACGTGCGCACCGCTCCCGCGGCGCCAGCACGACCCGGCGGCCACCGACACCCCGAGGAGCACCTGTGAAGAGCGAGATCCACCCCGACTACCACGAGACGACCGTGACCTGCACCTGCGGGAACACGTTCACCACCCGCAGCGCCGCTCCTGGCACGGAGATCCGCGCCGACGTGTGCAGCGCCTGCCACCCCTTCTACACGGGCAAGCAGAAGATCCTCGACACGGGCGGCCGCATCGCGCGCTTCAACGCGCGCTACGCGAAGAAGAGCTGACACCGGCTCGCGCTGGCGCCGGCCCACCCCCCGGGGTGGGCCGGCGTTCGTCGTGCTGGCCCCGTCCGCGCACCCCCGGCGCCCAGGAGGCCCCGTGACCACCCCCGTCGACCGCCTCGCGGCGCTGCTCGCCGAGCACGCCGACGTCGAGCGGCAGCTCGCCGACCCCGCCGTGCACGCCGACGCCGCCCGCGCCCGGGCCCTGGGGCGCCGCTACGCCGAGCTCGGCCGCGTGGCCGCCGCCGCGGCCGCCCGCGACTCCGCCGCGGCCGACCTGGCCGCGGGCCGGCAGCTGGCCGCCGAGGAGCCCGCCTTCGCCGAGGAGGTGCCCGCGCTGGAGGAGGCCGAGCGCGCCGCCGCCGAGCGGCTGCGCGAGGTGCTGGCCCCGCGCGACCCCGAGGACGGCTCCGACGTCATCCTCGAGGTCAAGGCCGGGGAGGGCGGGGAGGAGTCGGCCCTGTTCGCCGGCGACGTGCTCCGCATGTACCTGCGCTGGGCGGAGCGCACCGGCTGGCGCACCGAGGTGCTCTCCTCCACCGACTCCGACCTGGGCGGCTACAAGGACGTCGCGGTGGCGGTCAAGCGCCGCCCCGGCGACGACGGCCCGGACGGCCCGTGGGCGCGCCTGAAGTTCGAGGGGGGCGTGCACCGCGTGCAGCGGGTCCCGGTCACCGAGTCGGCCGGGCGCATCCACACCTCCGCCGTCGGGGTGCTGGTGGTCCCCGAGGTCGAGGACGCCGGCGAGGTGGAGATCAGCCCGGCGGACCTGCGGATCGACGTCTTCAGGTCCTCCGGCCCGGGCGGGCAGAGCGTCAACACCACCGACTCCGCCGTGCGCATCACCCACCTGCCCACCGGCACCGTGGTGAGCTGCCAGAACGAGAAGAGCCAGCTGCAGAACCGCGAGCAGGCGATGCGCATCCTGCGCGCCCGTCTGCGCGCGGCCCAGGTGGAGGCCGCCGAGGCCTCGGCCTCAGCGGCGCGCCGCTCCCAGGTGCGCACCGTGGACAGGTCCGAGCGGATCCGCACGTACAACTACCCCGAGAACCGCATCAGCGACCACCGCACCGGCTACAAGTCCTACAACCTCGACCAGGTGCTCGCCGGCGACCTCGACCCCGTGGTGCAGTCCTGCGTCGACGCCGACCTCGCCGCGCGGCTCGCCGACGCCGGTGCCTGAGCCCCTCGGCGACCCGCCCCGCGGCGGTGACCTCGGCGCCGCGCTGCGCGCCGTGCGCGCGCGCCTCGCGGCGGCCGGCGTGCCCTCTCCCGCTGCCGACGCCGACCTGCTCGCCGGCCACGTCCTGGGGCTGCCCCCCGGGCAGCTGCGCGCCGCCGCGCTGCGCGGCACCGCGCTGACCGCCGCGCAGGCCGGATCGCTGGCCGCGCTCGTGGAGCGCCGCGAGGCGCGCACCCCGCTGCAGCACCTCCTCGGGCGGGCGCCGTTCCGCCGCCTGGAGCTGCTCGTCGGCCCCGGCGTCTTCGTGCCGCGCCCGGAGACGGAGACCACCGCGGGCCTCGCCGTCCAGGAGGCGGCGGCGGTCGCGGCGGGCGGCCGGGCCCCGCTGGTCGTCGACCTCTGCGCCGGGTCGGGGGCGGTCGCGCTGGCCGTGGCCGACGAGGTCCCCTCCGCGCGCGTCGTCGCCGTCGAGCTCGACCCGGGCGCGCACGCCTGGGCGGAGCGCAACCTCGAGGCCCACCGGCCCGGGGCGGGGGAGCGGGTGCGCCTCCTCCTCGGCGACGCCACCTCGCCGCAGGTGCTGGCCGAGCTCGACGGGGAGGTCGACGTCGTGGCGTCCAACCCCCCCTACGTGCCGCCCGGCGCCGTGCCCCGGGAGCCGGAGGTGCGCGACCACGACCCCGCCCTCGCGCTGTGGGGCGGCGGCGAGGACGGCCTGGACGTGCCGCGCGGCGTGCTGGCCCGCGCGGCGGCGCTGCTGCGGCCGGGGGGCCTCGTCGTCGTCGAGCACGCCGAGGTGCAGGGCCGGGCGCTGCGCGAGCTGCTGGCCCCGCCGACCTGGGGGGGCGCGCGGACCCACGACGACGCCGGTGGCCGGCCGCGGGCCACGACCGCCCGCCGCGGGAGGTCGCCGGTGACACACTGGGGATCGTGAGCAGCCGCTACGACTGCACCGACGCCTCCTCCCGCGAGGCGGGCCTGCGCCACGCCCGCGACGCGCTGGCGCGCGGCGAGCTCGTCGTGCTCCCCACCGACACGGTGCACGGCATCGCCGCCGACGCCTTCGACGCCGAGGCCGTGGCCCGGCTGCTGGCGGCCAAGGGCCGCGGGCGCTCGATGCCCCCGCCGGTGCTCGTCGCCGACGTCGCCGTGCTGGACGGCCTGGCCACGGCGGTCCCGCCGCCGGCCCGCGCCCTGGCCGAGGCGTTCTGGCCGGGGGGACTGACCCTGGTGCTGCGCGCCCAGCCGTCCCTGCGCTGGGACCTGGGCGACACCGGCGGCACCGTCGCGGTGCGCGTGCCCGACCACGAGCTGGCGCGCGAGCTGCTGCGCAGCACCGGCCCGCTGGCGGTCAGCAGCGCCAACCGCACCGGCCAGCCCGCGGCCACCACGGCCGCCGAGGCGGAGGCGCAGCTGGGTGACGCCGTGGCCGCCTACCTCGACGACGGGGAGCCGGCCCGCACCGACGCCCCGCCCTCCACCATCGTCGACGCGACGGGTGACCGGCTGCGCGTGCTGCGGCGCGGTGCGGTGCCCACCGCCGCGCTGCGCATGGTCGCTCCCGTGGACGACGAGGACGAGCCACCGGGGTGAGGGCCTACCTCCTGCTGCTGCTGCTCGCGGCGGGCACCACCTACCTCGCCACGCCGCTGGCCCGGCGCGTCGCCGAGCGCGCCGGCGCGATGACCGCCGTGCGCGCCCGCGACGTGCACTCCGTGCCCACGCCGCGGCTGGGCGGCCTGGCGATGCTCGCGGGCGTGGTGGTCGCCTTCGTGGCGGCGAGCCGGATGCCCTTCCTGGAGGACCTCTTCAGCGACAACCGGGCGCCGTGGGCGGTGCTGGCGGCGGCCGCGATCGTCAGCCTCCTCGGCGTCGCCGACGACGTGTGGGGCCTGGACCCCCTCACCAAGCTGGCGGGCCAGGTGCTGGCCGCGGGGCTCATGGCGTGGCAGGGGGTGCAGCTGTACAGCCTGCCCTGGGGCGGAGGCCTGCTGGTCGGCTCGGCGGGCCTCTTCCTCGTCGTGACCGTGCTCGCCGTGGTGGTGGGCATCAACGCCGTCAACTTCGTGGACGGCCTGGACGGGCTGGCCGCCGGCGTCGTCGGGATCGGCGGCGCGGCCTTCTTCGTCTACTCCTACCTGTTCACCCGCACCGTGAACACCGACAACTACGCCAACCTCGGCTCGCTGGTGGTCGCGGTGCTCGTGGGCGTCTGCCTCGGCTTCCTGCCGCACAACGTCCACCCGGCGCGCATCTTCATGGGCGACTCCGGGTCGATGCTCATCGGCCTGCTCCTGGCCGCCTCCGCGGTCTCGGTGACCGGACAGGTGGACCCCGCCGTCATCAGCCAGATCAGCGGCGCGCAGGTCGCGCCCGTCTTCCTGCCGGTGCTGCTGCCCGTGGCCGTGCTGCTGCTGCCGCTGACCGACCTCGTCTGGGCCGTCGTGCGCCGCGTGCTGGCCGGACAGTCGCCGTTCGCGGCCGACAAGCTGCACCTGCACCACCGGCTGCTCTCCCTGGGGCACACCCACGGCCGTGCCGTGATGGTGCTGTGGCTGTGGACGACGGTGGTCTCCTTCGGGGCCATCTCGCTGGCCTTCGTGCCGCTGCGGCCGGCGCTGCTCGGCTGGGGCGGGGCGCTGCTCGTGGCGGTGCTGGTGACGCTGGGGCCGGCGCGCCGGCGCTCGCGCACCCACGGACCGGTGCTGCTGCGGATGCGGGAGGGGACGGGGACGGGCCCGGGTGCGCCCGATCGGGTGATGCGCCAGCCACCCGCCCAGCCCTCCGCCGGGCGGCGTCCCGGCAGCGGGTCGGAGGGCCGGCAGGGCGGCCAGCAGGGCGGGCACCGGGCCTCCGCCCCGACCGGGGGCAGGCCTCCGCGCGGCTAGGATCACTGCCGCGACCCGCCCCCTGACGTCTGGAGACACCGTGCAGGCCTCGCGCCCGCAGGACCCCTACCGCGCCATGCTCGTGGGCGGCGCGGTCCCCGCCGCCGCCCTCGCCGTCGCCGCCGTGGTGGTGTTCACGGTCCTCGACGGCGGCCTCGGAGCCGCGGGGGCGGTGACGGCCTCCCTGCTGGTGGGGGTGACCTTCGCCGCCAGCACGCTGGTGCTCCAGCGGGTGCGCCACCTCGAACCGGTGATCGTGCTCGGCATCGCCATGGTCGGCTACATGACGGTGGTCCTGCTGCTGGGCCTCTTCCTCGTGCTGTTCCGCGACGCGACGTGGCTCTCCCCGCTCTCCTTCGCGATCTCGGCGTGCGCGGTGTCCCTGGCGTGGACGGTGGGGCAGGTCGTCGCGTTCACCCGGGTGCGGACCCTGCTCTTCGACGAGCAGCCCGCACCGGGCGGCGCCGACCGCGGGACGCCGCGGTGAGCGGCACCCGCGCTGACGGGAGCACCGCGGGCGTCCGATACGGTGTTCCCGCTCACGCAGGTGGTGCTCAGGGATGCGGACGACGTAGCCCGCTCGACATCGCACCCACCCGGCCGCACTTCGACCGAGAGGATGCCCACGGATGATCGGTGTGCCGGCTTCAGCGGGCTTCGTGCCCCCGAGTCCCGCCGACTTCTGGCAGCCCCTGATCGGTGACGGCGCCTTCGCCATCACGCGGCCGATGTTCCTCATCGTGCTGACCACCGCGGCCATCTGCCTGGTGCTCGTGCTCGGCACCCGCCGCCTGTCGCTCGTGCCGGGTCGGGGCCAGTGGGCGCTGGAGGGCGTCTACGGCTTCGTGCGCAACTCCGTGGGCCGCGACGTCATCGGCGCCTCCCACGTGCGGCCCTACCTCGGCCTGCTGCTGGCGATCTTCACGCTGGTGCTCGTCAACAACCTCATGGGCATCACGCCGCTGGTGCAGTACCCGACCTTCAGCCGCATCGGCTTCCCGATCGTCCTGGCGATCGGCGTCTGGGTCGTCTACATCGGCGCGCAGGTCCGCCGCAACGGCGTCGGCGGCACCCTGCGCCACCTGGTCCCCGCGGGGCTGCCCATCGCGGCCGTGCCCGTGGTGTTCGTCCTGGAGCTGCTGACCTTCCTGGTCATCCGCCCGGTCACGCTGGCGCTGCGCCTGTTCGGCAACATGTTCGCCGGCCACACGCTGCTGCTGCTGTTCGCCCTCGGCGGGGAGTACATGCTCCTGCACGGCGGCGCCTTCTTGAAGGTCGTCTCCATCCCGACCTTCGCCATCTTCCTGTTCATCACGGCCTTCGAGATCCTCGTCTCGTTCCTGCAGGCCTACGTCTTCGTCCTGCTGACCTCGCTGTACATCGCCGAGGCCTACGCGGACGACCACTGAGAGACACCACAGGACCCCCCTACACACCCACCACGACCGCTCGGTCGCTCGATCGCGGCGGGACAACGAGAGGAACGGATCTATGGAAGGCAGTCTCGGGATCGTCGGCTACGGCCTGTCCGCCATCGGGCCGGGCGTCGGCGTCGGCCTGATCTTCGCCGCCTACGTCAGCGGCGTCGCCCGCCAGCCGGAGGCGCGCGGCATGCTCCAGACGATCGCCATCCTCGGCTTCGTGCTCTGCGAGCAGTTCGCCATCTTCGGCATCGCGCTCGCGTTCGTCTTCGGCTGACGCCGGGCCCGTAGCTAGCAGGAGGAGCGCAGAGCATGACACCGGTCCTGACCGCGGAAGAGGGGTTCTGGGCCTCGGCCTACCCCGTCATCCCGCACCCGGGCGAGATCATCGCCGGGACCATCTGCTTCATCATCCTCCTGGTGGTCGCCTACAGGGTCGCCGTGCCGCGTCTGGAGACGATGCTGGCCCAGCGCCAGGCAGCCATCCAGGGCGGCATGGAGAAGGCCGAGAAGGCGCAGGCCGAGGCCGCTGCGGCGCTGGAGGAGTACCGCGCCCAGCTGGCTGACGCCCGCGCCGAGGCGGCGCGCATCCGCGAGGAGGCGCGCTCCGAGGGCGCGAAGATCATCGCTGAGATGCGCGAGCGCGCCGCCACCGAGGCGGAGCGCATCACCGAGTCGGCGGGGCGCCAGGTCGAGGCCGAGCGCCAGGCGGCGGTCACCTCGCTGCGCACCGAGCTGGGCGGCCTGGCCACCGAGCTCGCGGGTCGCATCGTGGGTGAGTCGCTCACCGACTCGGCGCGGCAGTCGCGCATCGTGGAGCGCTTCCTCACCGAGCTCGAGCAGTCCACGCCCGAGCAGGTGCGCGCCAGCGCCACCACCGCGGAGCCGGAGGCCGGCGCCACCAGCGGGGCCACCGGCTCCCACGCGGCGCCGCGGGGCGAGGGCCGCTGATGAGGGGCGCCTCACGCGACTCCCTCGCCGCCGCCCAGGAGCGGCTCGAGCCGCTCCTGGCGCGCGGCGGCGCCTCGGCCCTGGGCCAGGAGCTGTACGCCGTGGCCGGTCTGCTCGACTCCTCGGTCGCGCTGCGCCGGGCGCTGACGGACAGCAGCCGCGCCGAGTCCGACCGGGCGGCCCTGGCCGAGCGCCTGCTCTCCGGGCAGGTCTCCGGCCCCACCCTCGACGTCGTCTCCGGCCTCGTGCGCGCGCGCTGGTCCGAGCAGCGCGACCTCGGCGACGCCCTGGAGGCGCTCGGCACGCAGGCCATGCTGGCCGGGGCCGAGTCCGACGGCGTCCTGGACACCGTCGAGGACGAGCTCTTCCGCTTCTCGCGGCTGGTGGCCGGCGACCGCGCCCTCACCGCCGCCCTCGACGACGGCCGGGCCACCCCGGCGCAGCGGGGAGCCCTGGTCGACGACCTGCTGGCCCGCCGCGCCGACCCCACCACCACCGCGCTGGTGCGCCAGGTGGTCACCGCCCCGCGGGGCCGCCGGGTCTCCGGTGCCCTGGACGACCTCCTCGAGGCGGCCGCCGCCCGGCGCGCGCGCCTGCTGGCGGTCGTCACCGCGGCGGTGCCGCTGACCGAGGTGCAGCGCGAGCGCCTGGCGGCCGGGCTCGCCCGCGTCTACGGCAAGCGGGTGCAGGTCCAGGTGGACGTCGACCCCGAGGTGCTCGGCGGCCTGCGCGTGCAGGTCGGCGGGGAGGTCCTCGACGCGACCACCGCCAGCCGCCTCGCGGCGGCCCGCCGGCGCGTGGTCGGCTGACCCCGCCACAGCGGGGACACTGGTACTGCACGCACCACCCACGCACGACCTCCAGACCACGACCAGGGAGCAGGAACAGACGATGGCGGAGCTGACGATCCGGCCTGAGGAGATCCGCGGCGCGCTGGAGGACTTCGTCTCCTCCTTCACGCCGGGCGGGAGCTCCCGCGAGGAGATCGGCACGGTCACGGAGGCCAGCGACGGCATCGCCCGCATCGAGGGCCTCCCGGGCGCGATGGCCAACGAGCTGCTCCGCTTCGAGGACGGCACCCTGGGCCTGGCGCTCAACCTCGAGGAGCGCGAGATCGGCGCCATCGTGCTCGGCGAGTTCGCCGGCATCGAGGCGGGCCAGCCCGTGCACCGCACCGGCGAGGTGCTGTCGGCGCCCGTGGGCGACGCCTTCCTCGGCCGCGTGGTGGACCCGCTGGGCAACCCCATCGACGGCCTGGGCGAGATCAAGGCCGAGGGGACCCGCGCCCTGGAGCTGCAGGCGCCCTCGGTGGTCCAGCGCAAGTCGGTCCACGAGCCGCTGCAGACCGGCATCAAGGCGATCGACGCCATGATCCCGATCGGCCGCGGCCAGCGCGAGCTCATCATCGGCGACCGCCAGACCGGCAAGACGGCCATCGCGCTCGACACGATCATCAACCAGAAGGCCAACTGGGAGTCCGGCGACCCCAAGAAGCAGGTCCGCTGCATCTACGTCGGCATCGGCCAGAAGGGCTCGACCATCGCCTCGGTGCGCGGCGCCCTCGAGGACGCCGGCGCGATGGAGTACACGACCATCGTGGCCTCGCCGGCTTCCGACCCGGCCGGCTTCAAGTACCTCGCCCCCTACACCGGCTCGGCCATCGGCCAGCACTGGATGTACGGCGGCAAGCACGTCCTGATCATCTTCGACGACCTGTCCAAGCAGGCCGAGGCCTACCGCGCCGTGTCGCTGCTGCTGCGGCGCCCACCGGGCCGCGAGGCCTACCCCGGTGACGTCTTCTACCTGCACTCCCGGCTCCTGGAGCGCTGCGCGAAGCTGTCCGACGAGCTCGGCGCCGGCTCGATGACCGGCCTGCCGCTCATCGAGACCAAGGCCAACGACGTGTCGGCGTACATCCCGACCAACGTCATCTCCATCACGGACGGGCAGATCTTCCTGCAGTCCGACCTCTTCAACGCCAACCAGCGCCCGGCGGTCGACGTGGGCATCTCGGTGTCCCGCGTGGGCGGCGACGCGCAGATCAAGGCGATGAAGAAGGTCTCGGGCACGCTGAAGCTGGAGCTGGCGCAGTACCGCTCGCTGCAGGCCTTCGCGCTGTTCGCCTCCGACCTCGACGCCGCCAGCCGCAACCAGCTCTCCCGCGGCGAGCGCCTCACCGAGCTGCTCAAGCAGCCGCAGTACTCCCCGTTCCCGGTGGAGGAGCAGGTCGTCTCGGTCTGGGCCGGCACCAACGGCAAGATGGACAAGATCCCGGTCGAGGACGTCCGCCGCTGGGAGTCCGAGCTGCTCGAGCACCTGCGCCGCCACGACATCGCCCTCGGGACGATCCGCGAGACCGGCCAGCTGGGCGACGACACCGTCGAGGCCCTCAACAAGGCCGTCGACGAGTTCAACGCCGGCTTCCGCACCTCCGAGCAGGGCGGCGGCGAGCAGGACTCCTCGGGCGAGGAGGCCCTGGACGACGTCCAGAACGAGCAGATCGTCCGGCAGAAGTCCTGACGTGGCGCCTGCGACGCTGACGACGACGACGAGGGGAGGCTCCGGTGGCCGGGCAGCTGCGTGAGTACCGGGGTCGCATCAAGTCGACCCAGTCGATCCAGAAGATCTTCCGCGCGATGGAGCTCATCGCCACCTCGCGGATCGCCAAGGCGCGGCAGGCCGTGGCCGCCTCCACCCCGTACGCCCGCGCGCTCACCCGCGCGGTCTCCGCGGTGGCCACCTACACCGATGCCGAGCACCCCCTGCTCACCGAGCGGGAGGACCCGAAGCGCGCCGCGGTGCTGGTCGTGACCAGCGACCGCGGCATGGCGGGGGCCTACTCCTCCAACACGCTGCGGGAGGCCGAGCGCCTGGTCGCGACGCTGCGCGAGCGCGGCGTCGAGCCCGTGCTGTACGTGCTGGGCCGCAAGGGCGTGACCTACTTCCGGTTCCGCCGGCGCGCCATCGAGGCGGAGTGGACCGGCTCCTCGGAGTCGCCCACCTACGAGCTGGCCGACGAGGTCGGCGAGGCGCTGGTGGAGGCCTTCCAGCGCGGGGGCGCCGAGGGCGGCGTGGACGAGATCCACGTGGTCTCCACGCGCTTCCTGTCGATGGTCACCCAGGAGCCGCAGGCGCTGCGGCTCCTGCCGCTGGAGGTCGTCGAGGGCGTCGAGGCGCCGCCGTCGGACGAGGTCCTGCCGCTGTACTCCTTCGAGCCGGACCCGGAGAGCGTCCTGGACGCGCTCCTGCCGCGCTACATCAGCGCCCGCATCTACAACCTGCTCCTGCAGGCCTCCGCCAGCGAGCACGCCGCCCGCCAGCGCGCGATGAAGGCCGCCGGCGACAACGCCGACGACATCATCAAGGACTTCACCCGGCTGGCGAACCAGGCCCGCCAGGCGGAGATCACGCAGGAGATCTCCGAGATCGTCAGCGGTGCTGACGCCATGACCTCGGCCCGCTGACCACTGCCCACGTCCGCTGAGAGGACCGCACCGAGATGACCGCGATCGCCACCGAGCGCCCCCACTCCGCCGCCGCCCCGGCGACCGGCCGCATCATCCGGGTGACCGGACCGGTCGTCGACGTCGAGTTCCCGGCGGACGGGATGCCCGACATCTACAACGCCCTGACCATCGAGTACACGCTGCTGGGCGAGCAGACCTCGCTGACCCTCGAGGTCGCCCAGCACATCGGTGACAACCAGGCCCGCGCCATCGCCCTGAAGCCGACCGACGGCCTCGTGCGCGGCATGGAGGTCCAGGACACCGGCAGCCCGATCTCGGTGCCGGTCGGTGACGTGACCCTGGGCCACGTCTTCAACGTCAACGGCGTCCCGCTCAACCTCGCCGAGGGCGAGCAGCTGGAGATCACCGACCGCTGGCCGATCCACCGCAAGGCGCCCGCCTTCGACCAGCTCGAGTCGAAGACCCAGATGTTCGAGACCGGCATCAAGGTGATCGACCTGCTGACCCCCTACGTGCAGGGCGGCAAGATCGGCCTCTTCGGCGGCGCCGGCGTGGGCAAGACCGTGCTGATCCAGGAGATGATCCAGCGCGTCGCGCAGAACCACGGCGGCGTGTCGGTCTTCGCCGGCGTGGGGGAGCGCACCCGCGAGGGCAACGACCTCATCGCCGAGATGGAGGAGGCCGGCGTCTTCGACAAGACCGCCCTGGTCTTCGGCCAGATGGACGAGCCGCCGGGCACCCGCCTGCGCGTGGCCCTGAGCGCGCTGACGATGGCGGAGTACTTCCGCGACGTCCAGAACCAGGACGTGCTGCTCTTCATCGACAACATCTTCCGCTTCACCCAGGCGGGCTCGGAGGTCTCGACCCTGCTGGGCCGCATGCCCTCCGCGGTGGGCTACCAGCCCAACCTCGCCGACGAGATGGGCGTGCTGCAGGAGCGCATCACCTCCACCCGTGGCCACTCGATCACCTCCCTGCAGGCGATCTACGTGCCGGCCGACGACTACACCGACCCGGCCCCGGCCACGACGTTCGCGCACCTGGACGCCACGACCGAGCTCTCCCGCGAGATCGCCAGCCGCGGCCTGTACCCCGCGGTGGACCCGCTGAGCTCGACCAGCCGCATCCTCGACCCGCGCTTCCTGGGCCAGGACCACTACCAGACCGCGACGCGCGTGAAGCAGATCCTCCAGCGCAACAAGGAGCTGCAGGACATCATCGCGATCCTCGGCGTCGACGAGCTGTCCGAGGAGGACAAGGTCGTCGTCAACCGCGCGCGCCGCATCCAGCAGTTCCTCTCCCAGAACACCTACATGGCGGAGAAGTTCACCGGCGTCCCGGGCTCCACCGTGCCGCTGAAGGACACCGTCGAGTCCTTCCGCATGATCGCCGACGGCGAGTACGACCACGTCGCCGAGCAGGCCTTCTTCAACGTCGGCTCCATCGAGGACGTCGAGAAGAAGTGGGCGCAGATCAAGAAGGAGACCGGCGAGTGAGCCTGCAGGTGCAGGTGGTCTCGGCCGAGCGCGAGGTGTGGTCGGGCGAGGCCAGGATGGTCATCGCCCGCACCCTCGAGGGTGAGCTGGGCATCCTCACCGGTCACGAGCCCATGCTGGCCGTCCTCGCCGAGGGGGAGGTCCGCGTGGAGTCCGCCGGCGGCGGCGTCACCGCCCAGGTCGACGGCGGCTTCCTCTCGGTCGAGCACGACACCGTCCTCGTCGTGGCCGAGCGCGCCCGGGTCGGCGAGCGGTCCTCCAGCTGATGGCCAGCTGACGGGGTTGCCGCTCGAGGACCTGCTGCTGGACGCCGCCGTCGCGGCGGCGTCCGCGCTGGTGCTGCTCGCGCTGCTGCTCGTGGCGGTCGCGCTGCGCCGCCGGGCCCTGGTGAGGGTCCCCGGCAGCTTCGAGTGCGCGGTGCGCCGCCGCGGCAGGGCCTGGTCGGTCGGCATCGGCAGGTTCGGCAGCCACCAGGTGCAGTGGTGGAACGTGCTGTCCCTGCGGCCGGGGCCCCGCTCCACGTGGGCGCGCACCGACCTGGAGGTGGTCGGCCGCCGCTCCCCGGGCGCGGAGGAGGGCCTGGCCCTGCAGCCCGGTGACGTCGTGGTGCGGTGCACCCACCGGGGCGCCTGCCTGGAGCTGGGGATGAGCCCCGACGCGGCGACCGGCTTCACCTCCTGGCTCGAGGCGGCCCCGCCGGGCGCCCCGGGCCACCCGGCGCTGTAGCCGGCGCTGTAGCCGGCGCCGCAGCCTGCGCCGCGGCCGGGCTCAGGCCGCCCGGAGCAGCGCGCGGGCGATGCTCGCGTCCTCGGGGAAGACCAGCACGCGGGGCCCGTCGGTGGTCGGGGCCAGCGTGGCCCGCAGCCCCGCCGCCACGAGGCGCTGGCGGTCCACCTCGGCCTCCACGAACGTGCCCGGCTCGCTGACGACCACGAGCAGGCCGTACTCGCTGGCCCGGCCGGAGCGCGGCTTGCGCTCGACCAGGGAGTGCCCGCGCGAGAAGGTCCACCGCAGGGCCAGCACGAGCACGCCGAGCATGAGCAGGGACAGGCCGAAGGTCGTCCACGCTCCGAGCGCCGTGCTGCCCGCGCTCACGCCCATGCGCACATGGTGCGCCAGCGCCGCCGGCGGCACCAGCCCGTCAGAACAGGCGCGACTCCACGTCGTCGACCCCGCGCAGCGCGTCGTAGTCCAGCACCAGGCAGCGGATGCCGCGGTCGGTGGCCAGCACCCGCGCCTGCGGGCGGATCTCCTGCGCGGCCAGCACGCCCTCGACCGGGGCCAGCAGCGGGTCTCGGTTCAGCAGCTGCAGGTAGCGGGTGAGCTGCTCCACCCCGTCGATCTCCGCGCGGCGCTTGACCTCCACCGCCACCGTGCCCCCGTGGGGCGAGCGGACCAGCAGGTCGACCGGGCCGATCGCCGTCGGGTACTCGCGGCGCACCAGCTGGTGGCCCTCCCCGAGCAGCCCCACCTGCTCGGCCAGCAGCTTCTGCAGCTGCGCCTCCACGCCGTC
Organism: Quadrisphaera sp. KR29; assembly: GCF_052644995.1. Taxonomy (NCBI): domain Bacteria; kingdom Bacillati; phylum Actinomycetota; class Actinomycetes; order Kineosporiales; family Kineosporiaceae; genus Quadrisphaera; species Quadrisphaera sp. KR29. Next base: position 59,327 of record NZ_JBQXXG010000014.1, read on the forward strand.
CTTGACCAGGCCGGGGTCGGTGCCGAGCTCGTGGGTGGAGTCGTGCAGCACCTCGTGCACGGCCACGACGAGCCGGTCCTCGGTCTTGGCCGACCGCACGGTCCAGACCTCCTGCGCGCCGGCCTCGGCGTGGGGGCCCGCGGCGGGCTCCACCGCCAGCGCGCACGGCGGGCTCATCCAGTTCAGCGGCTTGTAGGAGCCGCCGTCGGCGTGCACGAGCACGCTCCCGTCGGCCTTGACGAGCAGCAGGCGGGTGGCGAGGGGCAGGTGGGCGGTGAGCCGCCCCTCGTAGTCGACCGAGCAGCGGGCGATGACGAGGCGCACGAGCGGGCAGGCTACCCACCCGCGCCTGCGGCCGGGATGGCGGAGGATGGAGGCGTGCCGCGCCGCCGTCCCGTCTCCCGCAGGCGCCAGCCGGTGGTCGCCGAGCCGGCGCGGCCGGTCGGGTGGGCCACGGGGGAGAGCGGCCCGGACGGGGAGTGGCTGGTGCGGGTGGTGCCCGGCGCCGCAGCGCTCAAGCCCTACCGCTGTCCCGGCTGCGACCAGGTCATCCCCCCGGGCACCTCGCACGTGGTGGCCTGGCCCGCTGACGCGCCGCCCGGCGTGGGGCCCTCCGAGCGCCGGCACTGGCACCGCTCGTGCTGGCGCGCCCGCGCCCGCCGCCGTCCCCGCTGACCACCAGCACCGACCACCAGCTGCCCCGCACCGATCCGCCCGCGCACCGATCCGCCCGCGCGGACGGGCGGGCGTGGCTACCGTGGTCGCATGCTCGTCGCCTTCTCGGTCTCCCCCGCCGCCAGCGACGCCGACGGCTCGGTGACCGAGGCGGTCGCGGCCGCCGTGCGCGTGGTCCGCTCCAGCGGGCTGCCGCACCGCACCGACGCCATGTTCACCACCCTCGAGGGCGGGTGGGAGGAGTGCATGGACGTGGTGCGGCGGGCGTGCGACGCCGTCGCCGCGGTGAGCCCGCGGGTGTCCCTCGTGCTCAAGGCCGACATCCGGCCCGGTCGCACCGGGGAGCTGCAGGGCAAGCTGGACCGCCTCGAGGCCGCGATCGAGCGCGCCGAGGGCGAGCCCGGCCGCGGCCAGTGAGCTGACGGGTGGAGGGGCCGGTCACCCGATGAGCGCCGAGGCCGCACCGGCCACTCGCGCGGGCCGTCGCGCCGAGCGCCGGCCGGCGCGCCGGCGGGTCCCCGGCTGGTCCGTCCCCCTGGCCCTGCTCGCCGTGCTCCTGCTCGGCGCCGGCGCGCTGCTGGCGACCGCGCTGCGGCCGGTCGAGCGGGAGGTGCTCGACGTGCCGGCCGCCGGCGGCGCAGCCCTCGTCGTCCTGACCCCCGAGCTGCTGGCCTCCGGCGGTGGGCCGGTGGAGGTCCGCGCCCTCGGTGAGGGCGCCGTGGTCCTGGCCCGCGGCGGCGCCGACGACGTGGCGGCCTGGGCCCAGGGCACCACGACCGCCACCGCGACCGGGCCCGGCGCCGACGGCGCCGTGGTCCTGCAGCGCACGGAGGGCACCGGACCGGCACCCGACCCCTCCGGCAGCGACCTGTGGACGGCGCAGGTGCAGGGCCGGGGCAGCGCTGCGCTCGACGTCGCGGCACCAGCAGCCACCGGCGAGGACGCCCAGGCCGTGCTGGTCGCCTCCGACGGCACCGCGGCGGCGCCCGCGCAGGTGCAGCTGACCTACCGCCACCGCGCCGCGCCGCCCGCGGCCTGGGCCCTGCTGGCCGCCGGAGGGCTGGCCGCAGGCGCCGTCCTGCGCGGCCGCCGCCGGGCGGCGCCCGGCGAGGGCCCCGACGTCCAGGCCGCCGCGCCCACCGAGCCCACCGAGCCCACCGTGCCCACCGTGCCCACCGTGCCCACCGAGCCCGGGACTCCCACCGTCCCCGCCCTGTCCCGGCGCACCGGGGCGGACGCGTGAGGCGGCCCCACCGCGCGCCCGCGGTGCTCGCGACCACCGCCGCGCTGCTGGCGGCCGCGCTGGCCCTGACCGGCTGCTCCCCAGCACCCGGTGCACCCGGCTCGGGCAGCACCAGCTCCGCCACCGCTGGCACCGCCCTGGCCGTCACCGGGCCGCAGGTGACCCGCATCCTCACCTCCCTCGGGCAGGTCCGCCCGGAGGCCCTGGACGCCCGCTACGCCGGGGCGGAGCTGGAGGTGCGCCGCGCGGCCCTGGCCGTGCGCGAGCAGGTGCCCACCAGCCCCGAGCCGCCGTCCCTAGCCGGTGAGCGGCTCCTGTCCGCCGTCCCGCCGCGGGGCCCGTGGCCGCGCTGGTTCCTCACCGCCGTGCAGCCGGGCGGGAGCGCCGTCCCGCAGGTCGTGGTGCTCGTCCAGGACGGACCCCGCCAGCCCTACCGCGCCGTCGCCTCCGCCGCCGTGCTGCCCGGCGCGTCCCTGCCCCAGCTGGCCGCCGGCGGGGGCGCCGCCGAGCCCCTGCGGGCCGACGCCCCCGGGCTGGTGACCACCCCGGCGCAGGCCGTGGCCGGCTACGCCGACGTCCTGACCCGCGGCGCCGACGCCCCGGCGGCGGCGGGCCTGGCCGAGGACCCCCTGCGCGCGCAGGTGCTCAGCGAGCAGCAGGCCGAGCGCGAGGGCGTCTCGCGCTACGTGGACTACTCCGCCGCGCACGCCCCGCGCGACGGCGCGCTGTGGGCGCTGCGCACCACCGACGGGGGAGCCCTGGTGGTCGGCGTCCTGTCCGGGAGGCGCACCTTCACCCCGCGCGGCGTGGGCGTCAGCCAGTCCCTGCCGCCCGATCTCGCGGCCCTGGCCGGCACCTCCTCCGCCCCGCACGGGCTCGAGGTCTCCACCGCCGAGGTCGTCGTCCTGAGGGTCCCCACCACCGGTCAGGTGGCCCTCGTGGCCGGCCAGCGCGGCACCACCGGCGTGACGGTCCGCTGACCGGCCTGCCAGCGGGGCCGGCCGGCCGCTGGGGGAGGATGGGCCCATGAGCACCCCGGCGAGCCGCCCCGGCCCGCGCCTGAACCTGCGCGGCGCCGTCGACCTCTCTGGCCTGGCCAACCGTCCCCAGCGTCCCGCTGCCCCCGCGTCCCCGCCCGGTCCTGGGGCCGGTCCCGGGGCCGGTCCCGCCGCCGACGGCGCCGCACCCCCGGCCGCCGGCCCGGCGGCCGGTGACGCCCCGGTCGTCGTCGACGTCACCGACGCCGACTTCGCCTCGCTGGTGCAGCTGTCGGCGCAGGTGCCCGTGGTGGTCGACCTGTGGGCTACCTGGTGCGGCCCGTGCAAGCAGCTGTCCCCGGTCCTGGAGCGGCTGGCCCAGGAGTACGCGGGCGCCTTCCTGCTCGCCAAGGTCGACGTCGACGCCAACCCGCAGGTCGCCGCCGCCTTCCAGGTGCAGTCGATCCCCACGGTGGTGGCGGTGCTGGCCGGCCAGCCCGTGCCGCTTTTCCAGGGCGCCTACCCCGAGCCGCAGGTCCGCCAGGTCCTCGACGAGCTGCTGAAGGTCGCCGCCGCCAACGGCGTCACCGGGCGGGTCCCGGGCGCCGGCGGCGGTGACGGCGAGCCTGCGGCACCGGCCGAGCCGCCCGTCCCGCCGCTGCACGCCGAGGCCCGCGACGCCATCGCCCGCGGGGACCTCGACGCCGCCGCCGAGGCCTACCGGCGCGCGCTGGCCGAGGCCCCCGCCGACGCCGAGGCCGCCGTCGGGCTGGCCGGCATCGAGCTGCGCCGCCGCACCCGCGGCTCGCAGGCCCCCGAGGCGCTGGCCGCGGCGCAGGCCGCCCCGGGCGACGTGGAGGCGGGCCTGCTCGCCGCCGACCACCAGGTGCTCGCCGGAGACGCGGCCGGCGCCTTCGACCGCCTCGTGGCGCTCGTGCGCACCACCCACGGCGACGACCGCGACCGCGTGCGCTCCCGCCTGGTGGAGCTGTTCGAGGTGGTCGGCGCGGACGACCCCCGCGTGGCCGCCGCCCGGCGCGGCCTGGCCGCTGCCCTGTACTGACGCGCTCGGGGCCCGGCACGACGGCGCCCCACCGGCTGGCTGCGTGCCAGCCGGTGGGGCGCCGCCGTCGTCGTCGAGGCGGCTCAGGCCTGCTCGTCGTCGGTCTTGAGGTACTCCGGCGGTTCAGCGGCGACCACGAGCTCGTCCAGGGCGGCGTCGTCGGTCTCCCGGGCCTGCGCCTCGGAGACGTCGGCGGCCTCGGCCTCCGCGGCGGCCGGCACCGCCGGGGAGCCCTCGGCCGGGGGCCACTGCTCGGGGGTGAACCACACCGCGCCCAGCGGGGGGATGCGCACCTGCGCGGAGGCGGGCTGGCCCCAGTGCGGCTCTGCGGCCACCTCGACCGACCCGCCGTTGGTGACCCCGGAGCCGCCGTAGCGGGAGTCGTCGGTGTTGATGACCTCGGTCCAGCGGCCGGCGCCGGGGAAGCCCAGGCGGTAGCCCTCGTGCGGCACGCCCGCGAAGTTCACGATGAACACCAGCGGGCGGCGCTGGGAGTCCCAGCGGATGAAGGAGAAGGTGTTGTGCGCCGAGTCGTCGGCGCTGATCCAGGAGAAGCCCGCCGGGTCGGTGTCGAGCTCGTAGAGCGCCGGGGTCTCCCGGTAGACCCGGTTGAGGTCGGTCAGCGCGGCGAGCACCCCCGCGTGCAGCGGCTGGTCCAGCAGCCACCAGTCAAGCCCGCGGCCCTCGGACCACTCGGCCTCCTGGCCGAACTCCTGGCCCATGAACAGCAGCTGCTTGCCGGGGTGGGCCCACATGAAGGCCAGGAAGGCGCGCAGCGTGGCCACCTGCTGCCAGCGGTCGCCGGGGGCCTTGCGCAGCAGCGAGCCCTTGCCGTGCACGACCTCGTCGTGACTGATGGGCAGCACGTAGTTCTCGGAGTAGGCGTAGACCATCGCGAAGGTCATCTCGCCGTGGTGCCAGCTGCGGTTGACCGGGTCCTCGCCGAGGTAGCGCAGCGAGTCGTGCATCCAGCCCATGTTCCACTTCAGGCCGAAGCCCAGGCCGCCGGCGTCGGTGGGGCGCGTGACGCCCGGCCACGCGGTGGACTCCTCGGCGATCATGACGATGCCCGGCACCCGCTTGTAGGCGGTGGCGTTGACCTCCTGGAGGAACTCGATGGCCTCCAGGTGCTCGCGCCCGCCGAAGCGGTTGGGCACCCACTGCCCGCTCTGGCGGGAGTAGTCCAGGTAGAGCATCGAGGCGACGGCGTCGACCCGCAGGCCGTCGACGTGGAACTCCTGCAGCCAGTACACGGCGTTGGCCACGAGGAAGTTGCGCACCTCGGGGCGCCCGAAGTCGGGCACGAGGGTGCCCCAGTCGGGGTGCTCGCCCTTGCGGGGGTCGGGGTACTCGTACAGCGGCTCGCCGTCGAAGCGGGCCAGCGCCCACTCGTCCTTGGGGAAGTGCGCGGGCACCCAGTCGAGGATGACGCCCAGGCCGGCGCGGTGGAGCCTGTCGATGAGGTACTTGGCGTCGTCGGGGGTGCCCAGGCGGGAGGTCGGCGCGTAGTAGCCGGTCACCTGGTAGCCCCAGGAGCCGCCGAAGGGGTGCTCGGCGATCGGCAGCAGCTCGACGTGGGTGAAGCCCGCTGCCGAGGCGTACTCGGCCAGCTGGTCGGCCGCCTCGCGGTAGTCCAGGCCCGGGCGCCAGGAGGCCAGGTGCACCTCGTACACGCTCATCGGCGCCGACGTCGCGTCGGTGGCGGCGCGCTGGGAGAGCCACTCCTCGTCGCTCCACGTGAAGGTCGACTCGGTGACCACCGAGGCGGTCAGCGGCGGCACCTCGGTGGCGCGCGCCATCGGGTCGGCCTTCTCCACCCAGCCACCGGCCTGGGTCTGGATGCGGAACTTGTAGCGGGTGCCGACGCCCACCTCGGGCAGGAAGACCTCCCACACGCCGGAGGACCCCAGGGAGCGCATGGCGCTCTGCCGCCCGTCCCAGCCGTTGAAGTCGCCGACCACCTGGACGGCGCGCGCCCGCGGCGCCCACACCGCGAAGGACGTGCCGCGCACCTCGCCCATGGCCCCGGGCCAGCGGCGCACCTGGGCGCCCAGCACGGTCCACAGCTCCTCGTGGCGGCCCTCGGAGATCAGGTGCAGGTCGAAGGGGCTCAGCGTGGGCAGGAAGCGGTAGGGGTCGTCGAGGACGCGGGCGCGGTCTCCCGGCATGGTCACCTCGACCCGGTAGTCGGTGACCGCGTCACCGGGCATGACCGCCGCCCACACGCCCTCGGCCTGGTGGGTGAAGGGGGTGCGCGCGCCGTCGGGGGTGAGCAGCACCACCTCCTCGGCCAGGGGCCGCAGGGTGCGCACGGTGATGGTGCCGTCAGGAGCCTGGTGAGCGCCGAGGACGTCGTGCGGGAAGGGGCTCTCGCCCCGCGCCACCTGGCGCAGGAGCTCGACGTCGAGGCTGGCAGGAGCCTGGCTGGTGTCCATGACCCTCACCCTGGCACGGGCCGACGGAGGCTGCTACGCCGCCGGCGGCCTCTCCAGGAGCCTGTCGACGGCGGCCAGCGGCACCTCCACCCAGTCGGGCCGGTTGCGCACCTCGTAGACCACCTCGTAGAGGGCCTTGTCCAGCTCGAGGGCGTCCAGCAGGGCCCCCGCGCTGCGCGGGTCGGAGCCCGTCACGGAGGCGTAGCCCTCGCAGAACGCCGCGCGGGCGGCGTCGGCCCACGCCGCGGCGGCCGTGCGCGCGGCCTCGGCGCCCGGCCCGTCGGGCAGCCCGACGGTGGTCTGGCGGGCGGCGTAGTCGAAGGAGCGCAGCATCCCGGCGACGTCGCGCAGGGCGAGGTCGGGCAGGGTCCGCTCGGCCAGCGGGCGCAGCGGCTCGCCCTCGAAGTCCAGGAGCACCCAGCCGCGGCCGGGCACGTCGAGGACCTGGCCCAGGTGGTAGTCGCCGTGGACGCGCTGCAGCACCCCGAGGGACGCCGCGTCGAGGGAGCCGGCGGCGCCCACGCGCTCGCGCAGCGCTCCCGCGCGCCCGGCCAGCACGTCGGCCTGCGAGAGCGCCCACTCCAGGCGCCGGCGCCAGCCGTCGGCCAGGCGGCGGGAGTCGTCGTCGTCGGCGCGGCGGCTGGGCAGCTGCTCGGCCAGGGCGGCGTGCACCTGGGCCGTGGCGGCTCCCAGGGCGCGCGCCCGCTCGGAGAAGTCGGTGCCGGCCACCACCGCGGCGGTGGCCTCGCGCCAGGCGTCCTGGGCGCCGACGAGGAACTCCGAGGCCACCGCGAGGTCACCGGAGACCAGCGGCGCGGCCGGGTCGGACGAGACCGGCCAGCTGCCCTCCACCCAGCCCGCCAGCGCCGGGACGGCGCTGACGCCGGCGGGCGCCAGGCGGGCCTGCACCTCCACGTCGGGGTTGCGCCCCGGGTGCAGGGTGCGGAAGACCTTGACGATGACGGGCGCCGAGCCGTCCTCCGGCTCGACGATGATCGAGGTGTTGGACTGCTCCCCGCGCAGCACGCGGGCCGCGCTGCCCGGCTCGGGGGGCGCGCTGCCCTGCGGGTGGTGGCCCACCGCGGTGCCCGCGTGCCCGGCCTGCTCGCCGGCGGCGTCCAGCGCCACCCCGCGCACCTGGCCGGCCAGCAGCGCCAGCAGGGCCTCGACGTAGGCGGGGTCGTGCGGGCCGTCGTAGACGTACCAGCCGATGCCCTCGGGGTCGGTGAGGACCCCCAGCAGGGCCGCCGCGGCGTCGGGCCCGGTGCGCGGTGCGCGGCGGTGGACCAGCGGCACCTGGACCACGTCGGCGTGGCCGGCGCCGCCCGAGGGGTCGCCGGCGACGGTGGTGACGCGGAGCACGTGGATGATGACCCGGACGTCCTCGACGTCGGCCCACGGGAGCAGGATGCGCCCGACCACCTCGGTGCGCGCCTCGCGTCCCTTGGCGGGGTACCAGCGCTGGTGCGGCACCCACGGCCCCAGCAGGTCGTGCAGGTGCGTCCCCGTGGTCGGTGCCGTCGGGGTGCTCACGCGCCCTCGCCCTCCGCGACCCGGGTCACGGACACGACGTGGAAGGGCGTGGTGTCCGGCCCGAGCTTGACGTAGGTGTTCTCCCACCACGTCCACGCGTCGCCGCTGATGAGGTCGCGCGCGGTGAACGGGTCCCACGAGGCCAGGCCGAGCGCCGCCATGTCCAGGTGGACGGTGGTCTCGCGGGTGGAGTGCGGGTCCAGGTTGACGACGACGAGGACGACGTCCTCCGCACCGGTGGGCGACTGCTCGGCCGGCACGCGGCGGGAGTAGACGAGCACGTCGTCGTCGTCGGCGGTGTGGAAGGACAGCCCGCGCAGCCGCTGCAGCGCGGGGTGGTGGTGGCGGGCGTAGTTCAGCTTGGCCAGCAGCGGCGCCAGGGAGCGCCCGGAGGCCGCCGCGCCGTCCCAGTCGCGCTGCTTGTACTCGTACTTCTCGTTGTCGACGTGCTCCTCGGCGCCCGGTCGCGCGACGCTCTCCACCAGCTCGTAGCCGGAGTAGATGCCGTAGGTGGGCACGGCGGTCGCCGCGATGACGGCGCGCAGCGCGTGCGCCGCTGGCCCGCCGTACTGCATGTACGGCGTGAGGATGTCGTGGGTGGTGGGCCAGAAGCTGGGCCGCAGGTAGTCGGCCGTGCCGCCGCGGGCGGCGTCGCCCTCGCCGGGCTCGTCACCGCCGGTGGTGAGCTCGAGCAGGTAGTCGGTGAGCTGCCGGCGCGTGTTCCGCCACGCGTAGTAGGTGTAGCTCTGGGCGAAGCCGACCTTGGCCAGCGCCCGCATCATGGACGGCTTGGTGAACGCCTCGGACAGGAACAGCACGTCCGGGTCGACCTCGCGGACCCGCGCGATGAGCCACTCCCAGAACACCACGGACTTGGTGTGGGGGTTGTCGACGCGGAAGAGCTTGACCCCGTGCTCGACCCACAGCAGCACGATCCGCAGCACCTCGGCGTAGATGCCCTCGGGGTCGTCGTCGAAGTTGACCGGGTAGATGTCCTGGTACTTCTTGGGCGGGTTCTCCGCGTAGGCGATGGAGCCGTCGGAGCGGCGCGTGAACCACTCGGGGTGCTCGCGCACCCACGGGTGGTCGGGGGAGGCCTGCAGCGCGATGTCGAGGGCGACCTCCAGGCCGCGGTCGTTCGCGTACCGCACGAAGTGGTCGAAGTCGGCGAAGGTGCCCAGGTCGGGGTGGATCGCGTCGTGCCCGCCGGCCTCGGAGCCGATGCCGTACGGCGAGCCCGGGTCTCCCGGCTCGGTGGTGAGGGTGTTGTTGCGGCCCTTGCGGTTGGTGGTGCCGATCGGGTGGATCGGCGTGAGGTAGATGACGTCGAAGCCCATCGACTTGGCGCGGTCGACGGCGGCGGTGGCGGTGCGCAGCGTGCCGCTGTGCCAGGCGCCGGACTCGTCGCGCCAGGCGCCCTCCGAGCGCGGGAAGATCTCGTACCAGGCACCGACCAGCGCTCGCTCGCGCTCCACGCGCAGCTGCATCCGCGGGCCGGGGGAGACCATGTCGCGCAGGGGGTGCTCGGCCAGGACGGCCTTCACCTCGTCGGCCGTCCCGGCGGCCAGCCGCACCTCGGCGGGCCGGCCGGTGTCGCGCAGGGCCCAGGCGGCGCCGTGGAGGGTCTGCACCGCGTGCTCGGGCAGGTGCTCGCGGGCGGCGGCCCGCTCCAGGAGGATCGCGCCCTCGACGAGCATGAGCTCGACGTCGACCCCGGCGCGCACCTTGATGGTGGCGTCGTGGTCCCAGGTGCCGTAGGGGTCGCTCCAGCCCTCGACCCAGAACGTCCAGTCGCCCGGGACGTCCGGGACCACCCAGGCCTCCCAGCGGTCGGTGCCGGGGCCCAGGGGCCGCATGGTGGTGCGGGTGCGCACCGAGCCGTCGGGGCGGGCGAGCACCGCGGAGGCGTTCACGGCGTCGTGGCCCTCCCGGAAGACCGTCGCGCGCACCGGGACCGCCTCGCCCACGACGGCCTTGGCCGCCCAGCGGCCGCCGTCGACCGACGGGCTCGTGTCGATGACGGGGATGCGCCCGAGCCCGCTGGGGGAGGGGGCGATCAGCTGCGGGCGCTCGTGCGGGCGCACCGCGGGCTCGGCCTGGGACTCGGCGGTCACGCCCGCGAACCTATCGAGGCGCTGGTGAGGACGACAGTCGAGGACGCCGGGGTGGAGGCGCTGGCGAACCCCTCGCCGGGCACCGCCGCGCTGGCATAGGTTCGTCGGCTGTGAGAGCGATCCGACGGTTCACCGTCCGCACCGCGCTGCCGGAGCAGCTGGCGCCCCTGGGCGAGCTGGCCACCAACCTGCGGTGGTCCTGGCACGCCCCCACGCAGGACCTCTTCGCGAGCCTGGACCCGCAGACGTGGCAGTCCCTGCGCCACGACCCGGTCGCGCTGCTCGGGTCGCTGTCGCCGGAGCGGCTCGCCGAGCTCGCCGCGGACCGCGCCGTGGTGGAGGCCGTGACCGCCGCGCAGGCCGACCTGCGGGCCTACCTGACCGGGGAGCGCTGGTACCAGCAGGAGGTCGCCCCGCAGGGCGGCCCGGCGGCCATCGCCTACTTCTCCCCGGAGTTCGGCATCACCTCGGTGCTGCCGCAGTACTCCGGCGGCCTGGGCATCCTGGCCGGGGACCACCTCAAGGCCGCCTCCGACCTCGGCGTGCCCGTCGTCGGCGTCGGGCTGCTGTACAAGGCCGGGTACTTCAAGCAGGCCTTCAGCCGCGACGGCTGGCAGACCGAGACCTACCCGGTCTCCGACCCCGACGGGCTGCCCCTGACCCAGCTGCGCGAGGCCGACGGCACCCCCGCCGTCATCTCGCTGCCGCTGCCGCACGGGCGCACCCTGCTGGCCCACGTGTGGAAGGCCGACGTCGGCCGCGTGCCGCTGCTGCTGCTCGACTCCGACGTCACCGGCAACGACGAGGCCGCCGCCGGCGTCACCGACCGCCTCTACGGCGGCGGCGGGGACCACCGCCTCCAGCAGGAGCTGCTGCTCGGCGCCGGCGGCGTGCGGGCGCTGCGCCTGTGGTCGCGCCTGTCCGGCGCCCCGGAGCCGGCGGTCTACCACACCAACGAGGGCCACGCGGGCTTCCTCGGCGTCGAGCGCATCCGCGAGCTGACCGCGCAGGGCCTCACCTTCGACGAGGCCGTGGAGGCCGTGCGCGCCGCCACCGTCTTCACGACCCACACCCCCGTGCCCGCCGGCATCGACAGGTTCGGGCGCGACGCGGTCTCCGAGCACCTCGGCGGCTCCGGCTTCCTCGGCGACGTGCCCCTCGACCGGGTCCTCGCCCTCGGCGCGGAGGACTACGCCGGCGGCGACCCGTCGGTGTTCAACATGGCCGTCATGGGCTTCCGCCTGGCCCAGCGCGCCAACGGCGTCTCGGCCCTGCACGGCGAGGTCTCCCGCGGCATGTTCTCCGGGCTCTGGCCGGGCTTCGACGCCCAGGAGACGCCCATCACCTCCATCACCAACGGCGTGCACGCCCCCACCTGGGTCGACCGCAAGGTCGTGGAGCTGCTGGCCGCCTCCGGCGGCGGCGAGGACCCCTCCGACCAGTCCGGGGGCGCCGCCGGGCTCGACGGGGCTGAGCTGTGGGCGCTGCGCGGTGAGCTGCGCGCCCAGCTGGTGGCCGACGCCCGCCGGCGCGTGCGCTCCTCCTGGCTGCGCCGCGGCGCCTCCCCGGCCGAGCTGGCGTGGGTCGCCGACGCGCTCGACCCCGAGGTGCTCACCATCGGCTTCGCCCGGCGCGTGCCCACCTACAAGCGGCTCACGCTCATGCTGCGCGACCCCGAGCGGCTCAAGGCGCTGCTGACCCACCCCACCCGCCCGGTGCAGCTGGTCATCGCCGGCAAGAGCCACCCCGCCGACGACTCCGGCAAGCGCCTGCTGCAGCGGATGGTGCAGTTCGCCGACGACGCCGGCGTGCGCCACCGCATCGTCGTCCTGCCCAACTACGACATCCGCATGGCGCAGACCATGTACCCGGGCGTCGACGTGTGGCTGAACAACCCGCTGCGCCCCCTGGAGGCCTGCGGCACCTCCGGCATGAAGGCCGCCCTCAACGGCGGGCTCAACCTCTCGATCCTCGACGGCTGGTGGGACGAGTGGTTCGACGGGGAGAACGGCTGGGCGATCCCCACCGCCGACGGCGTGGAGGACCCCGACCGCCGCGACGACCTCGAGGCGGCCGCCCTGTACGACCTCATCGAGACGCAGGTGGCCCCGCGCTTCTACGACCGCGACGCCGACGGGCTGCCCGGCCGCTGGCTGGAGATGGTCAAGCACACCCTCGCCACGCTCGCGCCCAAGGTGCAGGCCACGCGCATGGTGCAGGACTACGTCACCACCCTGTACGTGCCCGCGGCGACCTCCGGCGCGGCGCTCGCGGCCGGTGACTTCGCCGGCGCCCGCGACCTCGCCGCGTGGAAGGGCCGCGTCCGTGCGACCTGGAACGGGGTCAAGGTCGACCACGTCGAGTCCGGCGGCGTCGGCGACTCCCCGGAGGTCGGCGACGAGGTGCGGGTGGCCGCCTACGTCTCCCTCGGCCAGCTCTCCCCCTCCGACGTGGAGGTGCAGGTGGTGCACGGGCGCGTCGACGTCGACGACGAGCTGGTGGAGACCTCCACCGCCGCGCTGGCGCTGGAGGAGAGCTACGAGGAGGGGCGCCACCTGTTCAGCGGGACCGTGGTGCTGCGCCGCTCCGGCGCGTTCGGCTACACCGTGCGGGTGCTCCCGCGCCACGGCGCCCAGGCCAGCGCGGCGGAGACCGCGCTGGTCACCAGCGCCTGACCCGTCGCTGACCGAGCGGTGATCGACGTCCGCGGCCTGCGGCGCTCCTACCGGGGCGCCGCGGGCCGCGGACCCGTCCAGGCGCTGGCCGGGCTGGACCTGCACGTGCCCGAGGGCAGCTTCACCAGCCTCATCGGGCCCAGCGGCTGCGGGAAGTCGACGCTGCTGCGCGCCGTGGCCGGCCTGGAGGAGCCCGACGACGGCGAGGTGCTGGTCTGCGGGCGCCCTCCCGGCGCCGCGGCCGCCGACAAGCAGGTGGGCCTGGTGCCGCAGACGCCGGCGCTGCTGCCGTGGCTGACGGTGCGCGCCAACGTCGAGCTGCCCCAGCGGGTCAACCGCGCCGCCGACCGCCGCCGGCGCCGCGGCGGGACGGCGCCGCAGCACGGCGACGCCGCCGAGGTGCTGCGCGAGGTGGGCCTGGGCGCCGTGCTCGAGGCGTACCCGCACGAGCTGTCCGGCGGCATGCAGCAGCGCGTGGCGCTGGCCCGCGCGGTGGCGATGCGCCCGCGGGTGCTGCTGCTCGACGAGCCGTTCAGCGCCGTCGACGAGATCACCCGCGAGGCGCTGCGGCGCCAGCTGCTGGCGCTGTGGGAGCACGTGCCCACCACCGTGCTCTTCGTGACCCACTCCGTCCGGGAGGCGGTCGTGCTGTCCGACACCGTGGTGGTCATGGCCGGGCCGCCCGGGCGGGTGGTCGACGTCGTCGAGGTGGGGCTGCCGCGACCGCGCGCCGGCGCGGACCTGGGCGGCCCCGCGATGCACGCCGTCGAGGACCGGCTGCGCCGCGAGCTGGCCGCTGCCTGGGCTGAGGGGCCGGCTGCTGGGCCGGCTGCTGCGCCGGGGCGGGCGGGGTGAGCCGCTGGTGGCGCCCCGCGGTGTGGGCGCCCGCCGTGGTCGCCCTGCTGGTGCTGGCCGCGGTGTGGCAGCTGGTGGCCTCCCACCTCGCGGCGCAGGGCCAGACCTACCTGCTGCCGCTGCCCGCCGACGTGCTCGCCGAGCTGGGCGGCGCGCCCGGCCGGTACCTGTCCGACGCGTGGACCACCCTCTCGACGGCGCTGCTCGGCGTGCTGCTCGGCGGTGTGCTCGCCGCCGTGCTGGCCGTGGTGCTCAGCGAGGTGCCGCTGCTCGCCCGCGCGCTGCTGCCGCTGGCGGTGGTCCTCAACACCACGCCCGTGGTGGCCTTCGCGCCCGCGCTGGTGGTGGCGTTCGGGTTCGGGCGGACCCCCAAGGTGCTGGTCACCGCCGTCGTCGTCTCCTTCCCCGTGCTCGTCACGCTGCTGCAGGGGCTGCGGGCCGCGCCGCCTGACGCGCTCATGGTGCTGCGCTCGCTGCGCGCCTCCCGCACCGAGGTGCTCTGGCGGCTGCGCCTGCCCTCGGCGCTGCCCGCCCTGTTCACGGCGCTGCGCGTGGTGCTGCCGCTGTCGGTGGTGGGCGCGGTGGTCGCCGAGTTCGTGGCGGCGGGCTCCTCGGCGGGCCTCGGCACGCTCATCACCACCTCGGCCGCCAGCTACCGGCTGGCGCCGGTGTACGCGGCGATCCTCGTGCTGGCCGTCATGGGCGTCGCGCTGCTCGGCGCCGTGGTCGCCGTGGAGCGGCGGGTGCTGGCGCGCTTCGCGCCCGGCCGCCGCTGACCGCCCGCTGGGTGGAGCCGTGACGGCCGACGTGCAGGAGTCCTCCGACGGGCCCTCAGAGCCGCCGCCGGCCGGGATCCGCCCGTCCGGCGTCACCGCCTGCGTCCCGTCCAGCGGGCAGAGGTCCGCCGGGAGCGCCCTGACGGCCCCTCCGGCGCACCTCTGCCCGCTGACTGGGACGCCCGCGCACGCCCGCCGCCCTGTCGGGCGGAGCGGCGCGGGTGCAGGAGAGGGGCGACCCGGGCGTCCGGACGCCCCTGGAGTGCACCTGCGCGACGGCGGTGCGGCGCGGCGCGGGCGGGCCAGGCCTGACAATCGGCGCGTGACCACGCTCCGACGCCGCTCCACCCCCGGCGCGCTGGCGGCCGCCTGCGCCGCCGTGCTCGCGCTGTCCGCCTGCTCCGGCTCCTCCGACGCCCCGGGCGGGTCCGGCTCCGACGCACCGGCCTCGGGAGTCATCGACGCCGACCGGTGCGCCCAGAACCGCGACGCCGGCACGGTCACCTACCTCACCGGCTACCAGTTCCAGGCCTCCACGACGATCCTGGAGGCCGTCGCCGCGGAGTCGTTGGGCTTCTTCGACGACGTCTGCCTCGACGTGCAGCTCCAGCCCGGCAGCGGCGACACCGCCCAGGGCGCCCAGCTCACCGCCGCCGGCAGGGCGCAGCTGTCCGGCGTCGGCAGCGCGGCCGAGGCGATGCTCGCGGTGGCCGGCGGTGCCGACGTCGTCGGCGTCGCCACCTTCGGGCACGTGCCGATCGCCACCCTCATGACCGAGCCGAGCGTCACCGACCTCACCCAGCTCGACGGCACGACGCTCGGGCACAAGGGCAGCCTGCCCGCCCCCCTGCGCGCGATGCTCGTCACCGCCGGGGTCGACGTCGGCTCGATCACCCAGGTCAAGGTCGGCTACGACCCCACCGTGCTCGTGCGCGGCCAGGTGCAGTCGCTGACCGGCTACAAGTCCAACGAGCCGCTGGTGCTGGCCGCCGCGGGCGAGCAGGTCACCCAGTGGGACCCCGAGGACTACGGCGTGACCGGCTCCTTCGGGCAGCTCATCGCCAACCCCGCCTTCGCGAACGCCCACCCGACCGCCGTCCAGGACTTCCTCCGCGCGCTCCTGCACGCCCACGAGGTCTGCCAGAGCCAGCTGGAGCAGTGCGTGCAGGCCGCCGCCGACAGGAGCGGGGGCGGCAGCGGCTTCGACGTCACCCACAACGAGCAGGTCTTCACCACCGAGTCCCAGCTCGTCGCGGACTCCACCCCGGCCGGGCAGCCGATCGGCTTCGTCGACCCCGCGGCGCTGGCCGCCGAGGGCGAGGTGCTGGTCGGGTCCGGTGAGCTCGAGAGCGTCCCGGACCCGGCCAGCGTCTTCGACGACTCCTACCTGCGCGCCGTGGTCGGCTCCGACGGCGCGGTGGCCTGGCCCGCGGCGGGAGCGTCCTCGGCGTCCTCCTGAGCCGGGGGACAGGACCGGTACACGCGCACCGACAGCGCGCTGACGGCCACCACCGCGCCCACGGCGTCGAGCGCTCCCAGCGCGCCCGCGGGGTAGCGCTCCACGGCGCTGTCCCACAGCAGCCGGTACCCGGCGGCGCCGGGCTGGGGCGGCAGGACGACGTCGCCGTCGTCGAGGTCGCCGGCCAGGACGAGCAGGAGGTCCTCCCCGCCGGTCTGCGCGGCGCCCAGGTGCACCTGCACCGTGCGGTTCTGCGGGTCGTGCCAGTCCTCGGGGTCCATCAGCGCGCCGTCGGCGTCCCACCAGGTCAGCTGCGGCGCGCCCGCGACCGGCTCGGCCCGCGCCGGGCGCGGCGGCTGCTCGGCGTGCAGGACCGGGTGCGCCGCGCGCAGCGCCAGCAGCTGCCGGGTGGTCTCGAGAAGGTCCTGCTGCCAGGGCGCCAGCCGCCAGTCGACCCAGGAGGTCTCGTCGTCCAGGCAGTAGGGGTTGTTGTTGCCGCCCTGGGAGCGCCCGACCTCGTCACCGGCGGTGAGCATCGGGACGCCGGCCGAGAGCACGAGCGTGGCCAGCAGGTTGCGCATCGAGCGGCGCCGCAGCGCCGCGACCATGAGCTCGTCGGGGTCCACCGCGGCGGGACCGTCGGCGCCGACCGCGCCCAGCAGCGGCCCGGCGGCGGTGCCGCCCCCGCCCGGCCACCCCTCCATGCCGTGGTTCCAGGAGCGGTTGGCGTCGGTGCCGTCGCGGTTGTCCTCGCCGTTGGCGTGGTTGTGCTTGTGGTCGAACGCGCACGCGTCGGCGAGGGTGAACCCGTCGTGGGCGGTGACGAAGCTCACCGACGCCATGGGCCCGCGGTCACCGGGCCCGCCGCCGAAGAGGTCCGCCGAGCCCGTCAGGCGCAGCGCCAGCTCTCCCAGCCCCGACCCGGTCGGCTCGCCCTGGGAGGCGCGCCGGGGCACCGCGAGCCAGAACTCCCGGGCGCCGTCGCGGAACCTGTCGTTCCACTCCGCGAACGGCTGCGGGAAGTCCCCGGTGCGCCACCCGTCGTGCCCGAGGTCCCACGGCTCGGCGATGAGCTTGGTGTCGGACAGCACCGGGTCGGCCCCCATCGCCAGCAGCAGCGGGGCGTCGGGGCGGTAGCCCCCGTCCAGACCGCGGCCCAGCGTGGGGGCCAGGTCGAACCGGAAGCCGTCCACCCCGAAGGCCGTCACCCAGTGCCGCAGGGAGTCCATCGCCAGCCGCACGCACTGCGGCCGGCCGAAGTCCAGGCTGTTGCCGCACCCGGTGGAGTCGACGTCGCGGCCCTCGCCGTCCAGCCGGTAGTAGCCGGTGGCGTCCAGGCCGCGCAGCGACAGGCTCGGCCCGTCGTGCGCGTGCCCCTCGCAGGAGTGGTTGTAGACGACGTCGAGCAGCACCTCCAGGCCCGCGGCGTGCAGGGCCGCCACCGCGTCGCGGACCTCGGCCAGCACCGCCGCCGGGCCCGCCGCGCGCGCCGCGGCGGTGGCGTAGCGCGGCTCGGGGGCGAACCAGCTGAGCGTGGAGTAGCCCCAGTAGTTCGCCTGCCCGCGCCGCGCCAGGGAGACCTCCGAGCCGACCGCCTGCACCGGCAGCAGCTCCACCGCGGTGGCGCCCAGGCGCGTGAGGTGCTCGACGACGGCGGGGTGGGCCAGGCCCGCCCAGGTGCCGCGCAGCTCCGGCGGGACTTCGGGGTGCAGCCGCGTCAGCCCCCGCAGGTGCGCCTCGTAGACCACGGTGCGCGACCACGGCGTGCGCGGGCGCGCCGCCGCGTCGGCCTGGGGGGCCTCGACGACGACGCCGACGGGCGCGCAGCCGGCGCTGTCCAGCCCGCTGCGCCGCTGGGCGGCCGGCGAGGGCTCGCGCGGGAGCCACTGCGGGCCGTCGACCTCGTGGGCGAACAGCTCCGGCCCCCACCGCAGCTCGCCCTCCACCGCCAGCGCGTAGGGGTCCAGCAGCAGCTTGGCCGGGTCGTGGCGCAGGCCCGCGGCCGGCTCCCAGGGCCCGTCGACGCGCAGGCCGTAGCGCTGGCCGGCGCGCACGCCGGGCAGCTGCCCGGTCCACAGCCCGCCGGGGCGCCGCTGCAGGGGCACGCGGCGCTCCACCCAGCCGGCCCCGCCGGGCGCGGGGTCGAGCAGGCACACGTCCACCGCCTCGGCGCGGGAGGCGACGACGGCCGCGCTGGCTCCCCCCGGCTGGAGGCGGACGCCCAGGGCCGTGCTCTTCGCGCTGGTCATGGGGGATGACTCTGCCGCACGACGTACCCTCGGTGCGTGACGGCGTACCTGGACCACGCTGCCGACACGCCCGTGCTGCCCGAGGCGGCCGAGGCGGTGCTCGCGGAGCTCACCCGTTCGGGCAACGCCTCCGCCCTGCACAGCTCGGGGCGCTCCGCGCGGCGGGTGGTGGAGGAGTCCCGCGAGGAGCTGGCGGCGGCGCTGGGAGCCCGTCCCGGCGAGGTGGTGCTCACCGGCGGCGGCACCGAGTCCGACAACCTCGCGGTCAAGGGCCTGTTCTGGGCCCGGCACGCGGAGGACCCGCGGCGCACCCGCGTGCTGGTCTCCGCGGTGGAGCACCACGGCGTGCTCGACCCCGCGCACTGGCTGGGCCAGCACCCCGCCGGGCTGGGCGCGCAGGTGGAGGAGCTGCCCGTGGACGGCGAGGGCCGGCTGCGCCTGGACGCGCTGCGCGAGTCCCTCGAGCGCGACCCCGCCTCCGTGGCGCTCGTCAGCGTCATGTGGGCCAACAACGAGGTCGGCACCCTGCAGCCGCTGGCCGAGGTGGTCGAGCTGGCCTCCCGCCACGGCGTGCCCGTGCACTCCGACGCCGTCCAGGCCGTCGGGCAGGTGCCCGTCGACTTCGCCGCCTCCGGCCTGGCGGCGCTGTCCTTCACCGGCCACAAGCTGGGCGGCACCACCGGCGTCGGCGCCCTGGTGCTGCGCCGCGGCACGACCCTGGTGCCGGTGCTGCACGGCGGCGGCCAGGAGGGCGGGGTGCGCTCCGGCAGCGTCGACGCCGCCGCGGCGCGCGGCCTGGCCGTGGCCACCACGGCAGCGGTCTCGACCCTCGCCGAGCGCGCCGCCGCGCTGCGCGCCCTGCGCGACCAGCTCGAGGCGGGCGTGCTGGCCGCCGTGCCCGACGCCGTGGTCCGCGGCGCCGCCCGCGCCGAGGACCGCCTGCCCGGGCTGCTGCACGTCACCGTGCCGGGCGCCGAGGGCGACGCGCTGCTGTACCTGCTCGACGCCCAGGGCGTGGAGTGCTCCACCGGGTCGGCCTGCACCGCCGGGGTGCCCCAGCCCAGCCACGTGCTGCGCGCCATGGGCCTGAGCGACGCCGAGGCCGCCGGCGCGCTGCGCTTCAGCCTCGGGCGCACCAGCACCGCCGCCGACGTCGTCCGCGCCGCCGAGGTGCTCGGCCCCGTGGTCGAGCGGGCGCGCACCGCGGGCCTGGCGCTCGCGGGCTCGTGAGGCGGCTGCTGTGAGGGTGCTGGCGGCGCTGTCCGGGGGCGTCGACTCGGCCGTCGCGGCGGCCCGCGCCGTGGACGCCGGCCACGACGTGGTCGCGGTGCACCTGGCCCTGGCCAGCGCCTCCCCGAGCGCGGTGCCCGGCCGGGCGAGGGGCTGCTGCACGGTCGAGGACTCCCGCGACGCGCGGCGCGCCGCCGACGTGATCGGCGTCCCGTTCTACGTGTGGGACCTGTCCGAGCGCTTCGGGCGCGACGTCGTCGACGACTTCGTGGCCGAGTACGCCGCCGGCCGCACCCCCAACCCCTGCGTGCGCTGCAACCAGAAGGTCAAGTTCGCCGCGCTGGCCGACCGGGCCCTCGCGCTCGGCTTCGACGCGGTGGCCACCGGCCACTACGCGCGCCTGGAGCCGGGGGCGGCGGGCGCACCGGAGCTGCACCGCAGCCGCGACCTGGCCAAGGACCAGTCCTACGTGCTCGCCGTGCTGCCGCCGGCGCGCCTGGCCACGGCGCTGTTCCCGCTCGGGAGCGCCGGGTCCAAGGACGAGGTCCGCGCCGAGGCCGCCGCCCGCGGCCTCGCGCTGGCCGACAAGCCCGACAGCACCGACATCTGCTTCGTCCCCGACGGCGACACCCGCGCCTGGCTGGGCGCCCGGCTGCCCGAGGGCGCCCGGGAGCCCGGCGACGTGGTCGACAGCTCCGGTGCCGTCGTGGGCGCCCACGGCGGCGCCGCCGGCTACACCGTCGGGCAGCGCCGCGGACTGCGCCTGGGCGTGCCCGCCGCCGACGGGAAGCCGCGGTACGTGCTGTCGGTGTCCGTGGCCGAGCGCCGCGTGGTGGTCGGCTCGGCCGAGGAGCTCGACGTCGACGTCCTGTCCGGTGACGGCGCCGTCTGGTGCGGTCCGGCGCCGCAGCCGGGTCAGCGGCTGGGGGCGCAGGTGCGCGCCCACGGCGCCGAGCTGGCCTGTACCGTGGAGGACGTCGACGACGGCGCGCCGGGCGCCGGCACGGTGCGGGTGCGGCTCGACGAGCCCGCGCGCGGGGTGGCACCGGGCCAGCTGCTGGCCCTGTACGACGGCACCCGCGTGGTGGGCTCGGCCACCCTCACCGCGGCGGTCCTGGCGGCGCGCGCGACCCTGGGGGCATGACCTCCCCGTCGCCGGCCCCCCACGCCCCTCGCGCCACGGCGACCGGCGCCTGGCCGGGGGAGGACCCCCTGGAGGCCGCCCGCGCCGTCCTCGGCGAGCTGGGCGGGGACCACCTGCCCTTCGCCCCCGAGCTGCCCGCGCGCGGGCCGGGCGCCGACCCCACCGGGCGCACCGCCGCGCTGCTGGTCGACATGCCGGTGGACCTGCAGCCCGTCGGCTGGCGCCTGGTCGACCACCCCGGCCGCGACGCCCAGCGCGCGGCGTCCTTCCGCACCGCCGACCTCGACGCCCTCGCCGAGGCCGCCGACGGGTACGCGGGCCCGCTCAAGCTGCAGGTGGTCGGCCCGTGGAGCCTGGCGGCCTCGGTGTGGCTGCCGCGCGGCGAGCGCGCCGTCGTCGACGAGGGCGCCGCCCGCGACCTGCTCGCCTCCCTGGTCGAGGGGGTGCTGCAGCACGCCGGCGACGTGCAGCGCCTCGTGCCGGGCGCCGAGCTGCTGGTGCAGGTCGACGAGCCGTCGCTGCCGGCGGTCCTGGAGGGCCGCGTGCCCACCGCCAGCGGCTGGGGGCGGCTGCGCGCCGTCGACGCGCAGCGCGCCCGCGACGGCCTGCGCGAGCTCACCGGCGCCCTGCGCGCCGCGGGCGTGCGGACGGCCCTGCGCTGCACGGCGCCGTCGTCGCCCTCCTCGACCTCCCCCTGGCCGCTGCTGCGCACCGCGGGCGCCGACGCGCTGGTGGTCTCCGCCCCGCCGTCGCGCCCGCTGGGCACCGCCGTCTGGGAGGAGCTCGCCGAGGCGCTGGAGTCCGGGCACGAGCTGCACCTGGGCGTGCTGGACGTCCCGGCGCTCGCCGGGGGCGCCGCGCTGCCGGAGGTCTCGGCGCTGCTCGCCGCGGTGCGCACCCCGTGGGACCGGCTCGGCCTGCCCGCCTCCCAGCTCGCGCGGGTGGTGGTGACGACGTCGACCGGGATGGCTGCGCTGCCGCCGTCCGCCGCCGCCGCCGCGCTGGCGCGCCTGGGCGCGACCGCCGACGCGCTGGGCGAGGTCCTCGCCGAGGCCTGAGGCACCCGGCAGGGTGGGGCCGTGCCACCCGCCCGCTCCTCCTCAGGGGACCGGCTGACGGGCGACCTCGCCCGCGCCACCGCCTCCTGGCTCTCCCTCGTGCTCGGGCTCGGCCTGGCCGGCGTGGCGCTGGCCGCCGCCCGCGACGCCGGCGCCTCCGGCGAGGCCGCCCGGGCGGTGCCCGCCGCCGTCGTCCTCGCGGTGACCGTGCCGCTGGTGCTCGCGGCCCACGGCCGCTCGCGCTGGCAGCCCGTGCTGGGGGTGCGCCGGCCGGTGCTGGTGCTCGCCGGAGCGGCCGTCGGGCTGGGCGCGGCGGGGCTGGTGCTGCTCGCCGACCACCTGGCCGGGGGCGCGGGCGGGTTCGCGGTGACCGGCGTCGACGTGCCCGCGCTGCTGCTGTGGCTCGTGGTGACGCTGCTGCTGGCCGCGGCGCTGGAGGCGGTGCCGCAGGAGCTCGCGCTGCGCGGCGGCGTCTTCGGCGGGCTGCGCGGGCACCTGCCCGGCTGGCTGGCCGGCCTGGTGGCGGTCGCGGCCTCCGTGGCGGCGCCCGCGGCGGTGGTCTGGGCGACGGCGCAGCTGGGGGAGTGGCTCGGGGTCGGGGTGCCGGCCGCGGGCTACGCCCCCGGCGGGCGGGACCCGGTCTCCCACGCCGCGCAGCTCGCCGCCCTGGCCGTGGTGCTGCTGCTGGTGCGGGCCGTGGTCGGGTCGGTCTGGGCGTGCGTCGGGTGCCACCTGGCCTTCCTCGTGGTCGACCGGCTGCTGCGGGGCGACGCCGCCACCACGGGCCTGGCGCTGCGCACCGGGGAGGGCGCGGACCTGCTGGTCGCGGGCCACCTGGCGCTGACGGCCGCGGTGCTCGGCGTGGTGCTGCTGCGCCGCCGGGGTGGTCGTCGGTAGCCCTCGGCGGCCCTCGGTCGCGCTGTCGGAGGCGCTGGGCAGACTGGGCGGGTGACAGAGCAGGAGACGGCGCCGGAGGCGGTGCAGGAACTGCCCAGCGCTCCGCCCGAGGTGCGCCGCGAGTGGGACGAGCTGGCCGAGCGGGTCCGCGCCGCCCGCTTCGCCTACTACGTGCGCGACGCCCCGACCATCGCCGACGGCGAGTTCGACGCGCTGCTGCGCCGCCTGGAGGCCCTGGAGGAGGCCCACCCCGACCTGCGGGTGCCCGACTCCCCGACCCAGGTGGTGGGCGGGACCTTCAGCACCGACTTCGCCGCCGTCGACCACCTCGAGCGGATGCTCAGCCTCGACAACGTCTTCACCCGCGAGGAGCTGGCCACCTGGGCCGGGCGCGTGCAGCGCGACCTGTCCGACGGCCGCGCGGAGGCGCCGGCGGTCCGCTGGCTGTGCGAGCTGAAGATCGACGGGCTGGCGGTGAACCTGCGCTACGAGCGCGGCCGCCTGGTGCTGGCCGCCACCCGCGGCGACGGGCGCACCGGTGAGGACGTCACCCACAACGTCCGCACCATCGGCGCGGTGCCGCAGCAGCTCACCGGGGCCGCCGACGGCACGGGCAGCTTCCCCGAGGTCTTCGAGGTGCGCGGGGAGGTGTTCTTCCCCGTGGCGGACTTCGAGGCGCTCAACGCCTCCCTGGTCGAGGCCGGGAAGGCGCCCTTCGCCAACCCCCGCAACGCCGCCGCGGGGTCCCTGCGCCAGAAGGACCCGCGGGTCACCGCCTCCCGGCCGCTGTCGATGATCGTGCACGGCCTGGGCGTGCGCGGAGGCCTGGAGCCGGCCAGCCAGTCGCAGACGTACGAGCTGCTGCGCTCCTGGGGCCTGCCGACCTCGCCCGCCTACCGCGTGGTGGACACCCTCGAGGCGGTCCAGGAGTACATCGACCACTACGGCGAGCACCGCCACGACGCCGCCGCCGTCGAGCACGAGATCGACGGCGTGGTGGTCAAGGTCGACGAGGTCTCCCAGCAGCGGCGCCTGGGCGCCACCTCCCGCGCGCCCCGGTGGGCCATCGCGTGGAAGTACCCGCCGGAGGAGGTCACGACGCAGCTGCTCGACATCCGCGTCAACGTGGGCCGCACCGGCCGCGTCACGCCGTTCGCCCACATGGTCCCGGTGAAGGTCTCGGGGTCGACGGTGCAGCTGGCCACCCTGCACAACGCCAGCGAGGTGGTGCGCAAGGGCGTGCTCATCGGCGACACCGTGGTCGTGCGCAAGGCCGGCGACGTCATCCCCGAGGTGGTCGGCCCCGTCGTCGACCTGCGGAAGGGCACCGAGCGCGCCTTCGAGATGCCCACGCACTGCCCCGAGTGCGGCACCGAGCTGCGCTTCGAGCGGGAGGGCGACGCCGACCTGCGCTGCCCCAACGCCCGCACCTGCCCCGCGCAGCTGCGCGAGCGCGTCTTCCACGTCGCCGGGCGCGGCGCCTTCGACGTCGAGGCCCTGGGCTACGAGGCGGCCACGGCGCTGACGGAGGCCGACGACGACGGCCGCCAGGTCCTCGCCGACGAGGGCGGGCTGTTCGCGCTGACCGCCGAGGACCTGCTGGCGCTGCCGCTGTTCACCCGCGCGCCCAAGAAGGGGGAGGGTGAGGGCCGGGTCCTCAACGCCAACGGCGTGCGGCTGCTGGCCAACCTCGAGGCCGCCAAGGACCGGCCGCTGTGGCGCGCGCTCGTCGGGCTGTCGATCCGCCACGTCGGGCCCACGGCAGCCCGGGCCCTGGCGCAGCGGTTCGGCTCGATGGACGCGATCCGCGCCGCCTCCCAGGAGGAGCTCGCCGCCGTCGACGGCGTCGGCCCGACCATCGCCGAGGCCGTGGTCGAGTGGTTCTCCGTCGACTGGCACGCCGCCGTGGTCGACGCGTGGGCCGCCGCCGGGGTGTCGATGGCCGACGAGGCCGCCGCCGGGGTGGAGCGGACGCTGGAGGGGCTGACCATCGTCGTCACCGGCTCCCTGGAGCGCTTCAGCCGCGACGAGGCGAAGGAGGCGATCTTGTCCCGCGGGGGCAAGGCGTCCTCGTCGGTGTCGAAGAAGACCTCCTACGTGGTGGTCGGTGACAGCCCGGGCAGCAAGGCCGCCAGGGCCGAGGAGCTCGGCGTGCCCGTGCTCGACGAGGAGGGCTTCGAGCGGCTGCTGGCCGACGGGCCGCCGCCCGCGCCCGAGGAGCCCGCCGAGGACTCCGCCGAGGACTCCCGCGAGGACTCCGCCGAGCAGCCGGCCGAGGAGCCGGGTGGCTGACAGGTCGGCCCTGCGCGCCGACTGCGGGCGGTGCGCAGCGCTGTGCTGCGTGCTGCCGGCCTTCGGCCGGTCGACCGACTTCGCCCTCGACAAGCCCGCCGGCAGCCCCTGCCCGAACCTGCTCGCCGACGCCCGGTGCGGCATCCACGACCAGCTGGTGCAGCGCGGCTTCCCCGGCTGCGTGGCCTTCGACTGCTTCGGCGCCGGCCAGCGCGCCGTGCAGGTCGTCTTCGGGCAGCGGCCCGGCGGGCCTCCGGCCCCGGGGCACCTGCTGGCCGAGGCACCTGACCTGCCGGGCGTGCTGGCCTCCCTGCGCGGGCTCCACGAGGTGCTGTGGCACCTCACCGAGGCGCAGGCGCTGCTGCGGCCCGGGCCCCTGCGCGACGAGGTCGCGGCGCTGCGCGCCCGTGTCGAGCAGCTCGCCGACTCCGGCCGGGAGCAGCTGGCCGGGGTCGACGTCGGCGAGCAGCGCCGCGCCGCCGGGCCGCTGCTGGAGCACGCCAGCCGGGCCCTGCGCGCGGAGGTGCCCGGCCGCACGGCACGGCACCGAGGCGCCGACCTGTCGGGGCGCCGGTGGAGGGGTGCGCGCCTGCGGGGGGCGGACCTGCGCGGGGCGCTGCTGCTGGGCGCTGACCTGCGCGGTGCGGACCTCCGGCGCGCCGACCTGCTGGGCGCCGACCTGCGCGGAGCGGACCTGCGCGGTGCTGACCTCACAGGTGCGCTCTTCGTGACCACCACCCAGCTCGACGCCGCCCGCGGTGACGCCTCCACGCGCCTGCCCGACGGCCCGCTCCCGGTGTGGCGGGTGCGCCCCGTAGGCACCTCCCGACAGGACGCCGCAGGTCAGAGGGTGTAGGACTGCGGCCCATGGCCAAGAAGAAGAGCAAGAAGAGCCCGTCGGTCGGCCTGGCCGACCGGCTCCGCGCCGCGCAGAGCGCGCTGGAGGGCGCCACCGCCTCCAAGGAGGAGACCGCCGCCCGGCGGGACGAGGTCGCCCGTCGGCGCGACGAGGCCGCCGCCGCCGTCTCGGCCGCCAAGGCCGCCCGCAGGGAGGCCCGCGCCGCACTGGCGTCCGCCGAGAAGGCGCTGGATAAGGCGAAGGCCTCGCACGAGGACCTGCGGGCCAAGGCCAAGAAGGCCGACAGGGCCGCGCACACCGCCGACGTCGCTGCCGACGAGGCGCGCCGCGAGCACGAGCAGCTGGCGCGCAAGGCCGCCCGCCGCCAGGGCGACGCCGACGCCGCCGCGGCCGCCGATGCCACAGCCGCGCCCGAGCAGTCCGACCAGCCGTCTGGCCAGCCGTCCGAGCAGCCGTCCGAGCAGCCGTCCGAGCAGCCGTCCGAGCAGCCGTCCGAGCAGCCCGCCGAGCAGGCGGCCACGGACGCGGCACCGGCACGGCGCACCCGCGCCTCCGGCACCCGGTCCACGGGCACCCGCGCCTCCGGCACCCGCACCACGGGCACCCGCACCCGGCGCACCTCCGCCAGCACCCCGGCCGGGGCGGGCGGCGACACCGAGGACGCCCCCGAGGCGGAGGCGGCCGACACCCCGCCGCGCGCCACCCGCACCCGCCGGACCACCGGCACGAGCCCGCGCACGACGGGCACCCGCACGCGGCGTCCCCGCGCCGCCTCGGTGACCGCCACCGAGGTGACCGCCGCCCCCGAGGCGCCCGAGGGCATCGCGACCGCGGGCGTCTCCGACGCCGACCAGCCGGAGCAGGTCACCACCTCGCCGAACGAGCAGCCCACCGAGCAGCCCACCGAGCAGCCCACCGAGCAGCAGGGCGACGAGCAGTCCTGACCAGCGCGTCGGGATCATGCAGAAGACCCGCACCTGGGAGCCCGGGCTGCGGGTCTTCTGCATGATCAGCCCGACGGGCCCGGCGACCACGGCCGGACGACCCTCCTAGACTCGGCTCCCATGCCCGCCCTGCCCCGCGAGGAGGTCGCGCACCTCGCGCGGCTGGCCCGCATCGACATGCCCGACGCCGAGCTCGACCACCTCGCCGACCAGCTCACCGCCATCGTCGACGCGGTCGCCTCGGTCACCGGTGCCGTCGCCGCCGCCGAGCGCGCCACGGGCGAACCGGTCCCGGCCACCAGCCACCCGGTCCCCCTGACCAACGTCACCCGCCCCGACGTCGTCCAGGAGACGCTGACCGCCGCCGACGCCCTCGCCGCGGCCCCGGAGGCGGAGGACGACAGGTTCCGCGTGCCGCGCATCCTCGGGGAGGACGCATGAGCGCCGACGCCAGCACCGAGCTGGTCCGCCTGGACGCCTCGGTGATGGCCGCGGCGCTCGCCGCCCGGGAGGTCTCGGCCGTCGAGCTCACCCGCGCCCACCTCGACCGGATCGCCGAGGTCGACGGACCCGCCGACTCGGGCGTCCACGCGTTCCTCCACGTCGACGCCGAGGGGGCGCTCGCCCGCGCCGCCGAGCTCGACGCCGCCCGTGCGCGCGGGGAGGAGCTGCACGCCCTCGCGGGCGTGCCGGTGGCCGTCAAGGACGTCATGGTCACCCGCGGCATGCCCAGCACCGCCGGCTCCCGCATGCTCGAGGGCTGGGTGCCGCCCTACGACGCCACGGTCGTCGAGAAGATGCGCGCCGCGGGCCTGGTGACCCTGGGCAAGACCAACATGGACGAGTTCGCCATGGGGTCCAGCACCGAGCACTCCGCCTTCGGGCCCACCCGCAACCCGTGGGCCGCCGACCGCATCCCGGGCGGTTCCGGCGGCGGCTCGGCCGCGGCGCTGGCCGCCTTCGAGGCTCCGCTGGCCACGGGCACCGACACCGGCGGCTCCATCCGCCAGCCCGCCGCCGTCACCGGCACGGTCGGGGTGAAGCCGACCTACGGCGGCGTCTCCCGCTACGGGCTCATCGCCCTGGCCAGCAGCCTGGACCAGGGCGGGCCCTGCGCGCGCACCGTGCTCGACACCGCGCTGCTCCACGAGGTGATGGGCGGGCACGACCCGCGCGACTCCACCTCGCTGACCGACCCGGTGCCCGCCGTCGTCGCCGCTGCCCGCGAGGGCGCCCGGGGGGACCTGTCCGGCGTGCGCGTCGGCGTGGTCGCCGAGCTCGGCGGCACCGGGCACGCCGAGGGCTTCCAGCCCGGGGTGCTGCAGCGCTTCGCCGAGGCGCTCGACCAGCTGCGCGCCGCCGGCGCCGACGTCGTCGAGGTGAGCTGCCCGAACCTCGAGCACGCGCTGGGCGCGTACTACCTCATCCTCCCCAGCGAGGCGAGCAGCAACCTCGCCCGCTACGACGGCATGCGCTACGGCCTGCGCGTGCTCCCCGAGGGCGTCGACCCCGCCGAGGTGACCGCCGAGCAGGTCATGGCCGCCACGCGCGCCCGGGGCTTCGGGGCCGAGGCCAAGCGGCGCATCGTCCTGGGCACCTACGCCCTGTCCAGCGGGTACTACGACGCCTACTACGGCAGCGCGCAGAAGGTGCGCACGCTCGTGCAGCGCGACTTCGCCGCCGCCTTCGGCCAGGTCGACGTCCTGGTCAGCCCGACCGCGCCCACCACGGCGTTCCGGCTGGGGGAGAAGCTCGACGACCCGCTGGCCATGTACCGCGGTGACGTCGCCACCATCCCCGCGAACCTCGCCGGGATCCCCGGGATGAGCCTGCCCGTGGGCCTGGCCCCCGAGGACGGCCTGCCCGTGGGGCTGCAGCTGCTGGCGCCCGTCCGCGAGGACGCACGGCTGTACCGCGTGGGCGCCGCCCTCGAGGCGCGCCTGCACGCCGCGTGGGGCGGGACGCTGCTCGACCGCGTCCCCGCCTGGACCCCCGCGGGCGACCCCGCGCAGACGACCACCGCGACGACCGCCGGAGCCTCCGCATGAGCACCAGCGCAGACCTCATCGCCTACGACGACGCCGTGGCCCGCTTCGACCCCGTCGTGGGGCTCGAGGTCCACGTCGAGCTGAACACCGCCACGAAGATGTTCAGCGGGGCGCCGACCGCCTTCGGCGCCGAGCCGAACACGCAGGTCGACCCGACCTCGCTCGGCCTGCCCGGGTCGATGCCGGTGCTCAACGCCAAGGCCGTCGAGTCCGCGGTCCGGATCGGGCTGGCGCTGAACTGCTCCATCGCGGCGCAGTGCCGGTTCGCGCGGAAGAACTACTTCTACCCGGACATGCCCAAGAACTTCCAGACCAGCCAGTACGACGAGCCGATCGCCTTCGACGGCTGGCTGGACGTGGAGGTGCCCGCCTCCGAGGACGGCTCGCTGCCCGCCTTCACCCACCGGGTGGAGATCGAGCGCGCCCACATGGAGGAGGACACCGGCAAGTCCTCCCACGTCGGTGGGACCACCGGGCGCATCCACGGCGCCGAGTACTCCCTGGTCGACTACAACCGCGCGGGCATCCCGCTCATCGAGATCGTCACGCGCCCCATCACCGGCGCCGGCGCCCGCGTGGGGGAGGTGGCCCGCGCCTACGTGGCCACCCTGCGCGACCTGCTGCGCGGCCTGGACGTCTCCGACGTCAAGATGGAGCAGGGCTCGATGCGCTGCGACGTCAACCTCTCCTTGCGCGACACCCCCGGCTCCCGGCTCGGCACCCGCACCGAGACCAAGAACGTCAACTCGCTGCGCTCGGTGGAGCGCGCCGTGCGCTACGAGGTCGGCCGCCAGGCCGCCGTGCTGCTCGCCGGCGGGTCGGTGGTCCAGGAGACCCGCCACTGGCACGAGGACACGGGCCTGACGACGTCGGGGCGGGTGAAGTCCGACGCGGAGGACTACCGCTACTTCCCCGAGCCCGACCTCGTGCCCGTCGCGCCGGACCCGGCGTGGGTGGAGGAGCTGCGCGCGGCGCTGCCCGAGCCGCCCGCGGCCCGCCGCCGGCGCCTGCAGGGCGAGTGGGGCCTGACCGACCTCGACATGCGCGACCTGCTCAACGCCGGGGCCCTCGACCTCGTCGAAGCCACCGTCGCCCTGGGCGCCCCGCCGGCCGCCGCCCGCAAGTGGTGGACCGGCGAGCTCGGCCGCGCCGCCAACACGCGCGGCACCACCCTGGAGGAGCTGCCCGTCACGCCCGCGCACGTGGCGCAGCTGCAGGCGCTGGTGGACGGGGGGAAGCTCAACGACAAGCTCGCCCGCCAGGTGCTGGAGCACGTGCTGGAGGGCGAGGGCGACCCGCAGCACGTGGTCGACGCCCGCGGCCTGGCCGTGGTGTCCGACGACGGCGCGCTGCTGGCCGCCGTCGAGGAGGCCCTGGCCGCCAACCCGGACGTGGCGGGCAAGATCCGCGACGGCAAGGTGCAAGCCGCGGGCGCGATCGTGGGGGCGGTCATGAAGGCCACCCGCGGCTCCGCCGACGCGGCCCGCGTGCGCGAGCTGGTGCTGGAGCGCGTCGCGGCCGGCTGACGCCCGCCAGCCCGGCGTCCGGCAGTCCGGCGCCCGCCGGCCCAGCACCCGGACGCCTCAAGGCGGCCGCTGGACGCGCCGACACCACAGGGCGTGGGGGCACCCGGGCGGCACCGAGGCTCGGCCGTGCTGTGCACGGTGGGCGCCGCGGCGGCCCTCCTCGTCGGGGCCGCCGGCGCGGGCGGCTCCGAGCTCGCGTCCCCGCTCGGCGCCGCCGCGTGCGCGCTGGTCGCCGCGGCCTGCGCGCTCACAGCGCTGCTGGGCGCTGACGACCGCGACCCCCGCGCCACCCGCGCCACCCGCGCCGCCGGACTGGCCATGGCGCTGTGGGCCGCCGGGCAGGCGTGGATCGCCCTGCTCCTGCTGCGCCACCCCGGGCTGGAGCAGCAGCCCACGCCTGGTGACGCCCTGCAGACCCTAGCCGCGCCGGCGGCGGTGGCGGCCGTGCTGGCCCTGCCGCGCCCGGCCGGCTACGCGGGCCGCCGGCGCCAGCTGGCGCTGGACGGCGCGGTGGTCGCCGCCACCGGCGCGGCGCTGCTGTGGCGGGTGGCCTTCCTGCCGCTGGACCCCTCCGGTGCCTCAGCGCTGACCGCGGGCGCCGTGGTCCTCGCCGACCTCTTCGTCCTCGCGCTGTGCCTGCAGCTGGCCGTGGCCGGCCTGGACCGGGGCGCCGCCCTGGTGGCGGTCGGCGTGGCGCTGTTCGCCACCGCCGACCTCGCCAACACCCACGAGCTGGTCCGGCCCGGGGGCACCTGGCCCTGGCTCGCCAGCGCCGCCGCCTGCGCCGCCTGGCCGCTGGTGGCCGCCGGCTTCGCGGCGGCCGGGAGCCGGCGCTTCGGCGCACCGCGCCTGGAGGCCGTCAGCCCCGACGTCCGCACGGGCGCGGTGACCACGGTGCTCGTGGTGGTGCAGGTGGCCGGGGCGCTGGTCACCAGCGCCGCCAGCGAGCAGCCGGTCGACGCGGTGACCGGTGCGCTCTTCGCCGTCGTCGTCGCCTCCCTCGTCACCCGCGAGCTCGTCCACCGCCGCCAGCGCAGCCGCCTCGTGGACGACCTGCGCGAGCAGGCCCTTCACGACCCGCTCACCGGGCTGCCCAACCGCCACGCCCTCTCCCAGCGCCTGCTCGCCCTGGCCGGGGACGAGACGGGCCAGCGGGCCGCGACGGCGGTGGTGCTGGACGTCGACGGCTTCCGCGAGGTCAACGCGCGCCTCGGGCACGCCGGCGGTGACGACCTCCTGCGCGCCCTCGCCCGCCGCCTGCCCGCCGCGCTGCCGCCCGGCTGGAGCGCCCACCACCTCGGCGGTGACGCCTTCGCGGCCGCCGGGCCCGGCGGCCCGGCCGCGGGCGCCGCGGTGGCTGCTGCCTGGCTCGAGGCCGTCGCGGAGCCGGTGGACCTGCCCCTGGCCGGAGCGGTGGCGGTGACCGCCTGCGCCGGGGTGTCCTGCGCCGGCGCGAGCCTGGCCGACCCGCTCGTGGCCGTCGCGGAGGCGACGGGCGCGCTGCGGGAGGCCCAGGCCAGCGGCCGCGGGCGCGTGCAGCTCCACGACGACGCCGCCCGCGAGCGCGGCGCCCGCCGCCAGCGGGTGCGCGAGAGGCTGGCGCTGGCTGTGGCCGGGGGTGGCGTCGGGTCGGCGCTGCAGCCGGTGGTCGACGTGGCCACGGGCGCCACCACGGGCTTCGAGGTGCTGGCGCGCTGGCGCGACGAGGAGCTGGGCGAGGTCCGCCCCGACGAGTTCATCGCCGTGGCTGAGGAGTCCGGGCTGGTCTGCGCGGTGGGGGCCTCGGTGCTGCGCGCCGGCCTCTCAGCGCTGCGGGACGCCGGCGGGGTCGAGCGCGGCCTGCGCCTGGCGGTGAACGCCTCACCGCTGGAGCTGCGCGCCCCCGGCTACGTCGACGGCGTGCTGTCGGCCCTGCTCGACGCCGGCGTCCCGGCGCGCCTGCTCACCGTGGAGGTCACCGAGGGCGTCTTCATGACCGCCGACGACCCCGCCGTGGGGGTGCTCGCCGAGCTGGGAGGGGCGGGGGTGCGGGTGGCCGTCGACGACTTCGGCACCGGCTACTCCTCGCTGTCCTACCTCGAGCGGCTGCCGGTGCACGTCGTCAAGATCGACAGGTCGCTCGTCAGCGGCCTGGGCAGGCCGCGGCCGCGGGCGGTGCTGGAGGCGGTCGTGGCGCTGTGCCGCGCCCTGGACTTGGAGGTGGTGGCCGAGGGCGTCGAGACGGCCGAGCAGGCCGACGTCGTCCGCGGGCTCGGGGTGCAGCGCGGGCAGGGCTGGTACTGGTCGCGCCCCCTGGCGCCCGAGCTCGTGGCCGAGCACCTGGCCGGCTCCACCCGGGTGAGCTGAGCCCGGCGTGCCAGGGCTCAAGTCCGCCGCGCGAGGGACCGAGGATGCCGGGGTGAGCCGCGCAGCCCCCCTGGTCAGCGCCGGTGCGCTGCTGCTCCTCCTGCTGCGCTCGCCGGTGGCGGGCACGCCCTCGTCCCCGCTCCTCGACCTCGCCGTGGTGGCGGCCGCTCCGGCGGCGCTGTGGTGGGTCCTGCGGGGACGCGGACGCCCTGGGCGGGGCACCACCGCCGTCGACGGGCTGGTCACCGGCTCGTGCGCGGCCCTGGTGCTGTGGCTGCTGCGCGGCCAGCCGCGCGCGCAGCCGCTGGCGGACGCCGCTGGGGCAGCCGGGGCCGCCGCGCCGGTGCTGGCCGCGGGCGCGCTGCTGGCGCTGTGCGCACTGGCGACGACGGGGGCGCTGGCCACCGTCGCCCAACTGCACAGCGGGTCGCCCGGCCACGCCAGCGAGGAGCGCGCGGTGCGCTCGGGCGCCCTCACCAGCGCCGTCGTCGTCGCGTCGGTGGTCGCGGCGGTCAGCCTGACCGCCGGCGCCGGGGGCGCCTACCTGGACGCCGAGAGCGGCACCCTCCTGTGCCTGGTGGTCGCCCTCGGCGCCGCGCGCGAGCTGCTGCTGCGCCACCAGCGCGCCCGGCTCGTCGCCGACCTGCGCCGCCAGGCCCTGACCGACGACCTCACGGGCCTGCCCAACCGCCGGGCGCTGGTGGAGCTGCTCCACCACGAGGGCGGCACGGCGGGCGGCGCCGTCGTGGTGGAGCTGGGGCTGGACTCCTTCTACGAGTACAACGCCCAGTTCGGCCCCGACTGCGGCGACGCGGCGCTGCGCTCGGTGGCGCGCGTGCTGCGCGCCACGACCCCGCCGGGGTGGACGGTGCACCGCACCGGCGGCGACCAGTTCCTGCTGCGCGGGCCGGGCACCGCCGACGACGGCCGCCGGCGCGCCGAGGCGGCGCTGGCCGCGGTGCGCCGGGCCTGCCTGGCCGACGAGCGGCCGCTGACGGCCAGCGCGGGCGTCGCCGAGGCGCCGCGCGGCGCCAGCGACCCCCTGGCCGTGCTGTCCGACGCGGCGGCGGCCCTGCGGGCCACCAAGGCGCACCGCGACGGGGGAGTGGGCGTCCACGACGCGGCCCTGGTGGAGCGGACCCGGCGCAAGCACCAGGTGACCGCGGCGCTGCGGGAGGCGCTGGCCCGCGACCAGCTCTCGGTGGGCCTGCAGCCCGTCGTCGACATCGCCACCGGGGCCACCACCGGCGTCGAGCTGCTCTCGCGCTGGACCGACCCCGTCCTGGGCCGGGTCTCGCCGGAGGAGTACGTGCCCCTGGCCGAGGCCGCCGGGCTGGTCCACCAGGTCGGCGCGTGC
The DNA here is from genome assembly GCF_052644995.1 of Quadrisphaera sp. KR29. Lineage (NCBI taxonomy): Bacteria > Bacillati > Actinomycetota > Actinomycetes > Kineosporiales > Kineosporiaceae > Quadrisphaera > Quadrisphaera sp. KR29. The sequence goes on from NZ_JBQXXG010000014.1 coordinate 93,082, forward strand.
GTCCTGCGCCAGGGCCTGGCCGCGGTCGTGGCGGCCGGCGGCGTCGAGCGGCGCCTGCGGGTGGCCGTCAACGCCTCGGTGCACGAGCTGCGCCGGCACGGCTACGCCGACGCCCTGCGCGAGGCGGCCGCCCACGCCGGGGTCCCCCTCGACCTGCTCACCGTGGAGGTCACCGAGTCGGTCTTCCTGGCGCGCGAGGACCCGGCGGCGACCACGCTGCGCGAGCTCCAGGAGGCCGGCGTCCGCCTGGCCATCGACGACTTCGGCACCGGCTACTCCTCCCTGGGCTACCTCGACAGGCTGCCGGTCAGCTGCGTCAAGGTCGACAGGTCGCTGGTGGTGGCCGCCTGCGCCAGCGAGCGCTCGCTCGCGCTGCTGTCCGCGGTGGTGGCGGTCTCCGCCTCGCTGGGGCTGGAGGTCGTGGCCGAGGGCATCGAGCAGGAGGAGCAGGCCCGGGTGGTGCACGGGCTGGGCGTGGGGCAGGGGCAGGGCTGGCTGTGGTCCCCGGCCCTGGAGCCCGGGCAGCTGGCCGCGCACCTGGCCGCCCCGGCGCGCCCGCTCGCCGCGATCCGCGAGGGCGCGCGGTGAGGGCGGTGCTGCGCGCGGCGGTCGCCGCCTCGTTCCTGTCAGCGGCCCTCGTCGCGGCCCTGGGCGCCTCCGGTGCTGCCCGCGCGGACGTCGTCGGGGTGGCGCTGACGGGCGCCTGGGCCCTGCTGGCGGGCCTGGGCGTGCTGCTCGCGCCGCACCGCCTCGTGCCGCTGCCGCGGCGCTGGCGGCTGGGCGGCTTCCTGCTCGGCGCCCCCTACGGCGTCGGCCAGCTGGTGCTCGCCGCCGAGCGGGCCACCAGCGCGGAGCCGCTGCCCTTCCCCTCCACCGGTGACCTCATCAGCTTCGTCGCAGCCCCCGGCTGGTTCGTCGTGCTGCTCCTGGTGCCGCGGCCGGCCGTGCCCGCGGGCCGGCTCCCGCGCGTCCTGGCCGACGCCGGGGTGGTCGCCGCCGCCGTGGCGCTGCTCTTCTGGCGCGTGGCCTTCACCGACGTCCAGCCCGAGGTCCGCGAGGACGTCGCCACCGTCGCGGCCAGCGTCGCCACCCAGCTGCTGGAGCTGCTCATCCTCGCGCTGGTCGTGCAGCTGGCGGTGGTCGGGCGCCAGCGCGCCGTCGTCCTGCTGGCCGTCGCCGTCGGCCTCATCGTGTGCGGGGACCTGGCCTTCTCGGCGGCCGTGCTGCACGGCACCACCCAGCCCCTGTGGGAGCAGCAGGTGCTGCTCGCCGGGGCCTGGCCGCTGGTCGCGGGGGCCCTGCTGGGCGTCCGCCCGCCGCGGCAGCGCCCCGACGTGGTCGTGGAGGCGACCTCCTCGACGCACACCACCACCGCGCTGGCGCTGTGCGCCGCCGGGGCCGCCGCGGAGGTGGGCCTGCGCGGCCGCGGCCTCGACGCGGTGACCGCGGTGCTCGCGCTGGTGCTCATCGTCGCCTGGACCGCGCGCGAGCTGGTGCTGCAGCGCCAGCGCGTCGCGCAGGTGGCGGCGCTGCGCGCCGCCGCCGACCTCGACCCGCTCACCGGCCTGGCCAACCGCCGTGCGCTGGCGGCGGCCCTGGCGGAGCTGGGCGCCGGCAGCGGGCAGGTCGGCGTCGTCGTCATCGACCTGGACGGCTTCAAGCGCGTCAACGACACCCTGGGCCACTCCACCGGCGACGCGCTCGTGGTGGCCGTGGCCGCGGCGATGCGCCGGGTGCGCGAGGACGCCGTGGCGGCCCGCCTCGGCGGTGACGAGTTCGCCCTCGTGGTGCCCGCACCGGCCGCGGAGGTCACCGCCAGCGCGCACCGGCTGGCCGAGCTGGTGCGCGAGAGCGCCCGCGAGGTGCCGGGCGTGGCCCGGGTGCGGGTCTCGGCCAGCGTCGGGGTGACCGTGGTGGAGGCCGCTGAGCTGCGCGAGGCCGCCGACGCGCTGGCCGTGGTCGCCCGCGCCTCGGCGGCGATGCAGGAGGCCAAGCGGCGCGGGCGCGACCGGGTGGTCGAGCACGCCGAGGTCGCCGGGGCGGCCACCCGCCGCCGGCTCGTGCGCGCCGCGCTGGAGGACGCGCTGCGGACCGGCGAGGGCCTGCTCGTGCGGCGCACGCCCCTCGTGGGCGCCGACGGCGCGGCGGCGGGCCACCTGCTCCAGCTCGGCCTGGCGCTGCCGGAGGGACCCGCCGCGCCGCACGAGCTCGACGACGTCGCCCGTCGCGACGGGCTGGAGGGCCCGCTGGCGCGCCACGCGCTGCAGCTGGCCCTGTCGCGGGCGGCGGCGGGGGCCGCGCCGGACCGCGGTGCCCGCTCCTGGGTGCGCCTGGGGGCCCACCTCCTGCACGACGACGCGTGGCCGTCCCTGGTCGCCGCCGAGCTCGCGGCCCGGGGCACGCCCGCCGGGGCCCTGGTGCTGCTGCTGGAGGGGCGCGTCAGGCCCGACGACGCCGGCGTCCTGGCGGCCGCGCGGGCGCTCGCGGGCGCCGGGGTGGCGCTGGCGGTGAGCTCGCGCGGGCAGGGCGCGGCGCTGGAGCAGCTGGTGCTGCTGCCGCTGTCGGCGCTGCTGGTCGACGCCTCCGCCCCGCCGGCGGTGCGGGCGGCGCTGGAGGCCGCGGGCGGCGAGCTGGGTCTGGAGCTGGTCTCAGGCGAGCGGCACGCGCAGCAGGCGGTCGTCCCCGGGTGAGGCCGACCCCCGGGAGGTGTTGTCGGTGAGCACCCACAGCGCGCCGTCGGGCCCGGCGACCACGTCGCGGACCCGCCCGTGCGCGCCGTCGAAGACCCGCTCGGGCTGGCCGAGCCTGCCGTCGGCCAGCGGCACCCGCCACAGCTCCTGACCGCGCAGCGCCGCCACGTAGACGGCGTCGGCGGTCACCAGCAGCCCGCTCGGCGAGGCGTCGGCGGTGCGCCAGGTGACCAGGGGCGCGGTGAAGGCGGGGTCGGTGACGTCGGCGTCGCTGCCGTCCGGGCCGGCCACGGCGCCCTCCACCAGCGGCCAGCCGTAGTTGCGCCCCGGCTCCAGCAGGTTCAGCTCGTCCTGGGTGTCCTGGCCGAACTCGGCGGCGAAGGCGCGGCCGGCGGCGTCCCACCCGAGGCCCTGGGGGTTGCGGTGGCCCCACGTCCACACCGGTGAGCCCTCGACGGGGTTGCCGGGCGCCGGCTGCCCGTCGGGGGTGACGCGCAGGACCTTGCCGGTCAGGGCCTGCTGGTCCTGCGCGGTGGAGGGGGCGCTGGCGTCTCCGGTGGTGGCGTAGAGCATCCCGTCGGGGCCGAAGGCCAGCCGCCCGCCGTGGTGGATGGTCGCCGAGTCGATGCCCGTCACCAGCGGCTCGGGCTCCGACAGGGTCCCGGGGCCGCCGGCGGGGTCGTCGGACAGGCGCATGCGCACCACGCGGTCGTCCTCGGCGGTGGTGGTGTAGGCGTACACCCACCGGTCCTGCTCGAAGGTCGGGGAGACCGCCAGGCCCAGCAGCCCGCCCTCGCCCCGGGGGGTGACGTCCGGCACCGCGCCACCCGGCCCGGGCGCGACCACCTGCTGCGCGGCCCACGAGCTCCCCGCCTGCGCCACCCGCAGCACCCGCGCGGTCTCGCGCTCGCTGACCAGGGCCGTGCCGTCGGGCAGCACGGCGGTGCTCCAGGGGACCTCCAGGCCGGTGACGACGTCCTGCGCGGGCTGCGGGGTCCCGCTCAGCGCGTGCCCCGCGGCCAGCGCGGCGGGCAGCGCCGGCCCCGCCGAGCCCTGCTCGGAGGTCTGCTCGGAGGCCTGCCCCGGCGCCGCGGAGGACGACGGCGCGGGCAGCTGCTCGGTGGAGACCGGCGCGGGCGCCGCGGCGTCCTGGCCCGAGCAGCCCGCCAGCACCAGCGAGCCGGCGGCGACCAGGGCGGCGGGGACGGCGGCGAGGCGGCGCGGGAGTCGTCCGTGATCCACGCCCCAGCCTCACCCGCCGCAGGTCGCCGGGCCACCCGGGGGCTGACAGGGTGGCTGCTCGTGACCGACCCGACCCCCGGCCAGCTGCTCATCACCCTGCCCGACGCCGACTGGCAGGAGGCGCTGGCCCCCGACCTGCCCGACGCCGTGCGCAGCGCCGTCTGGGACGTCGACTCCGACCCGCGCGAGGTGCTCGGGGACGACGCCGACCGGGTCGCGTACGTGGTGCTGCCGTACATGCACCCGGCCGGGGCGCTGGAGGCCGTGGCCGACCTGCCCGCGCTGCAGCTGGTGCAGACCACCTCCGCCGGCTACGACGACCTCCTGGAGCGCCTGCCGCAGGGGGTGCGCCTGGCCAACGGGGCGGGCATCCACGACGCCTCGACCTCCGAGCTGGCGCTCGCGCTGGTCCTGGCCAGCCTGCGCGGGCTGGACGACGCGGTCCGCGCCGCCGAGCAGGGCGCCTGGCGCCCGGTGCGGCGCCGCTCCCTGGCCGACCGGCGCGTGCTGGTGCTGGGCACGGGGGGCATCGGCAGCGCCATCGCCGACCGCCTGGCGCCCTTCGAGGTCGACCTCGTGCGCGTGGCCACCACGGCCCGCACCGACGAGCGGGGCCGGGTGCACGGGATCGACGAGCTGGGGGAGCTCCTGCCGACCGCGGAGGTGGTCGTCATCGGCCTGCCGCTCACCGACACCACCCGGGGCCTGGTCGACGCGGCGTTCCTGGCGGCCCTGCCCGACCAGGCGCTCGTGGTCAACGTGGGCCGCGGTCCCATCGTCGACACCGGCGCCCTGCTGGCCGAGCTGCGCGCCGAGCGCCTGCACGCCGCCCTGGACGTCACCGACCCCGAGCCGCTGCCCGCCGACCACCCCCTGTGGGGCGCGCCGAACCTCATCGTCGCCCCGCACGTCGGGGGGAACACGACGGCGATGCGGCCCCGCGCCCTGCGCCTGCTGCGCGCCCAGGTCGCGCGGCTCGCGGCGGGGCAGGAGCCGCTCAACGTCGTCGTCGGCTGAGGCCCGCGCGGCCCGCGCCGGTGCCCGGGTCCGGGCAGGCGGGAGCGCTCCCTACGGGACCGTAGGATCGCGGCCATGACCCAGGCCGACATGAAGCCCCGCTCCCGCCAGGTCACCGACGGGCTCGAGGCCACCGCCAGCCGCGGCATGCTCCGTGCCGTCGGCCTCGGCGACGACGACTTCGCCAAGCCGCAGATCGGCGTGGCCTCGTCGTGGAACGAGATCACCCCCTGCAACCTCTCGCTCGACCGGCTGGCCAAGGCCGTCAAGGACGGCGTGCACGCCGCCCAGGGCTACCCGCTGGAGTTCGGCACCATCTCCGTCTCCGACGGCATCTCGATGGGCCACGAGGGCATGCACTTCTCCCTGGTGAGCCGCGAGGTCATCGCCGACTCGGTGGAGACGGTCATGCAGGCCGAGCGCCTCGACGGCTCGGTGCTGCTGGCCGGGTGCGACAAGTCCCTGCCCGGCATGCTCATGGCCGCCGCGCGCCTGGACCTGGCCAGCGTGTTCCTCTACGCCGGCTCCATCCTGCCCGGCTTCGCCCGCCTCTCGGACGGCACGGAGAAGCAGGTCACGATCATCGACGCCTTCGAGGCGGTCGGCGCCTGCGCGCGCGGGCTCATGAGCCGCGAGGACGTCACCGCCATCGAGAAGGCGATCTGCCCGGGCGAGGGCGCCTGCGGCGGCATGTACACCGCCAACACCATGGCCAGCGCGGCCGAGGCGCTCGGCATGAGCCTGCCGGGCTCGGCCGCGCCGCCGGCCACCGACCGCCGCCGCGACGGCTTCGCCCGCCGCTCCGGCCAGGCCGTGGTGGAGATGCTCGCGAAGGGCATCACCGCCCGCGACATCATGACCAAGGAGGCGTTCGAGAACGCCATCTCCGTGGTCATGGCCTTCGGCGGCTCCACCAACGCGGTGCTGCACCTGCTGGCCATCGCCCACGAGGCCGAGGTCGACCTCACCCTGGCCGACTTCGACAGGGTCGGCTCCCGCGTGCCGCACCTGGCCGACGTCAAGCCCTTCGGCCAGCACGTCATGACCGACGTCGACAGGATCGGTGGCGTGCCGGTGGTCATGCGCGCGCTGCTCGACGCCGGGCTGCTCCACGGCGACGTCCTGACGGTGACCGGGAAGACGATGGCCGAGAACCTGGCCGACATCGCCCCGCCGGACCCGGACGGCAAGGTGCTGCGCGCCCTGGCCGACCCGATCCACCCCACCGGCGGCATCACGATCCTGCACGGCTCGCTCGCGCCCGGCGGCGCCGTGGTGAAGTCCGCCGGCTTCGAGTCCGACGTCTTCGAAGGCACCGCCCGCGTCTTCGACCGGGAGCGCGCCGCGATGGACGCCCTGGAGGACGGCACCATCACCGCCGGCGACGTGGTGGTCATCCGCTACGAGGGCCCCAAGGGCGGCCCCGGCATGCGCGAGATGCTCGCCATCACCGGCGCCATCAAGGGAGCGGGCCTGGGCAAGGACGTGCTGCTGCTCACCGACGGGCGCTTCTCCGGCGGCACCACGGGCCTGTGCGTGGGCCACGTGGCCCCCGAGGCCGTGGACGCCGGGCCGGTCGCCTTCGTCCGCGACGGCGACCGGATCCGGCTGGACGTCAAGGCCAAGACCCTCGACGTGCTGGTCGACGAGGCCGAGCTGGCCGCCCGCCGCGGGGGCTGGGAGCCGCTGCCCCCGCGCTACACCCGCGGCGTGCTGGCGAAGTACACCAAGCTCGTGGGCTCGGCCAGCGGCGGCGCCGTCCTCGCCTGACGCCCAGCCGCTGGGACGCCTTGTCTCACCACGTGAGACGGGGCGTCCCAGCGGCTGACAGGGACGGGGCAGCGGGGCTACTCTCGCCGCGTGGACATCCTCACCGTCGTCGTACTCGCGCAGCGCGCGAGCTGACGCCGTCGTCGACGTCCTGCCGCGCGCGACCCTCCGCAGCCCCTCCGAACACCGGGGCCGGAGGGTCTTTCCATGCCCGGCGGGACCGAGGGCCGGGCTGACAGCGCTCCACCACCCCGTCCACGGCGGACCAGCAGCACCGCAGCACCAGGAGGACCGATGAGCACGGCCAGCAGCGACGAGCGGATGACGGGCGCCCAGAGCATCGTGCGCTCCCTCGAGAGCGCCGGCGTGGAGGTCGTCTTCGGCCTCCCCGGCGGGGCGATCCTGCCCACGTACGACCCGCTGCTCGACTCCACGGAGCTGCGGCACGTGCTCGTGCGCCACGAGCAGGGCGCCGGGCACGCCGCCCAGGGCTACGCCGCCGCGACCGGTCGCGTCGGCGTCTGCATGGCGACGTCGGGACCGGGCGCCACCAACCTCGTCACCGCCATCGCCGACGCCCACATGGACTCGGTCCCGATGGTCGCGGTGACGGGCCAGGTCTCCTCCAAGGCGATCGGCACCGACGCCTTCCAGGAGGCCGACATCGTCGGCATCACCCAGCCGATCACCAAGCACAACTACCTGGTGACCGACCCCGCCGACATCCCGCGCGTCATCGCCGAGGCCTTCCACATCGCCTCCACGGGCCGCCCCGGGCCGGTGCTGGTCGACGTCACCAAGGACGCCCAGCAGGCCATGACCACGTTCCGCTGGCCGACCTCGCTGGCCGAGCTGGACCTGCCCGGGTACCACCCGACCACGCGCCCCCACGCCAAGCAGGTCCGCGAGGCCGCCCGGATGATCGCCGAGGCCCGGCGCCCGGTGCTCTACGTCGGCGGCGGCGTCATCCGCGCCGGCGCCTCCGCCGAGCTGCGCCGCCTGGTGGACCTCTCCGGCGCGCCCGTGGTCACCACGCTCATGGCCCGCGGCGCGCTGCCCGACTCCCACCCGGCCAACCTGGGCATGCCCGGCATGCACGGCACCGTGGCCGCCGTGACGGCGCTGCAGCGCGCCGACCTCATCGTCAGCCTCGGCGCCCGCTTCGACGACCGGGTCACCGGCCTGCTGAGCTCCTTCGCCCCCCACGCGAAGGTGGTCCACGCCGACGTCGACCCCGCCGAGATCGGCAAGAACCGGCGCGCCGACGTCCCGATCGTCGGGGACGCCAAGGAGGTCATCGCCGACCTCGTGCCGGCCCTGGAGGCCGAGCACGCCGCCGGCCGGCGCGCCGACCTGGGGGGCTGGTGGCGCCAGCTGGACGACCTGCGCTCGACCTACCCGCTCGGCTACGACGAGCCGGAGGACGGCTCGCTGAGCCCGCAGAAGGTCATCCAGCGCCTGGGCGAGATCAGCGGCCCGGACACGGTCTTCACCTCCGGGGTCGGCCAGCACCAGATGTGGGCCGCGCAGTTCATCCGGTACGAGAAGCCGGGCACCTGGCTGAACTCCGGCGGCCTGGGCACCATGGGCTACTCCGTGCCCGCCGCCATGGGCGCCAAGGTCGGCCGCCCCGACGCCACCGTGTGGGCCATCGACGGCGACGGCTGCTTCCAGATGACCAACCAGGAGCTGGCCACCTGCGCCATCGAGGGCATCCCGATCAAGGTGGCCGTCGTCAACAACTCCAGCCTGGGCATGGTCCGCCAGTGGCAGACGCTGTTCTACGACGGCCGGTACTCCAACACCGACCTGCACACCGGTGTGGGCAGGCCCTCCGGCCAGCGCATCCCCGACTTCGTCAAGCTCGCCGACGCCTACGGCTGCGTCGGCCTGCGCTGCGAGGACCCCGGTGACCTCGATGCCGTCATCGACAAGGCCATGAGCGTGGACGACCGGCCCGTCGTCGTCGACTTCGTGGTCCACCGCGACGCGATGGTGTGGCCGATGGTCGCCGCGGGGCTGTCCAACGACGCGATCCAGTACGCCCGCGGCCTCTCGCCGGTGTGGGACCGCGAGGAGCAGGACCCGGAGACCGGCCTGGAGATGAACGGGGACGCGCGGTGAGCGCCACGGCCCAGGGCGCGGGCACCAGCACCCGCCACACCCTCTCGGTCCTCGTCGAGGACAAGCCCGCCGTCCTGGCGCGCGTGGCCTCCCTGTTCGCCCGTCGCGCCTTCAACATCCACTCCCTGGCGGTCGGGCCCACCGAGCACCCGTCGCTGTCGCGCATCACCGTGGTGGTCGACGTGGAGGACTCCCCGCTGGAGCAGGTCGTCAAGCAGCTCAACAAGCTGGTCAACGTCCTCAAGGTGGTCGAGCTGGAGCCGGAGACCTCCGTGCAGCGCGAGGTGCTGCTGGTCAAGGTCCGCGCCGACGCCACCACCCGCGGGCAGGTGCTCGACGTGGTGAACGTCTTCAGGGCGGCCGTCGTCGATGTCGCCCCCGAGGCCATGACGATCGAGGCGATCGGCGCCCCGGAGAAGAACGCCGCGCTGCTCAAGGTGCTCGAGCCGTTCGGCGTGCGCGAGATCGTGCAGTCCGGCGTCGTGGCCGTGGGCCGCGGCTCCCGCTCGATCACCGACAGGGCCCTGCGCAGCGCCTGACGCGCTCGTGGCAGGGTCCGCCAGACCTCCCGTGACCCCTACTGAAGGAGAGACAGCCACCGTGGCTGAGATGTTCTACGACGACGACGCCGACCTGTCGGTCATCCAGGGCCGCAAGGTCGCGGTCATCGGCTACGGCAGCCAGGGCCACGCCCACTCGCTGTCGCTGCGCGACTCCGGCGTCGAGGTGCGCGTCGGCCTGGCCGAGGGCTCCAAGAGCCGCGCCAAGGCCGAGGCCGAGGGTCTGACCGTCACCACGCCGGCCGAGGCGTCGCAGTGGGCCGACGTCATCATGCTGCTGGTGCCCGACCACGTGGCCCGCCACGTGTACGCCGAGTCCGTCCAGCCGCACCTCACCGCCGGCAAGGCGCTGTTCTTCGGCCACGGCTTCAACATCCGCTTCGGCTACATCGAGCCCCCGGCCGACGTCGACGTCGCCATGGTCGCCCCCAAGGGCCCGGGCCACCTCGTGCGCCGCGAGTACGCCGAGGGCCGCGGCGTCCCGGTGATCGTGGCCGTGGAGCAGGACGCCTCCGGCAGCGCCTGGCCGCTGGCGCTCTCCTACGCCAAGGCCATCGGCGGCCTGCGCGCCGGCGGCATCAAGACCACCTTCACCGAGGAGACCGAGACCGACCTCTTCGGCGAGCAGGCCGTGCTGTGCGGCGGCGCGTCAGCGCTCGTGCAGGCCGGCTTCGAGACCCTCGTCGAGGCGGGCTACCAGCCCGAGGTCGCCTACTTCGAGTGCCTGCACGAGCTCAAGCTCATCGTCGACCTCATGTACGAGGGTGGCCTGGCCAAGCAGCGCTGGTCGGTCTCCGACACCGCCGAGTACGGCGACTACGTCTCCGGCCCGCGCGTCATCGACGCCTCGGTCAAGGCCCGCATGAAGGACGTCCTCACCGACATCCAGAACGGCGCCTTCGCCAAGCGGTTCATCGAGGACCAGGACGCCGGCGCGCCCGAGTTCACGCGCTTCCGCGAGGAGCAGCAGGGCTCGCAGCTGGAGAAGACCGGCGCCGAGCTGCGCAAGCTCATGAGCTGGGTCGAGACCAAGGACGACGACTACGTCGAGGGTTCCGCCGCCCGCTGACGCGTCGCGTCCCCGCCCGGGGCCGCCCCGCGCCGCTCCCCGCGAGTGGCGCGGGGTGGCCCCGCTCTCGTAGGACGGGCGCGGGGTGGCCCCGCTCACGGGGGAGTGGACCAGGTCCACCCACGCGCGTCGGCGCCCGCTGAGGACGACGACGACGGCGGCGTCGAGCGGGCGTGCGTCCGGGCTGCAAGCATCCGGGGTGCTGACCTTGGCGATCCGTGGTTCGGAAGGCGCTCCCGGAGCCACCGAACGCCAAGATCGGCGATGTCGGCCGGGCCCGCCCGGGGCCGCCCCGCGCCGCTCCCCGCGAGTGGCACGGGGTGGCCCCGCTCTCGTAGGACTGGGTCAGGGCCACCCCGTGCCAGTGCGGGAGTGGCGTGGAGCCCCCCGGCGTTGGCGCAGGTGTGAGCCGAGGGTCCCGCACGAGCGCGAAGAGCGAGCTGCCCACCAAGCCGTGCGCCGTGTGCGGCCGCACCATCACCTGGCGCAAGAAGTGGGAGCGCGACTGGGACGGCGTGCGCTACTGCTCCGACGCCTGCCGCCGCCGCGCCCGCTCGGGTTCCGCCGCCGGCCTCGACGCCGCGCTCGAGGCGTCGCTGGAGCGCCTGCTCGACGCCCGCGCCGCGTCGTCGTCGGTGTGCCCCTCGGAGGCCGCGCGCGCCGTCGCGGGGGAGCAGGGCCTGGAGGGCGAGGGGTGGCGCGAGCTCATGGAGCCGGCGCGGGCCGCCGCCCGGCGCCTCGTCGTGGCCGGGCGCGCCCAGATCACCCAGGGCGGCGCCGTCGTCGACCCCGACACCGCCAAGGGCCCGATCCGCGTGCGCCGGCCCCGCTGAACCGCCCGGGCGTCAGCCGCGGGGGCGCCGCCAGACCAGCACCGAGCAGGGGGCCGAGTGCTGCACCCGCAGCGCCGTCGAGCCCAGCAGCACCGTGCGCGTCAGGCCCTTGCTGCCGGAGGCCACCACGATGAGGTCGGCGCGCACCTCCTCGGCGGCCTCCACGATCTCCGCGGCGGCCGACCCGCTGCGCACCTGCGTGCGCACCCGCCCGGGCCAGGCCGCGAAGGACGCGGCCACCACCGCCGCGGCGGACTCGGCCTCCTGGCGGTAGCTCGGCGCCGTCGGGTCCGGGCTGGGACCCGGGCGCCCGGCGGCGCCGATCTCGTCGCGGAAGGGCACCGCCGCCGTCGGGCTGAGCACGGCGACCACGAGCACCTCCTCCACGGCTGCGGCGTCCAGCAGCCCGGGCAGCGCCCGCGCGGCCTCCAGCGACTCCAGCGACCCGTCGGTCGCCACCACCAGCCTGCTGCTCACGAGCTGCTCCTCCCGTCCTGCGGGCCGCCGGGCCCGTCCCCGTGGTCAGGGACACCGTCGGGCACGGCGGCGTCCCCCGCACGCTCGACACCGCCTGACAGGAGCGCCTCGCGGCTCGCGCCGCCACCGCGCGCCCGCTGCACCGCGTAGAGCACGCCCCCCAGCGCCAGCAGCCCCGCCACCCACAGCAGGGACGTCGGGTCGTCGACCACCGTGTACACGAGGATCGCGGCGTTGCCGACGATCCCCACGAGCAGCAGGGGGGTGCTGGCGCGGAAGACGCCGGGGTGCTCGTCCGTGCCGCGCTGCTTGAGCGCGCAGACGATGACCAGCGCGTAGACCACCACGAGGAAGACCACGGTGATCGTGGCCAGCCGCTCCACGACGTCGGGTCCGCCCAGGGCGGTGAACAGCGACCCCACGGCCATGAGGGCGACGACGACGGCGAGGGTGAAGCCGAGCGCGACGACGGGGCTGCGGCGGGTCGGGTGCACGCGGGAGAAGACGCGGGGCACCACGTCCACGCGCCCCATGCCGTAGAGGATGCGGGCGCCCGCGGCCGTGGTCACCAGCGTCGTGTTGCCGATGGCGACCATCGCGATCAGCGAGAACACGATGATCATGACGCCGACGGGCAGCGGCAGCAGCCCGGCGCGCACCACCTCCAGCAGCGCGGCGTCCGAGCCCGCCAGCTGGTCGACCGGCACCACCAGCGCCGCCGAGACGGCCACGACCACGTAGATGACGCCGGCGGTGACCATCCCGCCGACCAGGGCCCTCGGGAAGGTGCGGGAGGGGTCGACCGTCTCCTCGGCCACGTTGGCGGCGTTCTCGAAGCCGGTCATCGCGAAGAACGCCAGCGTCACGCCGGCCACCACGGCGATGACCGGGCTGCCCTCGGCGGAGAAGTCGGTCAGGACCGACAGGTCCGCGTTCCCGCTGGCCAGCGCGATGACCCCGCAGGCCGCGATGATGACCAGCCCGGCGACCTCGACGAAGGTCATCACCATGTTGATGACGACCGACTCGGTGATGCCGATGTAGTTGACCACCGCGACGAGCGCCACGAAGAGCACCGAGACCAGCAGCGCCGGCGGCAGGTCCCACAGCGACCCGAAGTAGCGCGAGAAGCCGCTGGCCAGCGACCCGATGGCCGCGAAGGACGCCGAGAGCATGCAGACGGTGACGAAGAAGGTCAGCGCGGGGCTCTTGAAGGCCCTGCTGACGTACAGCGAGGCGCCGGCGGCCTGCGGGTACTTGGTGACCAGCTCCGCGTAGGCCAGCCCCGTGATGGCCGCGACCGACACCCCGGCGGCGAAGGCCACCCAGAACGCGCCGCCCACCGCGCCCGCGACCAGGCCGATGAGGACGTAGATGCCCGAGCCGAGCACGTCGCCGAGGACGTAGAAGTACAGGAGGCGACCGGTGATCGTGCGCTTCAGACCGCCCTCGGAGGCCGTGCCCGCCGTCGTCGTCGCCATGCGCGCACAGCCTGCACCCTGCGGGTGACGGGCGCGTGTCGAGCGGGCAGGGTGAGGTCCTCAGACGCCGCGCTCCACGGGGAGCACCCCGCGGGAGACGGCGTCGACCAGGTCGGCGTGGTCGGCCTCGGTCTGGTCGGCGTAGCGGCGGGCGAAGGTCGCCAGCGCGGTGTCGGCCTTGTCCGAGGAGCCCAGGTAGCCGGCGATCATCGAGGCGCCCGAGGTGCGCGCGTGCCCCTTGGCCAGCAGCTGGGCGCACACCCCCGCGTAGTCGCGCAGCGCGTTCGCGCCGATGCCGTCGAGCACCACGCTGCCCTTCATGTTGCGGAACTGGCGCACGTAGTACTGCCGCTCGCCGACGCTCGTCCACCCCAGCAGGGGGTCGGAGGTGGTCTGCAGCGCCTGCTGGTACTCCACCACCCGCTGGCCCTGGTGCTCGTGCCAGGCGCCGCCGCCGTGCACGAAGGGCGCCACCACCGAGCGCCGGGCCTGCTTGAGCTGCAGGAAGACCACGTCGTCGGCGTCGGAGCCTTCCAGCAGCGCGACGTAGGCGCGCAGCCCCACGCTGCCCACGCCCACCACCTTGTGCGCGACGTCGACCAGCGTGTACCCGCCCAGCAGGCGCGCCCAGTGCGGCGCGAGCGTGCCGAGGTAGGCGTCCAGGGCCTCGGCCAGCAGCGGCTCGTCGTCCACCTCCGGGCGGGTGATGAGTGGAGGCTCCACCACGATCCGGCGCGTGAAGGCCGCGCCCCCGCCCTCCCCGGAGGGGTCCTCGTGGGCCACCACCTCGGTGAAGCGGGGCAGCGCCCGGTCGCTCGTGCGGTGGCGGGCGCGCTTGGCGGCCCTCTCCACCTCGTGGCGCAGCCCCGGGTCCTTGGTGGCGCCGGCGAGGCGGTCCACCCCGAAGCTGGTCCAGCTGCGCTCCAGCAGGGGCTGCTCCGCCAGCTCGAGCAGGTGCTCGCGGTAGGCCCTCACCGCGGCCCGCGCCGCCCGCTCGCAGGAGTCCTCGCCCAGCCCCGCCTGGCGCCCCGCCACCCACGCGCTGGCCACCAGGCGGCGCAGGTCCCACTCCCACGGGCCCGGGTGCGCCTCGTCGAAGTCGTTGAGGTCCAGCACCAGCTCCCGCGAGGGGGAGCCGTACAGGCCCACGTTGCCGATGTGGGAGTCCCCGCAGATCACCGGGGTGATGCCGGTGGCGGGCAGGGTGGCCAGGTCCGCCGCCATGAGGCCGGCGGTGCCGCGCAGGAAGCCGTACGGGCTGGCGGCCATCCGCCCCACGCGCACGGGCACCAGGCGGTCCAGGCGCCCCGCGTGGGCCTCGCGGACCTGGTCGACGACGCTGCGCCGGTCGGCCGCCGGCTCCCAGCGCGCCATCGACGAGCGGGGCACCTGGTGGCGCAGGGACTTGCCGAGGGCGTAGCGCTCCGCACGGGGCAGCGGCCTGGCGCGCAGGGACCCGTACGGCGCCGAGTCGGCCTGCTGCAGCACCACGTGCCCGGGCCGGCCCGGCTCGCGGAGCTGTCCTGCGTCGATGCTCACGACTGCGCAGCGTCCCACCCCGCGCCCGCTGCGCCAGGCGGGGGTCCCTCCCGCGCCGCGTAGGCTGGCGCCCCGTGACCGCTGCCCCCGCGGCGCCCCTGGGGGCGACGCCGCCGCTGCGCGCCCTGTGGCGCCACCACCGGCGCCACCGGCCGCGCTTCGCGCTCGCAGTGCTGATGACCACCCTCAACACCGCCGCCGACGTGGCGCCCGAGCTGCTCCTCGGCGTCGCCATCGACATCGTGGTCCGCGGCTCGGACTCCTTCGTGGCCTCCCTGCTCGGGGTGGAGGGGCGCTTCGAGCAGCTCCTCGTCGTCGCCGTCGTCAACGCCGCCGTGTGGGTGGTGGAGTCGCTGACCGACTACGCCGCCTCGGTGCTGTGGCGGGGCCTCGCGCAGGCGGTGCAGGACGAGCTGCGCACCGAGGCGTACACGGCCGTGCAGGCGATGGACGTCGGCTGGCACGAGCGCACGCCGTCGGGACAGGTGCTGTCGGTGCTGTCCGACGACGTCAACCAGCTCGAGCGCTTCCTCGACGTCGGAGCGCGCACGGTGCTCCACACGGTGCTCACGGTGGTCTTCGTGGGGGCCGTCTTCGGGGCGACCTCCTGGCAGGTGGCTGTCCTCGCGTTCCTCCCGGTCCCGGTGATCGCGTGGGGCTCCATCCGCTTCCAGCGGCGCCTGGAGCCGCTGTACGCCGACGTGCGCGCCACCGCGGGGGAGGTGGCGGCCGTGGTCGCCGGCAACCTCGGCGGCGTGGCCACCATCCGCGCCTTCACCGCCGAGCAGCGGGAGAGCGCGCGCGTGGCGCGGGCCTCGCGCGAGTACCGGCTGGCCAACGCCCGGGCCATCCGCTCCAGCTCGGCCTTCGTGCCGCTCATCAGGATGGCGATCCTCGCCGGCTTCTCGGCGACGCTGCTGCTGGGCGGCTGGTACACCCTGCAGGGCCGCCTGGAGGTGGGCCTGTTCACGGTCTTGGTCTTCATGACCCAGCGCCTGCTGTGGCCGCTGACCGACCTCGGGCAGACGCTCGACCTGTACCAGCGGGCCATGGCGTCCACGCGGCGCATCTTCGGGCTGCTGGAGCTGAGGCCCAGCGCCGTGGAGGGCAGCGCGGCCCTGCCGGCGCCGGCGCGCGGCGCGCTGGAGCTGCGCGGGGTGCGGTTCGGGTACGACGACGGGCCCGACGTGCTGGCGGACCTCGACCTGGTGGTGCCCGCGGGGCAGACCCACGCGGTGGTGGGGACGACGGGGGCCGGCAAGTCCTCCCTGCTGCGCCTGGTGCTGCGCTTCGCCGACCCGCGCGCCGGTGCGGTGCTGCTGGACGGGCGCGACGTGCGCGAGCTGACCTGGGACTCGCTGCGCGGTGCGATCGGCTACGTCAGCCAGGACGCCTTCCTCTTCCACGGCACGGTGCGCGAGAACATCGCCTACGGCCGGCCCGACGCCACCGACGCGCAGGTCGAGCAGGCGGCCCGCGCCGCCGAGGCCCACGACTTCGTGGCGGCCCTGCCGCAGGGGTACGCCACCGTCGTGGGGGAGCGGGGCCAGACCCTGTCCGGCGGCCAGCGCCAGCGCCTGGCGCTGGCGCGGGCGCTCCTGCGCGACCCGGCGCTGCTGGTGCTGGACGAGGCGACCTCCGCGGTCGACACCGAGACCGAGGCCGCCATCCAGCGCTCGCTGGCGCGGGTCACGGCCACGCGGACGGCGCTGGTGGTGGCGCACCGGCTGTCCACCGTGCGCGACGCCGACCGGATCTGGGTGCTCTCGGGCGGGCGGGTCGCCGAGTCCGGCACCCACGACGAGCTCGTGGCCCTCGGCGGCGCCTACGCCGGCCTGTGGGCCGTGCAGACCGGCGAGCACAGCGCCGAGCACGCTGCTCGCTAGCCTTGCCGGCCATGACCAGCACCGCCGCAGCGCCCCCCACGCCGTCGTCCGCGCCGTCCTCGAGCGTCCGGCTCGCCGTCATCGCCGGTGACGGCATCGGCCCGGAGGTCGTGGCCGAGGGCCTCAAGGTGCTGCGCGCCGCCGTGGAGCCGTCGGGCACGACGGTCGAGACCACCGAGTACGACCTGGGCGCCGAGCGCTGGCACGCCACCGGCGAGACGCTGCCCGACAGCGTGCTGGAGGAGGTGCGCGGCGCGGACGCGATCCTGCTCGGCGCGGTCGGTGACCCCGGGGTCCCCTCCGGCGTGCTCGAGCGCGGGCTGCTGCTCAAGCTGCGCTTCGAGCTGGACCACTACGTCAACCTGCGCCCCGGCAAGCTCTTCCCGGGCGTGCGCGGCCCGCTGGCCGAGCCCGGCGAGGTCGACTTCGTCGTCGTCCGCGAGGGCACGGAGGGGCCCTACACCGGCAACGGCGGCGCGCTGCGCGTCGGCACCCCCCACGAGATCGCCACCGAGGTCAGCGTCAACACCGCCTTCGGGGTGGAGCGCGTGGTCCGCGACGCCTTCGCCCGCGCCGCCGCCCGGCCCCGCAAGAAGCTGACCCTGCTGCACAAGCACAACGTGCTGACCTTCGCCGGGCACCTGTGGCGCCGGACCGTGGAGCGCGTGAACGCCGACTTCCCCGACGTCACCGCTGACTACGCGCACGTCGACGCCGCGATGATCTACCTGGTCCAGGACCCGGGCCGCTTCGACGTCATCGTCACCGACAACCTCTTCGGCGACATCGTCACCGACCTCGCCGCCGCCGTCTGCGGCGGCATCGGCCTGGCGGCCAGCGGCAACATCAACCCCGACCGCACCGCGCCGTCGATGTTCGAGCCCGTCCACGGCTCCGCCCCCGACATCGCCGGCCAGGGGGTCGCCGACCCGACGGCCACGGCCCTGTCGGTCGGCATGCTGCTGGCCCACCTCGGCCACGCCGACGCCGCCGCCCGCGTGGAGGCGGCCGTGGCCGCCGACCTGGCCGAGCGCGGCACCGCGCGGCGCTCCACCGCCGAGGTGGGCGACGCGCTGGTCTCACGCCTGGCCTGAGGCCCCCTCCGGCGCACCCCCGGGCGCACCCCCGGGGGTGCGCGGCCGCCGGCCGGGCGTGCGCAGACGCGTGCGGAGGCGCGTGCGGAGCGTGAAGTCGCGCGCGTCGCCGGCCGAGAGCGTGACGAGCACGCCGAGGTCGAGCACCAGCGCGGTGGTGGCGGCGAGCGGGACCAGCCCGCCGCCACCGGCCGTCGTGGCGGTCAGCAGGACGACGACGTCGCCCAGCGCCGCCACGAGCACCAGCAGCCGGGCCGCCGAGCTGCCGGCGAAGGCCAGCTGCGAGGCCGCGGCGACAGCCAGCCAGGCGGCCACCGCCCCGCCCAGCAGGACCAGCGGAGGGGCCGGCGCGCTCTGCCACGGCACGAGCTCCGCCGGCTGCGGCAGCCACGGCGCCGCGCGCTCGGGGCCGATCACCTCGGCGGCCGCGCCGGCCGCACCGACCGCGGCGGTGAGCAGCAGCCGCAGGACCACCAGGAGGTGCCCCAGGTAGAGCGACAGCGGGCGGTGGTCGCGGTTGGAGGCGCCGGTGTCGCGCACCGCGGCGAGCAGCGCCAGCGCGGGTGCGGCCAGCCCGTGCCAGTCCGGCGGCGGGACGCCGGGGTCGGCGCGCTCCTCGTCGACGACGTCAGCGAGGTCGAGCACCGGCAGGTGGCCGTCGGTGCGGATGGCGTCACCGCCGCCGTTGCGGGAGTGGTAGCCGGAGGAGAAGTGGCGCAGGGTCCGCACCCGCGCCTCGGGCGAGCCGGCCAGCACCGTGGCCACGAGGTGGTCGCGCTCGGCGTCGGTGTCGACGTCGATCTTGTGGGTCACCTGCAGCGTGAACGCCGACAGGCCCACGCGCCGGTCGTAGGTGCCGGCGGCCACCCAGTCCACGCGCGCGCCGCCGGGCAGCCGCCAGCCCGGCGGGGTCCTCCAGAAGCGCACGTGGTGGCGGCGGGCGGGGCTGCCCTGCACCTCCTGCTGGTAGGTGAGGTCCTGGCTGCGTCCGAAGAGGAAGAGCGGGCTGACCGGTGCCGTGGCGTAGGTGCGGCGCGCCAGCGTGGAGGTCACCGTCCGCAGGCCGCTGCGGAAGCCCAGCTCGTCCGCCAGCTGCCACCCGCCGCGGGTCATGGCGCTGTGCAGGTCCTCGGTGGTCCCCAGCACGGCCGCGTTCACGGGGTCCCCGAGCAGGCCCTCGTAGGTGCGGGTGCGCCCGATGAAGTAGTCGGGCACGTACACGCGGGTGAGCAGCCCGTGCAGGCGCGGCAGCAGCAGGTAGGCCAGCAGGAGCCACAGGACGGCGACCAGCCACCAGTCGCGCAGCCCGCCGCTGGCGATGCGCTGGACCGTCAGCAGCGCCAGCCACCCCGCTGCCGCGGCGCCCAGCAGCGTGAAGCCGCCGTCGACCAGGGCCAGCAGCGCCGCGGTGCGGGTGCGGCGCCGTCCCGGGGTGCGGCTCACCCCGAGATGGTGCCCCGCGGCCGCCGCCGGAGGCGTCCCGGTGGCCGGGGCCCAGAGGCTACGCTCCCGTAGCATGTCCGCTGACAGCCTGCAGGCCGCCGCGCCGCTCGCCTTCGAGCGCCAGCCGCACCCCTCCCCGGTCTCGGACGCCGACCGCGCGGCCGTGCTGGCCGACCCCGGCTTCGGCAAGCACTTCACCGACCACATGGCGCACGCCGTCTGGACCGCCGCCGGCGGCTGGGGCCAGGCGCGCGTCGAGCCCTACGGGCCGCTGCTGCTCGACCCGTCGGCCGCCGTCCTGCACTACGCGCAGGAGGTCTTCGAGGGCATGAAGGCCTACCGCTGGGCCGACGGGTCGGTGTGGACCTTCCGCCCGCAGGCCAACGCCGCGCGCTTCGCCCGCTCGGCGCGCCGGCTCGCGCTGCCGGAGCTGCCCGAGGCCGACTTCCTGGCCTCCCTGGAGGCCCTGGTCTCCGCCGACGAGGCCTGGGTGCCCACCGGCGGCGAGACCAGCCTGTACCTGCGCCCGTTCATGTTCGCCTCCGAGGCGTTCCTCGGGGTGCGCCCGGCGGCGACGGTCGACTACCTCGTCATCGCCTCCCCGGCCGGCTCGTACTTCACCTCCGGCCCCCGCCCCGTGAAGCTGCTGGTCAGCCGCACGTACACGCGCGCCGCCGCGGGCGGCACCGGCGCCGCCAAGTGCGGCGGCAACTACGCGGCCAGCCTGCTCGCCCAGCAGGAGGCCTACGCCGCCGGCTGCGACCAGGTGGTCTTCCTCGACGCCGCCGAGCAGCGGTGGGTCGAGGAGCTGGGCGGCATGAACGTCTTCCTCGTCACCGCCGACGGCCGCCTGCTCACCCCCGAGCTCACCGGCTCGATCCTCGAGGGCGTCACGCGCGACTCCATCCTCGAGATCGCCCGCGACCTCGGCCTGCAGCCGGTGGAGCAGCGCATCGCCCTGGACGACTGGCTGGCGATGGCCGCCGGCGGAGAGGTCACCGAGGCCTTCGCCTGCGGCACCGCCGCCGTGGTCACGCCCATCGGCAGCTTCGTCGACGGCGGCGACACCAAGCCGGCCGCCGCTGAGGCCGACGTGGCCGGGAAGGTCACCGAGGCCGTCCGCTCCACCCTGCTCGACGTCCAGTACGGCCGCGCCGAGGACCGCCGCGGCTGGATGCACCGCCTGGTCTGAGGAGACCCCCGATGAGCTCGACGACGACCCCGACGACGGCGCACGACGTCCAGGTCTACGACACGACGCTGCGCGACGGCGCGCAGCAGGAGGGGCTCAACCTCTCCGTCGCCGACAAGCTGGCGATCGCCGCCCACCTCGACGAGCTCGGCGTGGGCTTCATCGAGGGCGGCTGGCCCGGCGCCAACCCGCGCGACACCGAGTTCTTCGCGCGGGCCCGCACCGAGCTGGACCTGCGCCACGCGGTGCTGGCCGCCTTCGGCGCCACCCGCCGGGCCGGCGGCTCCGCGGCCACCGACCCGCAGGTGCAGGCGCTGCTGGACGCGCAGACGCCGGTGGTGACGATCGTGGCCAAGAGCCACGTCGGGCACGTGAAGCTGGCGCTGCGCACCACCGAGGAGGAGAACCTCGCCATGGTGCGCGACACCGTCGAGCACCTCGTGGCGCACGGCCGGCGCGTCTTCCTCGACGCCGAGCACTACTTCGACGGCTACGAGCTGGACCGCGACCACGCCCTGGCCGTCGTGCGCACCGCGGTGGAGGCCGGCGCCGAGGCCGTCGTGCTCTGCGACACCAACGGCGGCCGGCTGCCGCACGAGGTGGAGGACGTCGTGGCGGCCACGCTGGCCGCCTCGCCCGCCGGCACCCGGGTCGGCGTGCACGCCCACAACGACTCCGGCTGCGCCGTCGCCAACTCCCTGGCGGCCGTGCGCGCCGGCGCCACCCACGTGCAGGGCTGCGTGAACGGGTACGGCGAGCGGACGGGCAACGCCGACCTCGTCGTCGTCGTCGCCGACCTGGTCCTCAAGCTGGGCCGGCAGGTGGTGCCCGCGGAGTGCCTGCGCGACGCGACCCGCATCACGCACGCCGTCGCGGAGATCACCAACGTGGCGATGTACGCGCGCTCGCCGTACGTGGGCGCCTCCGCGTTCGCGCACAAGGCCGGGCTGCACGCCAGCGCCATCCGCGTCGACCCCGACCTGTACCAGCACACCGACCCGACGGCCGTCGGCAACGACATGCGCATGCTCGTCTCCGACATGGCCGGGCGCGCCTCCATCGAGCTCAAGGGCCGCGAGCTCGGCCACGACCTCGCCGGTGACCAGGACGTGCTCTCGCGCGCGGTCGCCCGCGTCAAGGAGCTGGAGCTGGCCGGGTGGACCTTCGAGGCGGCCGACGCCAGTTTCGACCTCCTGCTGCGCGAGGTCCGCGACGGCGCGCGGCCCACCTTCTTCGAGGTGGAGAGCTGGCGGGCGTTCATCGAGCACGGCAAGGGCACCGGCCCGACGTCGGAGGCCACCGTCAAGCTGCGCGCCGGCGGCCAGCGGCTCGTGGCCACGGGGGAGGGCAACGGGCCCGTCAACGCCCTGGACGCCGCGCTGCGCCAGGCGCTCATCCCGGTCTACCCCCAGATCGCCGGGCTGGACCTCACCGACTTCCGGGTGCGCATCCTCGACGCCGACGCCGGCACGGACGCCACCACCCGGGTGCTCATCGACACCACCGACGGGCGGGCGACCTGGACGACGGTGGGCGTCGCGCCCAACCTCGTCGAGGCCTCCTGGCAGGCCCTGGTCGACGGCATCACCTACGGGCTGCTCAAGGCCGGCGTGCCGGTGCCCGCAGCGACAGCCCCCGCGGCGTCTCCCGCGTGAGCGGCGTGGACGAGGAGCAGCACGAGCAGCCGGTGGTCGAGATGTGGACCGACGGAGCCTGCAAGGGCAACCCCGGCGTCGGCGGCTGGGGCGTGCTCATGCGCTCCGGGGAGCACACCAAGGAGATGTTCGGCGGCGAGGCGGTGACCACCAACAACCGCATGGAGCTCACCGCCGTCATCGAGGGCCTGGGAGCGCTGAAGCGGCGCTCGACGGTGCTGCTGCACGTCGACTCCACCTACGTCATGCAGGGCATCCAGAGCTGGATCGCCGGGTGGAAGCGCAACGGCTGGCGCACCGCGGCCAAGCAGCCGGTGAAGAACGCCGAGCTGTGGCGGGCCCTGGACGAGGCCGTCGCCCGCCACGACGTGCAGTGGCGCTGGGTGAAGGGCCACGCCGGCGACCCCGGCAACGAGGCCGCCGACGCCCTGGCCAACCGCGGCGTCGACCAGGTCCGCGCCGCCGTCCGCTGACCCGGCCGGCAACTCCGCACTCGACGGACGGGTGGGCAGGCTCACGTTCGGTGGGCAGGCTCACGTTCGGTGGGGAGGCTGACGTCCGCTTCCGGGCTCAGATCCGGACGCCAGGCTGCCCACCGGACGCCAGGCTGCCCACCCCGACGGTCTGCGTGCCTCGCCCACAGGCGACGTGCCTCACCGTGTCCCGAGCGCCCCGCCCACAGGCGTCGTGAGAGCCGCGCGCACCAGGCGCGAGGAGCTCCACGGTGAGCCGTGCCTCCCACGTCCCGCGTGCCCGCTGCCCTCGAGGAGCTCGGTGGTGTCGCGTCCTGGGCCCAGCTCGCGAGCGCCACGAGCAACACCGCGGTCGCGAGGGCGCTCGCCTCGGGAGTCGTCCTCCGGGTGCTGCCCGGTGTCCTCGCCCTGCCCGACCACGCCGACGACGCCCGGACCCGTCAGCGCGCAGCGCTCCTGTTCGCGGGGGCGCCGGCCGCCCTCTCCCACACGACGGCGCTGCAGGTGCACGGGCTGCCCGTCCCCGAGGAGGTGGCGCAGGCGGCGGTGCACGTCACCGTCCCGCACCAGCGGCGCCGGACGGTCCCAGCGTCAGGGACCTGGCGCGTCGCGCTGCACCGGTGCCGGGCGGCACCGACGCGGCAGGAGCGTGACGGGTTGGCCGTGGTCTCCGCCCAGCGCGCGGTCGTGGAGAGCTGGCCGCTGCTGAGCGGCAGCGACCAGCGGGCTCCGGCACTGTTGGGCGTCCGGAAGGAGCTGCTGACAGCCGCCGACCTGGTCGCCGAGCTCGCCGTGCGCCGCCAGGCGGATGGTGCCGCCGAGCTGCGCCAGCTGGTGGCGAAGATCCTGGCCGGGTGCCGCAGCGAGCTGGAGCTGTGGGGCTACGAGCACGTCTTCACCGGCCCGGAGTTCGCCCACCTGCGCCGCCAGGTGGAGGTCGTGGCAGCCGGTCGGCTGTCCGTCCTCGACTGCTACGACCCGCGGACCGCACTCGCCGTCGAGCTGGACGGTCGCGCGTACCACGGCTCGCCGTGGCAGCGGGAGCGCGACATCGCTCGCGACGCCCGCGTGGCAGGGCTCGGCATCCAGACGCTGCGGTTCTCGCACCGGCGCCTCACCACCGAGCCCGAGGCCTGCCGGCGGGAGGTGCTCGAGGTCGCCGCCGTCAGGCAGGCGCAACTGGCCGGAGCGGTCCTGCCGGCCGTGGTCGAGGTGGCAGGACCCCGCGGCGGTGCGCCGCGGCTGTTGCTGCAGCGACCTGGGCGGTCCGCAGGGTGACCGGTGGGGAGGTTGACGTCCGGTGGGCAGGCTGGGGTCCGCTTCCTGGCCCGGATCCGGACGTCAGCTTCCCCACCGGACGTCAGGCTGCCCACCTAGCGCGGGGCGACCCCGGCCTCGCGGGCCCGGTCGGCGGCCTCGGTGCGGTCGGCGGCCTGCAGCTTGGCGAGCACCGCCGAGACCACGTTGCGCACCGTCTTGGGGGACAGGAACAGCGCCGCGGCGATCTCGGCGTTGGTGCGGCCGGCCGCCAGCTGCTCCAGCACCTCGGCCTCCCGGGCGGTCAGCTCCGGGAAGGCCGCCGCGGCCGTCGGCGGCGCCGGGGGAGCCGCGAAGAACGCCGCCATCCGCGCCGCGAGCGCCGCCCCGAACACCGCTCCGCCGGTCGCGGCGGTGCGCACGGCCGCCACCAGCTCCTCCTGCCCGGCGCCCTTGAGCAGGTAGCCCCGCGCACCGGCGCGCACGGCCGCGAAGACCGTGGCGTCCTCCTCCGACATCGTCAGGACGACGACGGCGGCCCGCGCGCGGGCGTCCACGAGCCGGCGGGTGGCGGCCACGCCGTCGAGCACCGGCATCTGGACGTCCATGAGGACGACGTCCGGGTCGTGCTGGGCGACGGCGGCGAGCGCCTGCTCGCCGTCGGCGGCGGTGCCGACCACCTCGACGACGCCGGTGGAGGCCAGCAGCGCGGCGACGCCGTCGCGGAAGAGCGGGTGGTCGTCGACGATGAGCACCCGCGGCAGCGCGGCCCCGCTCACGGCGCCGCCGCCCTCAGGCACGGGCCACCTGCTGCGGGACGGCGGTATTGGCCGCGGTCCCCATCGGGGGGTCCGGCAGGGGCTCGGCCGCGGGCTCCGCGGCCGGCAGCGGGAGCAGCGCCTCCACGCGCGTGCCCCCACCGGGCGGGCAGGCCACCGAACAGGCACCACCCAGCTCCCGGGCGCGCTCGCGCAGCGAGGCCAGCCCCACGCCGGCCGGGGCGGTGGGGTCGATGCCGCCCCCGTCGTCCTCCACGACCACCTCCAGCGCGCTGCCGCGGCGGGACAGGCGCGCCGCGCAGCGGGTGGCCCGGGCGTGGCGCGCCGCGTTGGTCAGCGCCTCCCCGGCGATCCGGTAGGCCGCCACCTCCACCGCGGCGGGCAGCGCCGCGGCGTCGAGGTCGGGGGAGGCCTCGACCCGCACGTCGAGGCCGGTCACGCCCAGGCGCTCGGCGTGCTGGCGCAGCGCCCCCACCAGGCCCAGGTCGTCCAGCGCCGGCGGGCGCAGGTCGTGCACGAGGCGGCGGACCTCGCCCAGCGCCTCGCGGACGTCGTCGCGGACCTGCCCGAGCACCCGCTGCGCCGGCTCGGGCAGGTCGGGGGCGAGGTTGCGCACGGTGTCGACGGCCATGACGGCGGCGCCCAGCACCGGGCCCAGCCCGTCGTGCAGGTCGCGGCGCACGCGGCGCCGGTCCTCCTCGCGCACCGCGAGGATGCGGGCACGGCTGGCCTGCAGGTCCTCAGCGAGCGCCTCGGCGCGCGCGGCCAGCGCGGCCTGGCGGACGAGGTCGCCCAGGAGGCGCTCGTCGCGCCGCGACAGGCGGCTGCGCCCGACGCCGCCACCGGGCCCGGCGGGCAGCAGCAGCCGGCCCAGCGGCTGGCCCCGGTAGGTCAGCGGCAGCTCGCGCCGCGCACCGGGCTCCAGCGGGCACCCGTGCACGGCGACCAGGCTGCCGCCGTCGGCGCGCTCGACCTCGACCACGACGTCGTCGACGCGGAAGGCGTGCGCGACGGACGCCGCGAGCGCCTGCAGCTGCTCGCGCACCGACCCGGAGCGCTCCAGCGCCTGCGCCAGGGACGACAGCGCCTGCCAGGGGTGCTCGCGCTCCCCGAGCACGAGGCGCCGCACCCCGCTCCAGACGCGCTCGCGCAGGGGCCCGTAGACGGCGGTGACGAGCAGCACGGCGCCGAGCGCGGCCTGGCGCTCGGACAGGCCGCGCCCCAGCAGCTCCGAGGCTGCGGCGACGAGGACGACGTCGACCACGAGCACCGCCCCGGCCACGAGCGCCCAGACCACGGTGCCGCCGAGCAGCCTGTCGACGTCGACGAGGTCGGGCCGCACGAGCGCGACCGCGCAGGAGGCGGCGACGACGCCGCACGACAGCGTCAGCGCCGCCGAGCTGACCGCCGCCGGCAGCGACCACACGCTGAGCATCGTCAGCACCGCGACCAGCGCGGACCACAGCATCCAGCGGCTGCGGTCGCGCGCCGGGCCGGCCGGGCCGCGCGAGCGGGCCACGAGCAGCGCGAAGGGCACCAGCAGGCTGAGCGGGGTCAGCGCCCGGGCCAGCGCCCACAGCGGCGCCCAGACCGCCTCGGGCACCGGCAGCGGCACCGGGTCGAGGTCGACGCCGGGCACCGGCGACTGCCCGACGACGCCGGAGGGCACCCCGAGGACCACCAGCGGCAGCAGCGCGGTGCTGGCCAGGCTGACCAGCACCGCGGGGCGCCAGGCCCGGCCGCGCGGCAGCGCGCCGTCGTGCACGAGCAGCAGCACCAGCGGCAGGGGCAGCAGGAGCGAGGCCCCGAGCCGGTTGTAGACCCAGAAGGCCGCGGTCGCGCCCGTGCCGTCGCCCGCGGTCAGGGTGTGCAGCAGCCAGGAGGAGGCGACGCCGTCCAGCGCCCACAGCAGGCCACCGGCCAGCAGGACGACGGCGACGGGGTGCGCGCGCCCCCGCGGCGTCCGGGGGCCCTGCGCCTGCACCAGCGCCCCGGGCACGGCCAGCAGCAGCCCGGTGAGCGCGGTGCTCCACCCGGTGGCCGCGGCGTCCGGCACCGAGGCGACCGGTGAGCGCGCGTCCAGGAGGGCGCTGACCAGCAGGGCTGTCGCGCAGGCGGCCACGACGAGCGCGCCCGTCGGGCGCAGCCGTGCGCTGGTGCCGGTGTCCACGCGGTGATGGTGGCAGCAGGGGCGTCCCGCTGTCCCGGGTCGCGGTGTCCCGGCCGGCCGGGACACCGGGCGTGACCGGGACGGGAGCGCTCGGCCCTGACGGCCGGGACGCCGGCGCGGGCAGCGTCGTCCTCGTCAGCACGACCCCTCCGGCGGCCAGCCCGCCGCCCAGCCCAAGGAGACCGCGATGTCCCTCACCGACCGTCCCGCCCCCGCCCGCACCGACGTCGCCGCGACGCCGGTCCCCGCGCAGCGCAGCCGGCGCCAGCAGCAGCCTCTGGCCGACCCGCCGAGCACCGCCTGGGTGCGCCGCCGCGGCCTGGTCCTGGTCGCCGGTGGCCTCGTGTGGGTCGCCGCGACCCTCGCGATCGGCCTCAACGAGGAGTCCCCGAGCTGGGGACGGGTCAGCGAGCTCTCCGGCCTGGCCTTCCAGGTCGGCGTCTTCGCCCTGCTGCGGATCATGTGGGCCACCCGGGCCACGGGGACGTCGCGGGCCGCCCGCGGGATGCTCGTGGTCGAGCACGCGCTGCTGGGCGTGGCGTGCGCCTCCACCGTCCTCACGACGGTGTTCTTCGAGGACCACGCGGGGTGGCTCATGGCCGTGGACGCGTCGTGGCCGCTGTCGATGCTCGGCATGCTCGTCATCGCCGTGAAGGTGGCCGTCCACGGCCGCTGGCGCGGGGCGCTGCGCGTCTTCCCGCTGTGGGCGGAGGCCTACTTCCCGCTCATGATGACCGCCATCGCCCTCTTCGGCCCCGGCGCCATCGACGCGGCCAGCGCGGTGGTGGTGCTCACCGGCTACACCGCCCTGGGGGCCCTGCTCGCCGCCCGTCCGCACCTCACCGGCGCCCGGGACTGACCCCCGCCCCGCACCCCCGACCGTGATCATGGGCGTGCGCCCCCCCCGCCCGGGGGGGGCGCCCCCGATACCGCCCCGGGGGGGGGGGGGGGGGGGGGGGGGCCACGGGCGACCCCCG
>NZ_JBQXXG010000015.1:0-102125 GCF_052644995.1 Quadrisphaera sp. KR29
CACCCCCCCCCCGTGCTCCGGGGCCTTGGGCCCCCCCGCGGGGGCCCCCTCGCCCATGATCACAGCGAGGTGGGTGGGGTCAGAGGGCGCGCAGGAGCACCGCCATGCCCTGGCCGCCGCCGCCGCACAGGGCGGCGGCCCCCAGGCGCCCGGCGCCGGCGTCCGCCAGGGTGCGGGCCAGGGTCCCGACGACCCGCGCGCCGGAGGCCCCCAGCGGGTGGCCCAGCGCGATCGCGCCGCCGTGGGGGTTGACCCGCTCCGGGTCCACGCCGAGCAGGCGCGTGGAGTGCACGGCCACGGCGGCGAAGGCCTCGTTGACCTCCACGGACGCCAGCTCGGACGCGGGTGCCCCGACCTCGGCGAGCACCCGCTGGACCGCGACGGCCGGCTGGGCGTGCAGCGACACGTCGGGCCCGGCCACGAACGAGGTCGCCAGCACCTCCGCCAGGGGTGCCAGCCCCCGCGAGGCGGCCAGGTCCGCGCTGGTCAGCACGAGCGCCGCGGCACCGTCCGTCACCTGCGAGGCGTTGCCCGCGGTGACGGACCCGTCAGCGGAGAAGGCGGGGCGCAGGCGCCCCAGCCCCTCGGCGGTCGTCTCGGGACGGACGCCGTCGTCGTCGGTGACCAGGTCGGTGTCGCTGCTGCGGCGTCCGCGGCCGACGACCCTGAACGGCTCCACCTCCCCGGCGAGCCACGGCGCGGCGGCTGCGGCGCGCTGGTGGCTGGCCGCGGCCCACGCGTCCTGCTCGCCGCGCGCCAGCCCGAGCCCTGCGTTGCGGGCCTCCGTGGAGGCGCCCATCGACCGGCGCTCGGTGGCGTCGGTGAGCCCGTCGTGCTCGAGGGTGTCCACCAGCTCCAGCGCCCCGTACCGCCGCCCCGAGCGCATCGGCGCCACGTGGGGCGCCAGGCTCATCGACTCCATCCCGAAGGCGACGACGACGTCGGCGCGCCCGGCCTCGACGAGCGCCGCGGCGTCGGCGACGGCCTGCATCCCCGACAGGCAGACGGCGTTGAGCGTGCTGGCCGGGGTGCTCAGCGGGATGCCGGCGGCCACCGCGGCCTGGCGCGCGGGGTTCTGCCCGGCGCCGCCCTGCAGCACGTGGCCGCCGAGCACGCGCTGCACGTCGCCGGGCCCCACGCCGGCGCGCGCGAGCGCCGCGCGGATGGCGTGGGCCCCCAGGTCGACAGCGGGCACCGCGGCGAAGCGGCCGCAGTACCGCACGAACGGCGTGCGGGCGTACCCGACGACGACGGCCCTGCGCTGCGCGCTCACCGCGGGGCCCCGCTCGTCGTCGTGCTGTCGAGGTCGGTGGTGAAGGCGGCGCCCGTGAGGGCGCGCAGCCCGGCCTCGTCCTGCCCGGGCGCGAGGCGGCGCAGCACCAGCCGGCCGCCTCCCCCGCCGTCGTCCTGCACGACGTCGAACACGGCCCTGTCGGTGATGATGCGGTCGACCACGCCGACGCCGGTCAGCGGCAGCGTGCAGCGCTCGACCACCTTGGGCGAGCCGTCCTTGGCGACGTGCTCGGTGAGGACGACGACGCGCGGCGTGCCCGCCACGAGGTCCATCGCCCCGCCCATGCCCTTGACCACCTTGCCGGGCACCTGCCAGTTGGCGAGGTCACCGGAGCCGGAGACCTGCAGCGCCCCCAGGACGGCGACGCCGATGTGGCCGCCGCGGATCATCCCGAAGGAGGTCGCGGAGTCGAAGACGGACGCGCCCGGCAGCAGGGTGACGGTCTGCTTGCCGGCGTTGATGAGGTCGGCGTCCTCCTCGCCCTCGTACGGGAACGGGCCCATGCCGAGCAGGCCGTTCTCGCTCTGCAGCACCACGTGCACGCCCGGCGGCAGGTGGTTGGCCACCAAGGTGGGGATGCCGATGCCGAGGTTGGCGCACGCGCCGTCCTCCAGCTCCTCGGCGGCGATGGCGGCCATCTCCTCGCGGGTCCACATCAGAGCGCGCTCCCCTCTGCCACGGCGGCGCGCGGGCGGACCGTGCGCTGCTCGACGTCCTTGGTGGGGTCCTCCACCGCCACGAGGCGCTGCACGTAGACGCCGGGGGTGACGACGTCGTCGGGGTCGAGGAACGTCTCGAGCACGTGCTCGGCCTCCACCACGGTGACCCTGCCGGCGGTGGCCACGAGCGGGTTGAAGTTGCGGGCGGCCAGGCGGTAGCGCAGGTTGCCGGCCGGGTCGGCGGTGTGGGCGCGGACCAGGGCGAGGTCGGCGACGATGCCGCGCTCGAGCACGGCGTGCACGCCGTCGAACTCCGCCGTGGGCTTGCCCCGCGCCACCTCGGTGCCGAAGCCGGTGGGCGTGTAGAAGGCGGGGATGCCCGCGCCGCCGGCGCGCAGCCGCTCGGCCAGGGTGCCCTGGGGGACGAACTCGACCTCCAGCTCACCGGCCAGGTAGGCCTGGGCGAAGAGCCTGTTCTCCCCCACGTAGCTGGACAGCACCTTGCGCACCGCGCCTGCCTCGAGCAGCAGGCCCAGGCCCTTGCCGTCGACGCCCATGTTGTTGGAGACGACGGTGAGGTCGCGCGCGCCGGTGTCGCGCAGCGCCCGGATGAGGTTGCTGGGGATGCCCGACAGCCCGAAGCCGCCGACGGCCACGGTCATGCCGTCGTGCACCACCCCCTCGAGGGCCTCGCGCGCGCTGGCGCACCGCTTCGGTGCCATGGGCCACTCCCTCGTGCTCCGCTGCTCGTCTGCTGCTCTGCTGCCGGTCCGACGCGTCCGCCGCTGCGCGCCACCACCTGGACGCGGCCCCCCAGCGCTCGCACGCTAGGGAAGCGCCCGTCGAGGGGGCAAGCACTCGGTTGAGGCGCGGCGAGATCGGTCAGCACGTGCACGCGGCCCTCGGTAGCGTCCACGATGTGAACGCCCTGGCCCGCGCCACCGCCGGCGCCACCGGGAGCGCCCCATGACCGCCCCGGCGACCGGCGGCGACCAGGCCGTCAGCCGGGCGAGCGCGGTGCTGCGCGCCGTCGGGCGCGGCCCCGCCGAGGGCCTGACCACCACCGAGCTGGCGGCGACCACGGGCCTCAACAGGTCGACCGCGCACCGCATCGCCACAGCCCTGGCCCGCGACGGGCTGCTCGACCGCCCCAGCGCCACCGGGCGCTGGCTGCTGGGCCCGGAGACCTACCTGCTCGGCGCGGTGGCCGCCCGCCGCTACGACGTCACCGCTCTCGCCCGCGACGTCGTGAGGTCGCTGGCGGGGGCCACCGGGGAGAGCGCGTTCTTCTCCGTGCGCCGCGGCGACGAGACCGTGTGCCTCCTGCGCGAGGAGGGCAGCTTCCCGCTGCGCTCCTTCGTCCTCCACGAGGGGGTGCGCTTCCCGCTCGGGGTGGCCTCGGCGGGGCTGGCGATCCTGGCGCACCTGCCCACCGCCGAGGCCGAGCGCTACCTGGCCTCCCACGACCTCACCCCCGCCTGGGGCGAGGCGCACGGCGGCGCAGCGCTGCGCGAGAGGCTGCAGCGCACCCGCACCGACGGCTACGCCACCAACCCCGCCCTGCTCGTGGAGGGCAGCTGGGGCATGGGTGCCGCGGTCTTCGACCACACCGGCGAGCCCAGCGGGGCGCTGAGCCTGACCGGCGTCGAGACGCGCTTCAGCGCTGAGCGCCGCCCGGTGCTGGGACGGCTGCTCCTGGAGCACGCCCACCGGCTCAGCCAGCGCCTGGCGCGCCCCTGAGCCTCCCCCGTCCTCGGCGTCAGCGGAGGCCGAGGCGCTCCGGCCAGCCGGTGTAGCCCTCGGCGAGGAAGGCCGAGCCGGAGCGGCTGGAGACGAGCGAGGCCAGCTCGGCCTCCTGGCGGCGCACGTCGAAGGGCGTCGCCTCCGGCAGCGCGTGCAGCATCGTCGTCATCCAGTAGGAGAAGTGCTGCGCCTTCCACACCCGCGCCAGCGCCCGGCCGGTGTACTCCTCCAGCGCACCGTCGTCACCCTTCTCCACGGCCCGCTCCAGCAGCTCGGCCAGCAGCCGCACGTCGGCCAGGGCCAGGTTGAGCCCCTTCGCGCCGGTCGGCGGCACGGTGTGGGCGGCGTCGCCGGCGAGCAGCATCCGCCCGTGCCGCATCGGCTCGTGCACGAAGCTGCGGAAGCGCAGCACCGCCTTGGAGGTGATGGGGCCCTCGATGACCTCGACGCCGTTCGGTGACAGCCGCGAGGCCATCTCCGACCAGATCCTGTCGTCGCTCCAGGTGGAGGCGTCCTCGTCGGGGGCGCACTGGAAGTACATGCGCTGCACCGACTCCGTGCGCTGGCTCACGAGGGCGAAGCCGCGCGCGGAGTGGCTGTAGACCAGCTCCGGGGCGCTCGGCGGCGCGTCGCACAGGATGCCGAACCACGCGAAGGGGTACTCCCGGCCCGTCTGCACGCGGGCGTCCTCGGGGACGGACCGCCGGCACTGGCTGCGGGAGCCGTCCGCGCCGACGAGGTGGTCGCACACCACCTCCTGCTCGCTGCCGTCCGCCGCGGTGAAGACGATCCGCGGCGTGGCGGAGGTGACGTCGAGGACCTGGGTGTCGCGCACGCCCCAGCGGACGTCACCGCCAGCGCGGTCGCGGGCGTCGGCGAGGTCGGCGAAGACCTCCGTCTGCGGGTACAGCCACGCCGAGGCGCCGACCAGGTCCTGGAAGTCGATGCGGTGCCGTCCCCCGCCGAAGGCCAGCTCGATGCCCTCGTGCTCGTAGCCCTCGGTGAGCACCCGCTTGCTGGCCCCGGAGTCGACCAGGAGCTGCACGGTGTCGTGCTCGAGGATGCCCGCGCGGACCGTCGCGTAGATCTCGTCACGCGTCCGGTCGTCGACCACCACGGTGGAGATGCCCGCGAGGTCGAGCAGGTGGGCCAGCATCAGCCCGGCGGGCCCACCGCCGACGATGCCCACCTGGGTGCGGGTGAGGTGCCGGGTGCCGCCGCTCTGCGTCATGCGCCCATGGAACGCCCGGCCGCCGCGATCCCCAACAGCGGGGTTCCGCTGGGCGGAAGCACCGTGCGGGTGTGCGGGCGCGCCACCTGGACGGCCTGCCCGAGCCGGTGCGCGGCCAGGCCCAGGTACGGGCGGCCCGCTTCCAGTGGACGGAAGTCCGTGCTTCCTGCGGGGGCCCAGCGGTCCGTAGCCTGGGGGCGCGCGAGGGGGCGCAGGGCCCCCACCGACGGCGCCGGCGGTGCTAGCGGGTGCCACGGCGGCACCGCTCGGCGCCGCGCCCGCGAGGAGGAGCTGTGAGCCCCAAGCTGGAGCCGGTGACCAACCTGCTCGGACGTGACGTCAGCGCGCGCACGCCCGCGGTCGCCGACGTGGTGGGCGCGTCGCCCATGCCGGCCCACGACGAGGACGTGTGGCGGCTCGCCGCCCCGCACCTGCGCGTGCGCAGCAACGACGCCCACACCCTGTACTCCTACGAGCTGGCCCGGGCGCTGGTCGACCTCGTCCCGGGCGCCGACGCCGACGTCGTGCTGCCGGCCGTCCTGCTGCACGACACCGGCTGGTCGCGCGTCCCCGAGGAGGAGGTGCTCGAGGCCATCGCCCCCGGTGGGGACCGCCCCGACCTCGTGCGCCGCCACGAGGTCGAGGGCGCCGCGATCGCACGGGAGGTGCTCGAGCAGCTCGGGCGCAGCCCCGAGGTGGTGGACCGGGTGGTCGCCATCGTCGACGGGCACGACTCCCGGGCGCATGCCACCTCCGTCGACGACGCCGTCGTCAAGGACGCCGACAAGCTCTGGCGCCTCACCCCGCACGGCGTGGACACCGTCATGGACTGGTTCGGCCTCACCCGGGAGCAGGCGCACCTGCTCATCGGCAGCCGCGTCCACACGCACCTGCTCACCGACGCCGGCCGGACCGTGGCCCGGGGACTGGCGACGGTCGCGCGGACGGACACCTCAGCCCAGCTGGGAGCACTGGGCTGAGCGCGCAGCTGGACGGCCAGCGCAGCGCCGGGCCCGGCCGCGGCCGGAGGCGCCCGACCGGGGAGTCCGTCACCGCCAGGGTCCTGCGGGTGCTGCAGGCGTTCGAAGGCAGCACCTCCCCGCTGACGCTGACGCAGATCGCGCAGTCCGCCGAGCTGCCGCTGCCGACCGCCCACCGGCTGGTCGGGGAGCTGGTTGAGTGGGGCGCCCTGCAGAGGGACGCCATGGGCCGCTACCAGGTGGGGCTGCGGCTGTGGGAGGTCGCGCAGCTCGGCGGGCGGCACCTGCGCGACGCGGCGCGCCCCTACCTGCAGGACCTCTTCAGCCTGACCCACGAGACAGCCCACCTCGCCGTGCGGGAGGGGCGCGACGCCCTCTACGTCGACAGGGTCTACAGCTCCAAGCGCGTCCCGCGGGCCTCGCGGGTGGGTGGCCGGCTGCCGCTGCACGCGACGGCGGTGGGCAAGGTGCTGCTCGCCCACGAGGAGCGGTGGCTGCAGGAGGCCTACGTCGCCGCGCCGATGCACGCTCCCACGCTGCGCACCCACGTGAACTCCGAGCGCCTGCTCGTCGAGCTCGCCCAGATCAAGGAGCAGGGCTGCGCCACCACCTACGAGGAGGTGCGGGCCGGCGCCTGCTCGATCGCCGTTCCCGTCCTGACCCGCGCAGGCACCGCGGTGGCGGCGCTGGGGCTGTCGATGCTCTCCTCGCAGGCCACCCAGATGCAGCGGCACCTGCCGGTGCTGCACGGGGTGGCCCGCCGCATCGGGAGCGCGCTGGAGCCCTTCGCCGGACGCGGCGGCTGACCGGGGCATCGCTTCCAACAGTCGGAATCGCGTCCTTGTGACCGGCTGGCCCGGGTGCACAGACTGGCGGGGTCAGTCACCGACGACGAGACCAGGGAGCCAGCGTGCCGCAGTCCCGGCAGTCAGCTCCGAGCCCCGCGGCCCAGGGGTGCCCCGTGCACCACGGCTACGAGCCCTTCGCCCAGGACGACCCCTTCCCCGCCTACGCCGCCCTGCGCTCGGAGTCACCCGTCCACTTCGACGAGCGGGTCGGGTACTGGGTGGTCACCCGCTACGACGACGTCAAGGCCGTCTTCGAGGACTGGCAGACCTTCAGCAGCGAGAACGCGCAGGCACCGGTGCGCGAGCGGGGCGCCGAGGCGAAGCGGATCATGCTCGACGGCGGCTTCACCGCCTACTCGGGCCTGTCCGCGCGCGTCCCGCCGGACCACACGCGCATCCGCAAGATCGCCTCGCGGGCGTTCACCCCCCGCCGTTACAAGGCGCTGGAGCCGGCGGTCCGCGAGAACGTCGTCAGGCTCCTGGAGGACCTGCTCTCCCGCGTGGACCGCCGTGGCGACCTGGTGGCCGACCTGGCCCGGGACGTCCCGACGGTCACCATCCTCACCCTCATCGGCGCCGACACCTCCCAGGTCGCCACCTTCAAGCGCTGGTCGGACTCGCGCGCGGCGATGACGTGGGGCGACCTGTCCGACGAGGAGCAGGTGCCCCACGCCCACAACCTCGTGGAGTACTGGGGCGAGTGCCAGCGCCTGGTGGCGCAGGCTCACGAGGAGGAGCGCGACAGCCTCGTGGGCGACCTCGTGCGCGCCCAGCGCGAGGGCGCCGACATCAGCGACCACGAGATCGCCTCCCTCTGCTACAGCCTGCTCTTCGCCGGCCACGAGACCACCACCACGCTCATCTCCAACGCGCTGCGCGTGCTGCTGGCCCACCGCGACCAGTGGGACGCCGTGGTCGCCGACCCGGCGCGCGTGCCCGCCGCCATCGACGAGGTGCTGCGCTACAGCCCCTCGATCGTGGCCTGGCGCCGCAAGGCCCTCGCGGACGCCGTCGTCGGCGGGCAGCACGTGCCCGCGGGCGCCGAGCTGCTGCTGGTCATGGGCTCGGCCAACCGCGACGAGTCCCGCTTCGAGGACCCCGACGCCTTCGACACCACCCGGCCCAACGCCCGCGACCACCTGTCCTTCGGCTTCGGCATCCACTACTGCCTGGGCAACATGCTCGCCAAGCTGCAGACCCGGATCGCCGTCGAGGAGGTCGCCCGGCTCGCCCCGTGGATGCGCCTGGTGGACGGCGAGCGGATCCGGTTCGGCGACAACCTCTCCTTCCGCGCGCCAGTGCGCGTGCCCGTCACCTGGGAGGCCTGACACGACCATGCATCACCAGAACACCGACGAGCACGCCTACGTCCAGTTCTTCGACGCCCCCGTCGCCCCCCGGCACGAGCTGCTGGGCGGCAAGTGCGCCTCGCTGGTCACCATGACCGCCGCCGGCATGCCGGTCCCGCCGGGCTTCGCCATCACCACCGCCCACTACGACGCGGTGCTGGACAGGTCGGGCACCGCCGCGACGATCGCCGCTGCTCTGACCGGGCTGGACCCCGAGGACGTCACCGCCGTCGACGCCGCCTCGGCGCGCATCCGCGAGCTCATCTGCACCGCGCCGGTGCCCGCCGACCTGCGCGAGCACGTGGTGAGCGCCTACCGGGCCCTGCAGGGGCGCTTCGAGCAGGAGGTCCCGGTGGCCGTGCGGTCCTCGGCGACCGCCGAGGACCTGCCCGACGCGAGCTTCGCCGGGCAGCAGGACACCTACCTGTGGGTGCGCGGGGAGGAGTCCGTGCTCGAGCACGTGCGCCGCTGCTGGGCGTCCCTGTACACGAGCCGGGCGGTCCTGTACCGCCTGCGCCACGGCGTCCCCGAGGAGGGCCTGTCCATGGCCGTGGCCGTGCAGAAGATGGTGAACGCCCGCGCGTCGGGGGTGGCGCTGACCCTCGACCCGCTGACCGGTGACCGCTCGAAGATCACCATCGACTCCTCCTACGGCGTCGGCGAGATGGTGGTCTCGGGCCAGGTGACCCCCGACAACCACGTGCTCGACAAGGTCGTGCTCGCGCTGGTCTCGGAGACCATCGGCGACAAGCACGCCGAGCTCGTCCCCGACGCGACCTCGGGGCAGCTGGTCGAGCGCGAGGTCGAGCCCGAGCGCCGGCGCCGCCGCTGCCTCAGCGACGCCGAGCTGGTGGCCGTCGCCCGGCTCGCCAAGCGCGCCGAGAGGCACTACCGCTGCCCCCAGGACGTCGAGTGGGCCCTCGACGCCGACCTTCCTCCCGGCGAGGACCTGCTCCTGCTGCAGGCCAGGCCCGAGACCGTCCACTCCGCCGCCGCGGGCCGCCCGCCCGCTGCGACCGCGCTGCCCGCACCGTCGGCACCAGCCGCGCCAGCCGGGACCTTCGACTTCTCCGCGGTGCTCCGCAGCTCCGCAGCCGCCCGCGGCTGAGCCCTCCCCGCCTCCACCGGCACCCCGTCCCACCCGCCCGGTCGCGACGCCGCGACCACCCCCGCCCGCGAAGGAGCAACCGTGACCGCGATCGACCCCTCCCCCACCACCGCGCCGGGCCAGGCCCGGCCGGTCCTGAAGTCGTTCCCGAGGCCGTCCGACCTCACCGTCCCCGAGGGTGCGGAGGGCTGGGAGGACCTCTACCCCTACCACCTGGCCTTCCGCAACCTGTCGGGCCAGGAGGACGAGAAGTTCTGGTTCTGCGACAGCCAGCACTGGCCTGCGGTCTTCAAGCCCTTCGAGACCATCGGCGGGGAGTTCGCCGTGAAGTGCCTTGGGCAGTACAACACCCGCCACCTGCTGATCCCCCCGGCCAACGGCATCGAGTTCAAGATCCACCTCGGCTACCTCTACATGAGCCCGGTGCCCGTGCCGCCGGACGAGGTCGGCGCCCGGGTGCCGGAGTTCGAGCGCCGCGCCGGCCACTACTTCCAGAACTGGGACGGCCTGCTGGAGCAGTGGAAGGTCAAGGTCCGCGCGACGATCGACGAGATGGAGGCGCTCACCTTCGCGCCGCTGCCGGACGTCGTGCCCTTCGACGACGTCGTCTCCGGCCGGGCCAAGGACGGCACCGAGGTGCTCATGGAGGGCTACGACCGGCTGATCCAGCTCTGCTACCAGAACTGGCAGTACCACTTCGAGTTCCTCAACCTCGGCTACATCGCCTACCTCGACTTCTTCGGGTACTGCAAGGGCGCCTTCCCCGGCATCCCCGACCAGGCCATCGCGAAGATGGTGCAGGGCGTGGACATGGAGCTGTTCCGGCCCGACGACGAGCTCAAGCGCCTCGCCGCCCTGGCCGTGGAGCTGGGCCTGCAGGACGCGCTGTCCGACACCGACGACGTCGAGGGCACCCTCGCCCGCTTCGCCGCCGCCGAGGGCGGGCGGGCCTGGCTGGACAGCTACCGCGAGGCCCAGGACCCGTGGTTCAACTTCACCATCGGCAACGGCTTCTACGGCACCGACAAGTACTGGAAGGACCACCAGGAGATCCCGCTGGGGTTCATCAAGGACTACGTGCGCCGCCTGGACGCCGGGGAGCGGATCCAGCGCCCGGTGGCCGAGCTGCTCGCCGAGCGCGAGCGCATCGTGGAGGAGTACCGCGAGCTGCTGGACGGCGAGGCGCTGGCCACCTTCGACGCCAAGCGCGGCCTCGCGGCGACGGCCTACCCCTACGTGGAGAACCACAACTTCTACATCGAGCACTGGACCATGGGCGTCTTCTGGCGCAAGGTGCGCGAGCTGAGCGCGGTCTTCGTCGGGGCGGGCTTCTGGGCCGACGTCGACGACGTGCTGTACCTGACGCGCGGGGAGGTCCGCGAGGCGCTGTTCGACCTGGCCACCGCCTGGGGCGTCGGCTCGCGGGCGACGGGCCCCGACTACTGGCCCGCGGAGGTCGAGCGCCGCCGGGGGATCATCGACGCGCTGGCGACGCGGCGCCCTCAGCCGGCGCTGAACACGCCCCCGGCGGAGATCACCGAGCCGTTCACGATGATGCTCTACGGCATCACCACCGAGCAGGTGCAGCAGTGGCTGGGCGAGGACGAGGGCGGCTCCGAGGGCGTCATCACCGGCATGGCCGCCTCGCCGGGCGTCGTGGAGGGCCCGGCGCGCGTCATCACCAGCGCCGACCAGCTCTTCGAGGTGCAGCAGGGCGAGATCCTCGTGGCCACCATCACGGCGCCGTCGTGGGGTCCCGTCTTCGGGAAGGTCCAGGCCACCGTCACCGACATCGGCGGGATGATGAGCCACGCCGCGATCGTGTGCCGCGAGTACGGGCTGCCCGCCGTCACCGGCACCGGCAGCGCCTCGACGACGATCCGCACCGGCCAGCGCATCCGCGTCGACGGCTCGCGCGGCCGGGTCGAGATCCTCGAGGACTGACCGTGGCCACGCACGCCGATGCGGGCGAGGGCCGCACCGTCCTGGTCACCGGCGCCGCCGGCGGGCTCGGCAGGAGCTTCGCCCTCGGCTTCGCCGGCCAGGGCTACCGGGTGGCCGTGGCCGACGTCGACCTGGCCGGCGCGCAGGAGACCGCGCGCCTCGTGCGCGAGGCCGGCGCGCAGGCCCTGGCGGAGCGCGTGGACGTCACCGACCCGGCCTCCGCCGAGCGCGTCGCCTCCGCCGTCGCCGCGTTCGGCGGCGGGCGCATCGACGTCGTCGTCAACAACGCCGCCGTCTACGCCACCGTCACGCGCTCGCCCCTGGAGGACATCGACCCCGCCGAGTGGGACCGCGTCATGGCGGTCAACCTCAAGGGGCCGTGGCTGGTGGTGCGGGCGTGCAGCCCGCACCTGCCCGAGGGGGCGCGCGTGGTCAACCTGTCCTCGGCCACCGTCTACAGCGGCTCGGAGCACTGGCTGCACTACGTGGCCTCCAAGGGCGGCGTCATCGCCCTCACCCGGGTCATGGCCAAGGAGCTGGGGCGGCGGTCCATCACCGTCAACGCCATCGCCCCCGGCTTCACCCTCACCGAGGCCAGCTACGGCCTCGTCGAGGACGCCGAGCACTACGGCGTCGACCGCAGCGCCCTGCGCCGCCCGGCGCTCCCCGAGGACGTGGTCGGCGCAGCGCTCTTCCTCGCCGGTCCGCACAGCGCCTACGTCACCGGGCAGACGCTCGTCGTCGACGGCGGCCGGCAGTTCGTCTGACCCCCTGCAGCCCTGCACCCCGCACCACCGAGGAGTTCCGATGCCCCAGGTCAGCTTCACGGACGCCGACGGCGGCGTCCGCGTCGTCGAGGCCGTCCCCGGCGACTCGGTCATGGAGACCGCCGTGCGCAACGGCGTGCCCGGGATCGTCGCCGAGTGCGGCGGCTCGCTCTCGTGCGCCACCTGCCACGTCTTCGTGGCCGCCGACGACCTCCCCGACCTCCCCGCGATGGAGGAGATGGAGGACGAGATGCTCTACGGCACCGCCGTCGAGCGGGAGGAGTACTCCCGGCTCAGCTGCCAGCTGCCCATCACCGAGCACACCGACCTGCACGTCACGACCCCAGCGACGCAGGTCTGACCGTGGCCGCCGACGGACTGCTCATCATCGGGGCCTCCCAGTCAGGCGTACAGCTGGCGGTCTCGCTGCGCGCCCTGGGCTACGAGCCCCCCATCACCCTGCTGAGCGACGAGGACCACCGGCCCTACCAGCGGCCGGCGCTGTCCAAGCAGTTCCTCCAGGGCAGCATCTCCAAGGAGAAGCTCATCCACAGGTCCCAGGAGTACTGGGACGAGCACCGCATCACCCTGGTGAAGGGCCAGCGGATCATCAGCGTCGAGAAGCGCTCCGACGGCAGCGGCGTGGCCACCGCCAGCTCGGGGGCCACCTTCGCCTTCGACAGGCTGGCCCTCACGGTGGGCGCGCGGGCGCGCCGGCTCCCGCTGCCCGGCGCGGACCTGCCCGGGGTGCTGTCCCTGCGCAACGCCGACGACGCGCTCGAGCTCAAGGCCCGCGCCGAGACCGCCGTCGACGTCGTCGTCATCGGCGGGGGCTTCATCGGCCTGGAGGCCGCCGCCAGCCTCCAGAAGATGGGCAAGCGCGTCACGGTGCTCGAGGCCGGTCCGCGCCTCGTGGGACGCGCCGTGGGCGAGGACGTGGCTGCGCACCTCCTGGCCCACCACCGCTCCCGCGGCATCCGCGTCGAGCTCGGCGCCCGCACCGAGGCGCTCGTCGGCGACGACGACGGCGTGCGCGGCGTGCGGATGGCCGACGGGCGCACGCTGCCCGCCGACGTCGTGCTGGTGGGCATCGGCGTGGTGCCCAACACCGAGCTCGCCGAGCAGCTGGGCCTGGAGTGCGACAACGGCATCCGGGTCGACTCCTGCGCCCTCACCTCCGACGGCGTGACGGTCGCGGTGGGCGACTGCGCCAACCTCCCCAACCCCGTGCCCGGCTCGGCCCCGGAAGACCGGGTGCGCTTCGAGAGCGTCAACAACGCCATCGAGCACGCCAAGGTCGCGGCGTACGCCATCACCGGCCGCCGCGAGGAGTACGCCGGCATCCCGTGGTTCTGGTCCGACCAGGGCGAGCTCAAGCTGCAGATCGCCGGGCTGTCGCAGGGCTCGGAGCGCACCGTGGTGCGCCGCGACGACGCGAGGGGCAGGTTCACGGTGCTCCACTACGCCGGGGAGCGGCTCATCGCCGCCGAGTGCGTCGGTGCCCCGCTGGACTTCATGGCCGTGCGGCAGGCGCTCGCCGCCGGGGCCGACATCCCCGCCGACCTCGCAGCGGACCCGTCGGTGCCGCTGAAGTCCATCACCACACCGGTGGGAGCCCGCGCCCAGCTCGCGACGTCGGGGCTGACGGCATGAGGACCGCCCTCCCCCCGACCCCGGTGCCGGTGCACGGCGCCGTCGACACCTCCCCCATCGCCTGCACGCCGGCCCGCGGTGACGACCTCGACGCCATCTGGACGGCGGTGGTGCCCGAGACGCGCACCCGCGGAAACGACATCCACCTGCCGATCTCCCTGGCCTACGCGGAGCGCCTGTGCGCCGCCTACCCGCAGGCGGACGCACTGGTGGTGAGGGTCGCCATCCTCCTGCACGACACCGGCTGGGGCCGGGTCGACGAGAGCCGCATCATATCCGAGGGTTTCGGCGGCGACTGGCGCAGGGCCGCGATCCGCTTCGAGCACGAGGAGCAGGGCTGTGTCATCGCCCGCGAGGTGCTGCCGGGCCTCGGGCACTCCCCGGCCTTCGTCGACGCCGTCGTCGACATCATCCGCGGCCACGACACCCGCAAGGAGGCGCACACGCTGGAGGACGCCCTCGTGCGCGACGCCGACCGCCTGTGGCGCTTCGACCACGCGGGGATCGCCCTGGCCTCCGGGTGGTTCGGGCTCGACCCCGCGACGTACTGCGACCGGCTGTGGCGCGAGATCGTGCCGGAGCTGCTCACCGAGGCTGCGGTGCGGATGGCCCACGCCGACCTCACGCGCTCCGAGGCCCTCCTCAAGACCGGGGTGATCCGGTGACGGCACAGGCCGAGCAGCTGCCGCACCTCCGGGCG
The DNA here is from genome assembly GCF_052644995.1 of Quadrisphaera sp. KR29. NCBI lineage: Bacteria > Bacillati > Actinomycetota > Actinomycetes > Kineosporiales > Kineosporiaceae > Quadrisphaera > Quadrisphaera sp. KR29. Next base: position 14,277 of record NZ_JBQXXG010000015.1, read on the forward strand.
GACCTGCGGCTGCCGCACACCCACGTCGACGACCTCCACGTCGACGGCGCCTGGGTGCCGGCGACCGGCGGCGGGCGGCTGGACGTGGTCGACCCCGCCACCCGCGAGGCCTGGGGCAGCGCTCCCGGAGCCAGCGCGCAGGACGTCGACGCCGCCGTCGAGGCCGCCGCTCGGGCCTTCCGGGACGGTCCCTGGCCGCGGCTGGCGCCTGCCCAGCGTGCTCAGCACCTGCTCCGGATCGCCGAGGAGGTGGAGGCCAGGGCCGAGCTCATCGCGCAGACCACCACCCGCGAGAACGGCTCACCCATCAGCGAGACCCGCGGCGCGGCGGCGAACGCCGCAGGCATCCTCCGGCACGTCGCGGGGCTCGCGCACGTCCTGGAGGCCGAGGACGTGCGCCCCTTCCCGTCCGGCGAGGGCGAGACGGTGGTGAGGAGGGACCCCGTCGGGGTGTGCGCGCTCATCGCGCCGTGGAACTTTCCCATCAACCTCATGGTCGTCAAGCTCGCCCCAGCGCTGCTGGCCGGGTGCACCGCCGTCCTCAAGCCCGCGGAGACCACCCCGCTGTCCCTGCGCTACGTGGTCGAGGCGGTGCAGGCGGCCGGCGTGCCGGACGGCGTCGTGAACCTCGTGACCGGCGCCGGTGACGTCGGTGACCGCCTCGTCCACCACCCCCTGGTGGACAAGGTGGCGTTCACCGGCTCCACCGCCGTCGGCCGGCGCATCGCCGCCGCCTGCGGACAGCTCCTGCGACCGGTGACCCTGGAGCTGGGCGGGAAGTCCGCCGCGGTCGTGCTGGAGGACGCCGACCTCGACCGGGTCGCGGGCGTGCTGCTCCGCTCGTGCCTGCGCAACACGGGGCAGACCTGCTACATCTCCACGCGACTGCTGGCGCCGGCCTCGCGCTACGAGGAGGTCGTCGCGATGGCGGCCCGCACCGTGGCGGCCGCAGCAGTGGGAGACCCCCTCGACCCGGCCACCACCTTCGGGCCGGTGGCCACCGCGCGCCAGTACGAGCACGTGCTGCGCCACCTCGAGGACGCACGGCGGGAGGGGGCCAGGGTGGTCACCGGCGGCGGTGCCGTCCCCGGCTCTGCGGGCTGGTACGTGGAGCCCACCGTGCTGGCCGACGTCACGCCCTCGATGCGCGTGGCGCGCGAGGAGGTCTTCGGACCGGTGCTGGCGGTCATGAGGTACGACGACGTCGACCACGCGGTCGAGCTGGCCAACGCCACGGACTTCGGCCTGGGCGGTCTGGTCTTCTCCCGTGACGCCGCCGCTGCCCAGCGCGTGGCCGAGCGCATGGACACCGGCTCGGTGGGCCTGGGCTTCTTCGCGTCCAACCACAACGCGCCCTTCGGAGGGCGGCACGACTCGGGCCTGGGGGTCGAGTACGGCCCCGAGGGGCTGCACGCCTACCTCTCGTACAAGTCGATCCACCGCCGGGCCGGCTGACGCGGCGCGGGCCGGCCCGGGTCAGGCCGGCTCGACCGCCTCGTCACCACCGGCCACGGCCGGCGCCCGTTCGAGCGAGCGGGAGATGCCCTGCGCCGCCACCTGCAGCGCCGCCACGAGCCGTGGCCTCTCGCGGGTGAGGGAGGGGACGACGACGCCGAGCGCCGCGACCACCCGCCCGCGCTGCGAGACGGGGACGGCCACCGAGCACGCCCCGAGGCCCAGCTCCTCGGCGGTGGTGGCGTAGCCGTCGCGCAGCACGAGGGTCAGCTGGCGGCGCAGGCCGCCGGGGGCGGTGATCGTGAAGGGCGTCAGCCGGGGCAGCTCGCGCAGCACCTCCTCGCGGACGTGCTCGGGGGCGTGCGCGAGGAGCACCTTGCCGACGCCGGTGGCGTGCAGCGGCAGCCGGGACCCCACCGTGGAGACCACCGGCAGCGACGCGTTCCCGCGAAGCCTGTCGACGTAGAGGGCGCTGGTCCCGTCGCGGACGGCGAGGTGCACGGTGGCGCGCGTGGCGCCGTAGAGGTCCTGCAGGTGCGGCGCCGCCACCTCGCGGAGCCCGGACTGCACCGGCGCGAGCAGGCCGATGTCCCACATCCGCCGGCCCACGACGTAGTCCCCGGACGGGGTGCGCGAGAGGGCCCCGAAGGCGACGAGGTCGGCGACCAGGCGGTGCGCCGTCGGCAGCGGCATCCCGGTGCGCGCGGCCAGCGCGCTCAGCGCCAGCCGGCGGTGCTCGTCGTCGAAGGCGGCGAGCAGGCTGAGCGCCCGCGAGGTGACGCTCTCCCCCGCCGTCCGGCTGTTGCCCGCCACGGGCGGAGTCTGCCGCGCGGAGCGCTCGCGCGGGACGGCGGAGCACTCGGCCCACCCGGATGGCTTCCGCTGGACGGAAGCCGATCCGGCGCGGCGGACCCCGGTGCACCTAGCGTCGCTCCATGAGCAGCTCGGCAGCACTCACCGGCGCAGCGCAGCGCCACCCCGCCACGGGCCTGGCGCTGCAGCACGTCGTCGACGACGAGATGGCCGCGATCACCCGCGCCTACGAGGAGTCAGGGGCGGCCGAGGTGCAGCCGCGCCGCGACTACCCGCCCTACCGCTCCAGCCTGCTGCGCCACCCCACCAAGGACCTCCAGCACGCCGACCCCGAGGGCGTGGAGCTGTGGGCGCCCTGCTTCGGCGAGCGCGACGTCGACCCGCTCGAGGCCGACCTGACGGTCCAGCACGGGGGCGAGCCGATCGGCGAGCGCATGGTCGTCACCGGACGCGTGCTGGACGGCGAGGGCCGCCCCGTGCGCCGGCAGCTGGTGGAGGTCTGGCAGGCCAACGCCGGTGGGCGCTACGTGCACAAGCGCGACCAGCACCCGGCCCCGCTGGACCCGAACTTCACCGGCGTCGGCCGCTGCATCACCGACGACGACGGCACCTACCGCTTCACCACCATCAAGCCGGGCCCCTACCCGTGGCGCAACCACCACAACGCCTGGCGCCCCGCGCACATCCACTTCTCGCTCTTCGGCACCGACTTCACCCAGCGGGTGGTGACGCAGATGTACTTCCCCGGAGACCCGCTGTTCGCCCTCGACCCGATCTACCAGTCCATCGTCGACCCGAGGGCCCGCGAGCGGCTGGTCGCCACCTACGACCACGAGCTCACCCAGCACGAGTGGGCCACCGGGTACCGCTGGGACGTGGTGCTGACCGGCAGCCTCCGCACGCCCCTCGAGGGCGACCTGGACGTCGAGCGCACCGAGGACGAGGAGGCGGCCCGATGACGCTCACGACGACGACGGGCGGCCGGGTCGCGCACCAGCCGCCGCCGGCCCTGCTCCCGACACCCGGCCAGACGGTCGGGCCGTTCTTCCACTACGCGCTGCCCTACCCCGGTGACCGCGACCTCGTGGCCCCCGGCTCTCCCGGCGCGGTGCTGCTGCACGGCACCGTCACCGACGGCGCGGGACTGGTGGTCCAGGACGCGCTGGTCGAGGTCTGGCAGGCCGGTCCCGACGGGCACGTGGTGCAGCGCCAGGGGTCCCTGCGCCGCGACGGGCACGTCTTCACCGGCTTCGGCCGCTGCACCACCGACCGGACCGGGCGGTTCGCCTTCACCACGCTGCGCCCGGGGTCCGTGCAGGGCGGCCTGCCCTTCTTCGCGCTCACCGTCTTCGCCCGCGGGCTGCTGCACCGCCTGTTCACCCGGGCCTACCTGCCCCTGGACGGAGCCGGGCCGGACGCGCTGCTGCGCGCCGCGGGGGGGCGCGCGCACACCCTGCTGTGCGCCGAGGACGAGGACGGCCTGCGCTTCGACGTCCGGCTCCAGGGCGAGGACGAGACGGTGTTCCTGCGGTGGCCCGGCGAGCGCGCGTGAGGCCGCCCGGCAGGATCGCCGCGTGAGGGACGCACGCGCCGACGGGCTGTGGTGGCCCGGTGACCACCGCGCCGACCAGCTCATGACCGGCAGCGCGCTGCTCGCGGCGGCGGTGCGCGTGGAGCAGGTCTGGCTGGACGCGCTGGTCAGCGCGGGCGCCGCGCCGGCGGACGCCCGGGCCGACCTGGCGCGCGTCGTGGAGGGCGCCGGCGGCCTCGACGACGCCGCGCTGGCCGAGGCCTCCGAGGCCGGCGGCAACCCCGTGCAGCCGCTCGTGGCGGCCCTGCGCGCGGCGCTGGCCGAGGCCGGCTCCCCCGCCGCGGCGTCCTGGCTGCACCGCGGCCTCACCAGCCAGGACGTCCTGGACACCGCCGTCCTCCTGTGCGCCCGCGAGGCCGTCGGCGCGGTGCGCCGCGAGCTGGGCGACCAGGTGGCGCACCTGGTCGCCGTCGTCGGGGAGCACCGCGGGACGCCGGCGGTGGCGCGCACGCTCACGCAGCCCGCCGTCCCCACCACCTTCGGGGCCAGGGCGGCGGGGTGGCTGCACGGGCTGCTCGACGCCGACGAGGCGCTGGCGGCGCTGCGCTGGCCGGTGCAGCTGGGCGGGGCCGCGGGCACGCTGTCGGCGGTGGTCGAGCTGGCCGGGCCCGAGGGGGCGCGCGCCCTGCGCCGCAGCGTCCCCGCCGCGCTCGGCCTCGAGGCCTCCCCGCCGTGGCACACCCGCCGCACGCCGCTGACGCGCCTGGGCGACGCGGCCACCACCGCCACCGACGCGTGGGGCCGGATCGCCAACGACGTCCTCGTGCTCGGGCGCCCCGAGCTCGGCGAGCTGCGCGACGGCTCCGCCGGTGGCTCCTCGACCATGCCGCACAAGGCCAACCCCACCCTCGCCGTCCTCGTGCGGCGGGCGGCCCTGGCCGCGCCGCAGCTGGCCGCGACGCTGCACCTGGGAGCGGCCGAGCAGGTCGACGAGCGCGCCGACGGCGGCTGGCACCTCGAGTGGCAGACCCTGGCGCTGCTGCTGCGGCGCACCGCCGTGGCGGCGGGCCAGGCCAGCGACCTGCTGCGCGGCCTGCAGGTCGACGCCGGACGCATGGCCGAGCGGGTGTGGGAGCTCGGTGCCGACGTCCTCGCCGAGCAGGAGAGCATGGCCGGTCTCACCGGCCGGCCCGCCGGCGAGACCTACCTCGGCCTGGTGGACGACCTCGTCGACGAGGCGCTCGCCAGGGCCGCCGCCCACCTCGAGGGGCACCCCACCACGACGTCGCTGGAGGACCAGTGAGCACCACCCTCGTCCGTCTCGCCGGGCACGACGGGCTCCCCCTGCTCGTGGTGGGCCCCTCGCTGGGCACCAGCGCGGAGGCGCTGTGGTCGGCTGCCGCAGAGCGCCTGGGCGACGCCTTCCACGTGGTGGGCTGGGACCTGCCCGGCCACGGCCGCAACCGCTGGGTGCCCGGCGGGAGCGGCTCCGGCGAGCGCGGTGTCTCGATGGCCGACCTCGCCGCCGACGTCCTCGCCGCCGTCGACGCGCTCGCCGGGACAGGGGCCCCCTTCGACGTGGCCGGTGACTCCGTGGGCGGCGCCGTGGCGCTGCAGCTGCTCCTCGACGCGCCGCAGAGAGTGCGCTCGGCGGTGCTGCTGTGCACCGGGGCGGTGATCGGCACGCCGCAGTCGTGGGCCGAGCGCGCCGCGGCGGTGCGGGCCTCCGGCACTCCCTCCCTGGTGGCCGCCTCGGCGCAGCGGTGGTTCGGGCCGGGCTTCGTGGATCGCGAGCCGCAGCGCAGCTCCGCGCTGCTGCACGCGCTGTCCCAGGCCGACGACGCCGGGTACGCCGCCGTGTGCGGGGCGCTGGGGCGCTTCGACGTCCGCGACCGGCTGGCCGAGGTGGATGCGCCGGTGCTCGCCGTCGCCGGAGCCCACGACGTCGCCACCCCACCGGACGGCCTGCGGGAAGTGGCCGACGGCGTGCGCGACGGGCGGCTCGTCGTCCTCGACGACGTCGCCCACCTCGCTCCGGTCGAGGCCCCCGAGCGGGTGGCCCGGCTGGTGCGCGAGCACGTCCAGCGCGCGGCGCGCAGCACCATGACCGTGGCGCAGGTCCGCGAGGCCGGGACGGCGGTGCGCCGGGAGGTGCTGGGTGACGCCCACGTCGACCGCGCCACCGCGGCGGCCACGGACCTCACGCGCGACTTCCAGGAGCTCATCACCGAGTACGCCTGGGGCAGCATCTGGACCCGTCTGGGCCTGGACCGCCGCTCGCGCTCGGTGGGCGTGCTCACCGCGCTCGTCGCGCGCGGCCACCACGAGGAGCTGGCCATGCACGTGCGCGCCGCGCGCCGCAACGGCCTGACCGTGGAGGAGGTCAAGGAGGTCCTCCTGCAGGCGGCGGTCTACTGCGGCGTGCCCGACGCGAACACCGCCTTCCGCATCGCGCAGCAGGCGCTGTCCGAGGACGGCGGGGCCTGACCTGCGCGCCTCCAGGGGATGTGGCGCGCAGCCGCATGATCGTCACCGAGGGGAGGAGGCCCCCTCGGGCCGCGACGACCACGCGGGTGAGCGCCAGGTGACCCAGGCGCTGTGCGCTGGTTCCGGCCGTCCCCTGGCCTGGTCGCGCCACGCCGGGCCGGCGGGCGGTCCACGGCCCCACACTCGAGGGGGTCCGGCGGTGGCGAGGCGCGCGAGGGTGCGCGCGGTGGAGGCGTCCAGTGGCTGTGTTCGACGACGGGATCGCCGCGACGGCGCTCCCCAGCGGCTCGCGCGTGGAGACCGACGTGCTCGTGGTGGGCTCCGGCCCCGCCGGCGCCTCGATGGCGCTGGCGCTGGCCACCTACGGCGTCCGCGTCCAGCTGATCACCAAGTACCGCTGGACGGCCAACACGCCGCGCGCGCACATCACCAACCAGCGCGCCATGGAGTTCTTCCGCGACATGGGCCTGGAGGAGCAGGTGAAGGCGGTCTCGACGCCGCACCACCTCATCGGCGACACCGTCTTCTGCTCCTCCATCGCCGGGGAGGAGTTCGGCCGCATCCTCGCCTGGGGCACCAGCCCTGACCGCGAGGGCGACTACGTGCGCGCCTCCCCCACGATGAACTGCGACGTCCCGCAGAACTACCTCGAGCCGATCCTCGTCAGCGGCGCGGCCCAGCGCGGCGCGCAGGTGCGCTTCTCCACCGAGTACCTCTCCCACGTCCAGGACGACGAGGGCGTCACGACGACGGTGCGCGACAGGGTCACCGGGGCGGTGCACGAGGTCCGCTCCCACTACCTCGTCGGCGCCGACGGCGCCCGCTCGCAGGTGGCCGAGGACCTCGGGCTGGCGATGGAGGGCCGCATGGACATCGCCGGGTCGATGAACATCACCTTCCGCGCCGACCTCACGCGCCTGGTCGGGCACCGCCCGTCGGTCCTGTACTGGGTGGTGCAGCCGGGCGCGAACGTCGGCGGCATCGGCGCCGGGCTGGTCCGCATGGTCAGGCCCTGGAACGAGTGGCTCATCGTCTGGGGCTACGACATCTCCCAGCCGCCGCCGCAGGTCGACGAGGCCGCGGCCCTGGACGTCGTGAGGTCGCTGCTCGGCACGTCCGACGTCGACGTCGAGATCACCGGCACGTCGCTGTGGGGCAACAACGAGCGGTACGCCACCGAGCTGCAGCGCGGCCGGGTCTTCTGCGCCGGTGACGCCGTCCACCGCCACCCGCCCTCGAACGGCCTGGGCTCGAACACCTCCGTGCAGGACTCCTACAACCTCGCCTGGAAGCTCGCCGCCGTGCTCAGGGGGCAGGCCGGGGAGCGGCTGCTGGACTCCTACACCGCTGAGCGCGCGCCCGTGGCGAAGCAGGTGGTGCTGCGGGCCAACCAGTCGAGCCGGGAGTTCGGCGGCTTCTTCGACGCCCTCGGGGTGACCGGCGCCGCCGACGAGGCGGGCATGGTCGCCGCCATCGAGGAGCGCAAGGCGCCCACCCCCGCGGGCCGGGCCAAGCGGGAGGCCCTGCGGAAGGCGATGGAGCTCAAGCACTACGAGTTCAACGCGCACGGCGTGGAGCTGGGTCAGTTCTACGGCTCCGGCGCCGTCGTCAGCGACGGCAGCGCGCTGCCCGAGCCCACCCGCGACCCGGAGCTCTACTTCACCCCCTCGACCGTCCCGGGCTCCCCGCTCCCCCACGCGTGGGTCGGTGACAGCACCCGCAAGCTCTCCACCCTCGACCTCGCCCCCAGCACGGGCTTCACCGTCTTCACCGGCGTCACCGGCCAGGCCTGGGCCGACGCGGCCGAGCAGGTGGGCGCCGCCCTGGGCGTCCCGCTGCGCGCGGTGGTCATCGGGCCCGGCCAGGCCGTCACCGACCTCTACGACGACTGGGCGCGGCTGCGGGAGGTCGAGGAGGACGGCGTGCTGCTCGTGCGCCCCGACAAGGTGGTCGCCTGGCGCTCCCGGGGGCCGGTGGAGGACCCGGCCGCCGCCCTGGAGCGGGTGCTGCGCCAGGTGCTGGGGCGCGACGCGTGAGCGCCGGCACGCGCGGGACGGGCCTGGCGCCCTTCGACCACACCACCCTCGGCCAGCGGGTGCTCTTCGGCAGCGGCGCCGCCGTCGAGAGCACCGCCCGGGTGGTCTCCGACCTCGGCGCGCAGCGCGTGCTCGTCATCGCCGGGCGCTCCTCGGCGCAGGCCGCGCACGACGTGGCCGCCGCGCTGCCCGTGGTCGCACGGATCGAGGAGGTGGCCCAGCACGTGCCCGCCGAGCGCGCCGCCGCGGCGGTGGAGGTGGCCGGGCGCAGCGGCGCGGACCTCGTGCTGACCATCGGCGGCGGGTCCGCGACGGGCCTGGGCAAGGCGGTGGCGCTGCGCACCGGCCTGCCGCTGGTGGCGGTGCCCACCACGTTCGCCGGCTCGGAGGCCACCGACGTCTGGGGCACCACCACGGACGGGGTCAAGCGGACCGGCTCGGACCCCCGGGTGCTGCCGCGGGCGGTGGTCTACGACGCCGCGCTGACGCTCGGGCTGGCGCCCGGCGCGGCGGCCGCCTCCGGCCTGAACGCCGTCGCCCACGCCGTCGACGGGTTCTGGGCCCCCCGCGCGGACCCCCTCAACGCCGCCCTCGGCGCGGAGGGGCTGCGGGCCCTCGTCCCGGCGCTGCAGGACCTCGCCGCCGGCCAGGACGGCCTCGCGGTGCGCGAGCGCCTGCTCTTCGGCGCCCACCTGACGGCGGTGGCCTTCGCCTCGGCCGGTTCCGGGCTGCACCACAAGGTCTGCCACGTCCTCGGGGGGGCCTTCGGGCTGCCGCACGCCGAGATGCACGCCGTCGTGCTGCCGCACGTCACCGCCTTCAACGCCCCCGCCGCCCCCGACGCCGCGGCCCGGCTGTCCGGGCTGTTCGACGGCACCGCCGCGGCCACCGGGCTCCAGCGGCTGCACGCCGACCTCGGCGGGCCGCGGGGTCTGCGCGACCTCGGGCTGGCCGAGGGCGACCTGCCGCGCGCCGTCGAGCTGGTGCTTCCGAGCGTGCCGCCGTCCAACCCCCGCCCGGTCGACGCCGCCGCGCTGGCGGCGCTGCTGCGCGCGGCGTGGGCCGGCGCCCCCGTCCCCGACGAAGGAGTGCAGCGGTGAGCGGTGAGGGCGCGCGGGCGACCGGCCCGGCGGACGACCGGGTGTCCGCCGAGCAGCGGGCGCGCGAGGAGGAGCTCGTCGAGCGCGTCGTCGCCTCCTTCGACGCCACCCCCGACGAGCGCCTGCGCCACCTGCTGGTCGAGCTGGTGCGCCACCTGCACTCCTACGTGCGCGCCGTGCGGCTCACCGAGTCCGAGTGGGCCGCGGCGGTCGCCTTCCTCACCCGCGTCGGCCACACCACCAGCGGCACGCGCCAGGAGTTCGTGCTGCTCAGCGACGTGCTCGGGCTGTCGATGCAGACGGTGGCGGTCAACAACGAGGCGTACCGGAACGCCACCGAGGCCACCGTGTTCGGGCCGTTCTTCGTCGACGAGGCCCCGGTGGTGGAGGCCGGCGGTGACATCGCCGGCGGGGCCCCCGGGGAGCCGGCGTGGGTGGAGGGGACGGTGCGCGACGTCGACGGGAACCCGCTGCCCGGGGCCCGGATCGAGGTCTGGGAGGCCGACGCCGAGGGCCTGTACGACGTCCAGCACGAGGACGGGCGCACCTACGGGCGGGGACGGCTGGTGGCCGGCGACGACGGCGGCTACCGCTTCTGGGGGCTGTTCCCCACCCCCTACCCGATCCCCGACGACGGCCCCGTCGGTGACCTGCTCGCCAGCACGGGACGCTCACCGCTGCGCGCCTCCCACCTGCACTTCATGGTGTCCGCACCGGGGTGCCGCACCCTCGTGACGCACATCTTCGTGCGCGGTGACGAGCTGCTCGAGCGGGACTCCGTGTTCGGGGTCAAGGAGTCGCTGGTGCTCGACTGGGAGCACCACCCGGCGGGCGCGCCCACCCCGGACGGCCGCGACCTCGGCGGCCGGGGCTGGGCCAGAACACGCTTCGACATCGTGCTCGCACCCGCCTGAGCACCCGGAGCACCCCGCGAGCCGGTGTACGTTGCCGATCTCCGGGGACGGCGTCGGCGCCGTCCGGGCGACGCGACGGGGCGGTGCGCAGGGGTGCTGGTCGAGGGCTACCGCTCCTTCTCCACCGCCGGGCTGCCCCCCGAGCAGCGCGTGGCCAGGTGGGAGGAGCACAACGCCAGCGCCCTCATCGAGCTCAGCGCCAGGACGCTCGACGGCAGCGCGCTGGAGGGCCGCGAGGCGGTGCTCGACGTCGGCGGGGTGCACCTGGCGGGCGTCGCCGCGAGCGCTCACGTGGTGGAGCGCTCCGCGCGGCAGATCGCCGCCAGCGGCGTCGACGGCGTCGCCCTCTACTTCGCGCTGCGCGGGGAGTCGTTCTTCCACCACGGCGGCGGGGTGCAGCTGCAGCGCCCGGGCACCCTGCTGGTCTGCGACGTGGGCCGGCCCTTCCTGCGCGGCTTCGCCCACGGCCTGGAGGAGCTGGTCGTGCAGGTGCCGCGCGCCACCTTCGAGGAGGTCGCCGGGCGCTCGCTGCCGGCCGAGCCCCTGGTGCTGGACTTCGGCGACGCTCCCGGCGGCGCGCACGCCGCCGCGCTGGCGCGGCTGGTGCGCGCCGCGCTGGCGCGCCCCGGGCCCGGCGAGCGCGCCGCAGCGCAGCGGCAGCTGGGCGGCCTCCTCCACGCCGTCCTGCACGGCTCGACCACCAGCGCCGACCACCGCCGCGCGGCGCTCGCGCACGTCGAGCGGCACCTGGGCGACCACGACCTGTCCGTGGGCGCCGTGGCCCGCGCCGTCGGCCTCAGCGAGCGGCACCTGGCGCGGGTGTTCAGCGAGGACGGCACGAGCGTCGCGCGGGTGGTCCTCGAGCGCCGCCTGGAGCTGGCGCACCGCCTGCTGTCCGCGCCGGGGCGCCCCGCGGTCTCGGCGGTGGCCGCGCGCTGCGGCTTCGTCTCGGCCTCGCACTTCGCCCGGGTCTTCCGCGAGCGCTACGGGTGCTCCCCCGGCGAGGTGCGCGCCGGCTCGTGAGCGGGCGCGGCTGACGTGGCGCGGACCCCCGTGATCGTCGCGGAGGACCGACGGCCCCCGTCCCCCTGCGCTCGTCCCTCGGTGACGATCAAGGACGTCCGCGCCACGACGCTGCGACGATCATGGGGCTGCCCGTCACCAGGGACTCAGGCCAGGGCCCGCTCCAGGACGTCGGCGACCGCGCGGCGGGCCAGCGGCGTCACCACGTGGTCGGCCCCGGGCTCGACGAGGAGGGTCACCGGCGCCCCGGCTGAGGCCAGCAGGTCGGCCGTCTCCTGCACGCGCCACAGGGGCACCCACCCGTCCTCGGCGTGCGTGGCCAGCAGGACCGGCACACCCGCGGCACCGTCGGGCGGGGCCGGCGCGGTCCCCGGCGGCCCCGCGAAGCCACCGGTGAGCGCCACCACGGCCGCGTAGCGGCGAGGGGAGGTGAGGAAGGACTGCAGGGCCAGGCAGGCGCCCTGGGAGAACCCCAGGAGGACGACCCGCTCGAGCGGCACCCCGGCGTCGACGGCCTCCTGGACCGCGGCGTCCACGGCGGCCAGGGCCTGGGTGAGGTGGGGCTCGTTGCGCGCGAGCTCGGCGGTGAAGGGCAGCGGGTACCAGGTGTCGCCCGCGGCGCGGGGGGCCAGCACCGGCAGGTCCCCGAGGGGCAGCGCCTCGACGAGCTCCCGGAAGGCGTCCCGGTCCTGGCCCCGGCCGTGCAGCGCCACGACGACGGCCCGGCCGTCGGGGGGCTGCGGTCCCCACCTGTCCGTCGTGACCCCGCCGTCCCCCACGACCCCGCTGTCCACCACGGGGCGATCCTGCCCGGGGCCGCCGCCGCTGGCGAGGGAGGCACCGCACCGCCCGACCGTTGCGCGCCGGCCCGCTCGTCGGCAGGATCGGCGCAGCACCGTCGTCGGCGCCGGTGCGCCAGGTCGAAGGGGACCCGATGACGTACGTGACCGGTTCGCACCACGTGACGCTGTCCGTCGGCCGCGCCCAGGAGGACGTCGACTTCCACACCAGGGTCCTGGGGCTGCGCCCCATCAAGAAGACCGTCCTGTACGACGGCTCCCTGCCGATCTACCACCTGTACTACTCCAACGCCGACGGCGACCCCTCCTCGGTCGTGACCACCTTCCCGTGGGCCCAGGCCGGCTCCTACGGCACCCGCGGCACCAACCAGGCCCGCGAGGTGCTCCTGGCGGTGCCCGAGGGCTCCCTGGACTACTGGGCGGCGCGGCTGGGCGAGCACGGGGTCGCCGCCCGCTCCAGCGAGGTGTTCGGCACCCGCCGCCTGGAGTTCGCCCACCCGTGCGGCATCGAGTACGTGATGGTGCCGCAGGAGGGCGACCCGCGCCGGGGGTACACGGGCGCCGGCGTCCCCGGTGAGCACGCCATCCACGGCCTGCACGGGGTCGGGGTGCACGTCTTCGACGCCGACCGGATGGTCGAGTTCGCCACCGACGTCTTCTTCGCCAAGGGCGGGGTCGAGGAGGAGGGCGACCGGGCCCGCTTCCGGGTGGGCGAGGCCTCCCACGGGAACTGGGTCGAGCTCACCGGGGACCGGGACCGGACGCAGGGCACCTGGCGGTTCGGCGCCGGGACCTACCACCACTTCGCCTGGAACCTCGACACCCTCGAGAACCAGAACGCCGTGAAGTTCGACATCGAGGGCGCCGGCTACACCGACATCTCCGAGCTCAAGGACCGGACCTACTTCAAGTCCCACTACGTGCGCACCCCCGGCGGTGCGCTCTTCGAGCTCGCGGTCACGCACAACGAGGGCGGCTGGGACTGCGACGAGTCTCCCGAGGAGCTGGGGCAGGCGTTCATGCTGCCGCCCCAGTTCGAGTCCGAGCGCGAGTCCATCCTGGCCCAGCTGGAGCCCGTCGAGTACTGACCCCGCCGCCCCGCGCCGCCGCGCCGCTCAGCCACGACCACGCGGCTGGGCGCCACTACCGCCCGTGCACCACGGAGGTGGCGGCAGCCGTGACGACCGCTGCGACGCGCCGCACGAGCGGTGAGGGGTCGGACCGGTGCGCCACGGCGAGGGGCACCTGGACGGGGTCGCCGGCGAGCGGTCGGTAGACCACCCCGTCCAGGCGCAGCGCGCGCACCGCCTCCGGCACGAGGCCGAAGCCCAGGCCCGCGGCCACCAGCGCGACGAGGGTCCCGGTCTCCCCCACCTCGAGCACCTCCGGCTCGAAGCCGGCGGCGCGGCAGGCCCCGAGCACCAGGGGCTGCAGCGTGGACCGGCGGCCCGAGGGGTGCGCCACGAGCACCTCTCCGGCCAGCTCCGCGAGCGCCACCGACGGCTGCCCGGCCAGGGCGTGGCCCTCGGGGAGGGCCACCACGAGCGGCTCGCGGCGCAGCTCCTCCACGACCAGACCGGGTGGCGGCGGGCCGGCGGGACGCAGCACGGCGAGGTCGAGGTGGTCTGCCAGCACGCCGTCGAGCAGCTCCGGGGCGAGGCGCTCGCCGTGGAGGACCAGCTCGACGTCGGGCAGCTCGGCGCGCACGCGGCGCGCGACGCTGGGCAGGAGCGCGTAGGTGGCGGTCCCCACGAAGCCCAGCCGCACCCGGCCCGCCCGCCCCGCGGCCACGAGCGCGAGGTCGGCGGCGGTCCTGTCGAGGTCGGCCAGCACCCGGACCGCCCGCTGGTGCAGCAGCGCACCGGCGGTGGTGAGCTCGACCCGCCGGGTCGACCTGTCGAGCAGCCGGGCACCCACCTGCTGCTCGAGGGACTTCAGCTGCTGGGACAGCGCCGGCTGCGCGACGTGCAGGCGCGCGGCCGCGCGCCCGAAGTGCTGCTCCTCGGCGAGGACGACGAAGGAGCGCAGCAGCCGGGTCTCCACGGCCACCATTGATGCACAGCACTGATCAGCCAGGCCAGACTTCGTCTTGGACGCCGATCGATCAGCGGCCTAGCGTCGTCACCATGCCCTCGGCCCACCTGTACGCCAGCGCGCGCACGCCGTTCGGCCGCTTCGGCGGCGCGCTGGCCACCGCGCGCCCCGACGACCTCGCCGCCACGGCGCTCACCGCAGCGCTGGCCCGGACCCCTGCGCTGGATCCGGCGCGGATCGACGACGTCGTCTGGGGCTGCGCCAACCAGGCCGGCGAGGACAACCGCAACGTCGGGCGCATGGCGGTGCTGCTCGCCGGGCTGCCCACGAGCGTCCCCGCGACCACCGTCAACAGGCTGTGCGGCTCCTCCCTCGACGCCGCCGCGCTCGCCTCGCGCAGCATCGAGACGGGCGACGCCGACGTCGTCGTCACCGGTGGCGTCGAGTCGATGTCGCGCGCGCCGTGGGTGCTGCCCAAGCCGGAGCGGGCCTTCCCCGCCGGTGACGTCACCGCGGCGTCGACGACGCTGGGGTGGCGGCTGGTGAACCCGAACATGCCGAGCCAGTGGACCGCCTCGCTCGGGGAGTGCAACGAGCAGCTGGCCCAGCGCCTGGGCATCGGCCGCGAGCGCCAGGACGCCTTCGCCGCCCGTTCCCACCAGCTCGCCGCGAAGGCGTGGGCCGACGGGTTCTACGACCACCTGGTCACCGACGTCCCCGGCGTCGAGCTCACCCGCGACGAGTGCGTCCGCGACGGCTCCACCCCGCAGACCCTCGCGAAGCTCACGCCGTCGTTCCGCTCCCCCGCCGACGGCGGCACCATCACCGCCGGCAACGCCAGCCCCCTCACCGACGGCGCGGCCGCGCTGGTCATCGGCTCCGAGCGCGCCGCCGAGCTGCTCGGCACCGCCCCCCTGGCCCGCATCGCCGGCCGCGGCGCGCACGCCCTGGACCCCCGCGACTTCGGGCTCGCCCCGATCGAGGCGGCGGACCAGGCCCTGGCCCGCGCGGGGATCGGCTGGTCCGACGTCGGCGCCGTCGAGCTGAACGAGGCCTTCGCCGTGCAGTCGCTGGCCTGCCTGGACGCGTGGGACGTCGACCCCGACCTCGTCAACACCCGCGGCGGCGCCATCGCCCTGGGCCACCCCCTGGGCGCCTCGGGCGCGCGGCTGCTGGGCACGCTGGCCGCGGTGCTGCGCGAGCGCGACGCCCGCTGGGGCGTGGCGGCCCTGTGCATCGGCGTGGGCCAGGGCCTGGCCGTGGTGCTGGAGAACCAGGAGGCCAGCCGGTGAGCCGCACCCGGTTCCACACCGGGACGACGGCCGAGGAGGCCGCCGACGCCGCGCTCGCCGCCTCGGGCATCACGAGCGGCATGACGGTGCTCGTCGGCGGCTTCGGGATGGCCGGCATGCCGGTGGCCCTGGTCGACGCGCTCATCCGCCACGGCGCCGACGACCTCACCGTGGTGAGCAACAACGCCGGCAACGGCGACACCGGCCTGGCCGCGCTGCTGGCCGCCGGCCGGGTGCGCAAGGTCATCTGCTCCTTCCCCCGGCAGTCGGACTCCTGGGTCTTCGACGGGCTCTACCGCGCCGGGCGGATCGAGCTGGAGGTGGTGCCGCAGGGCACCCTGGCCGAGCGGATGCGGGCCGCGGGCGCCGGCATCGGCGCGTTCTTCTGCCCCACCGGCGCCGGCACGCTGCTCGCGCAGGGCAAGGAGACCCGGGTCATCGACGGGCGCGAGCACGTCCTGGAGACGGCGCTGCGCGGTGACGTGGCGCTCGTCGGCGCGCACCGCGCCGACGGCGTCGGCAACCTCGTCTACCGCAAGACCGCCCGCAACTTCGGGCCCGTCATGGCGACGGCGGCCGCGGTCACCGTCGTCCAGGTCGACGAGGTGGTGCCCACCGGGGCGCTCGACCCCGAGGCGGTGGTCACCCCCCGCATCTACGTCGACCACGTGGTCGACCTGTCCACCACCCGGCAGCCCGACGAGGAGCAGGGGCGATGACGACGACGAGCACGGTCGAGCACCTCGGCCGCGGGCCGCTGACGCGCGCGGAGATGGCCGCCGTCGTGGCCCGCGACATCCCCGACGGCTCCTACGTCAACCTCGGCATCGGCCAGCCCACCAGCGTCGCGGCGCACCTGCGCGAGGGCAGCGGCGTGGTGCTGCACACCGAGAACGGCATGCTCGGCATGGGCCCGGAGGCCCACGGCGACGAGGTCGACCCCGACCTCACCAACGCCGGCAAGGTGCCCGTCACCGAGCTGGCGGGGGCGGCCTACTTCCACCACGCCGACTCCTTCGCCATGATGCGCGGCGGCCACCTCGACGTCTGCGTGCTCGGCGCCTTCCAGGTCTCCGCCAGAGGTGACCTGGCCAACTGGCACACCGGCGCACCGGACGCCATCCCCGCCGTCGGCGGGGCGATGGACCTCGCGGGCGGCGCCAAGGACGTGCTGGTGATGATGACGCTGTTCGCCAAGGACGGGTCGGCCAAGCTCGTGCCGGAGTGCACCTACCCCCTGACCGGCGTGCGGTGCGTCAGCCGCGTCTACACCGACGTCGCCCTGTTCGACCTCGGCGGGCCGGACGTCGTCGTCCTGGAGACGTGGGGCACGTCGGTGAGGGACCTGGCCGCGCGCCTCGAGGTGCCCCTGCGCGGCGCGGGCACCACCCACCCCTGAGCGTGACCACGGGCGTGCGCGCCACCCCCGAGCTGCTCCGGTGCACCTGACGCCCCATCAGACCCGCCGAAGGGGCGCCGGCTGCGCCGAAGGGGCGTCAGCTGCGCCGAAGGGGCGCCGGCTGCGGTGAGGCCGTCGCGAGCGGTGTCTCGGCCGGGGATGACGGCGCGCCGAGCCGCTCGCGGCGCCTACGATGGTCCGCGAACGCCCCCTGGTCGCAGGCCCCGGCTCGACGCCGGGTGGTCCCGGCGGTCGGCCGCCCTCAGAGCGCCACCGGACCAGCGGGCCTCGACGTGGCGCCACGGCGCCCGGACGCCTCCAGGAGGTGGCATTGGCCCAGGGCCAGCGCGGCGGCGACGCACGCCGCAGCACCGGCAGCTCCCCCCGCGGTGACGGACGCCGCGACGCCCGCGGCGCAGGGAGCGGCGCGAGCGGCGGCGGCCGCCGCAGCGGGCCCTCCGGGCGCCAGCAGCGCAAGGACGTCGTCACGGTGCTGCTCGACGGGGTGCGGGAGGTGCAGCAGGCCGTGCGCGCAGGCCGGCTGACCCCCGCCGTCCGCTCCCGCTTCCAGGCCGTGGCGCTGCTGCTGCGCGAGGAGCGCGCGCGCGTGCAGCAGTCGGGCGCCGGCGAGGCCAAGCGGGCCGAGCGGCTCAAGCGCCTGGACGGCGTGGCCCAGCAGCTGGCCGTGGCCGCGGTGCGCGACGCCGGGCTGCTGCACCTGCTCTCCGACGACGCCGTCGTCGCGCCCTCCTCGCGCGCCCTGCTGCGCGAGATGCAGCGCGAGGCGGGCGTCGAGCCGGCGCCGGCGGAGCTGCCCGCGCCGCAGGCGAGCACCGCCGCGGCCAGCCCCTTCGCCCCGCCCGGCGGCGCCGTCGCCGCACCGGCCGCCTCCGAGCGCGCCGTCGTCCCGACCTCGGTGGCCTCGCGCCAGCTGGCCAACCCCTTCCTGGCCCCCGTCTTCACCGCCCAGCCCGACCACGCCTTCCTGCCCCGCCGCCTGGGCGGCTGGGACCTCGTGGCGGCGCTGCTGTCGGCCTTCGAGCGCGCCGGAGGCGGTGACGCGGCGTGCATGGACCTGCCCGCCCCCACCGCGCAGTACACACCGGCCGGCAAGGAGCTCATGCTCCACCAGGGCCAGGTGGTGGCCGCCGCGGCGCAGGGCCACCGGACCTTCCTGCTGGCCGACGAGCCGGGCCTGGGCAAGACCGCGCAGGCGCTGCTGGCCGCGGAGGCGGCGATGGCCTACCCGCTGCTCGTCGTCGTCCCCAGCGTGGTGAAGACCAACTGGGCCCGCGAGGCCGGGCTGTGGGTGCCGCACCGCGCCGCGACCGTGGTGCAGGGCAGCGGGGAGAGCGTCAACGGCTTCGCCGACGTCGTGGTGGTCAACTACGAGGTGCTCGACAGGCACCTGGGGTGGCTGGGCGACTTCGGCTTCCGCGGGATGGTCGTCGACGAGGCCCACTTCATCAAGAACAAGACCTCCCAGCGGTCCCAGAACGTGCTCACCATCGCCGACCGGGTCCGGGCCCGCACCCCCGACCCGCTGGTCATGGCGCTGACGGGCACCCCGCTCATCAACGACGTCGACGACTTCCGCGCCATCTGGCAGCTGCTCGGCTGGACCGACGGCACCCGCCCGGTGCCGCGCCTGCTGGAGGCGCTGGAGGAGCTGGACAGGACCCCCGCCGACCCCGACTTCTACCCCGGCGCGCGCCGGGCCGTCATCGACCTCGGCATCGTGCGCCGGCGCAAGGTCGACGTCGCCGCCGACATCCCCTCCCGCCGCGTGGCCGACCTGCCGGTCGACCTGGACGGCCCCGCGGGCCGCTCGGTGCGCGCCGCCGAGCGCGACCTCGCGCTGCGCATGGTGGAGCGCTACGAGCGGGCGCTGGCCCACCGCGCCGCCGCCGGGCTGGAGGGGGCGCTGGCGATGGGCGACGAGGACGACGACGCGCGCGTCGAGCTGGTCCCCGCTGCCGCCGACGAGCAGCTCTCCGAGGAGGCGGCGGAGGCCGTCGAGGAGGCGCGCGAGGCCCTGGGCGCCACCGCGCCGCGCCCGGAGCCGGTCATCGACACCGCGCTCGTGCGGCGGGTCGCCAAGGCCGAGCTCAAGGACTCCGAGAGCGGCGACGGCGAGAACGTCTTCAGCGTGGTGCGCCGCATCGGCCGCGCCAAGGCCGAGCTGGCGGCCGACTACACCGCCCAGCTCGCGCGCAGCGCCGGCAAGGTCGTCTTCTTCGCCAAGCACGTGGAGGTCATGGACGCCGCCGAGGAGCTGTTCTCCCGGCAGGGCCTGCGCTTCTCCTCGGTGCGCGGCGGCCAGACCCCCGAGGTGCGCCAGCGCAACGTGGACGCCTTCACCACCGACCCCGAGGTCGCCGTGGTGGTGTGCTCGCTGACCGCCGCCGGGGTGGGGCTGAACCTGCAGGTGGCCTCCGACGTGGTGCTCGCCGAGCTGTCGTGGACCGACGCCGAGCAGACCCAGGCCATCGACAGGGTGCACCGGATCGGCCAGACCGAGCCGGTGACCGCCTGGCGCGTCATCGCCGCGCAGACGCTCGACGCGCGCATCGCCGCGATGATCGACAGCAAGGCGGGGCTGGCGGCGCGCGCGCTGGACGGCTCCGACGAGGAGGTCGGCGGCTCGGTCGACGTCCAGCTGGAGGCGCTGGTGGGCCTGCTCACCGACGCCCTGGAGGAGCGGGCGGGCCTGCCCGCCGCCTGACCTCCGCCTCGTGGGCCCGGCCGGGCAGGCGGGTCGAGCCGGGCGGGCGGGTCGGGCCGCCCCCCGGGCGCACGGATGTCGAACACCTGTACCATCGACGGGCGGCCTCGCGGGGCGGCGCGACAGGGGAAGGTCGCCGCTGCTCCGCGAGGCCGTCCACGCCGCGGCGCCGGCCCGCGGCCGCAGCGCTCAGCCGGCGCCGGCCGCCGGACCGGCCGGACCTCCGGCCGACGGGCCGCTCCCCGGGTGGCGCACCGGCACCTCCTCGGCGCGCAGCTGCGGTGTGGTGCCGCCCTCCCACGCGTCGGCGCCCGGCACCGGCTCGCCGACGGCGATGCCCTCCCGCTGGCGCCGCTTGCGCCCGGCCGAGGTGCCCAGCCGCTCGTCGCGGGCCCGGAGCAGGTCCTCCCGCAGCTGGCCGTCACCGGTGAACGCCATCATCAGCCGCGGCACGCCGAGGGGCACCTCCTCGTCCCGGTCGTACTGCCAGGTGTGGAAGGTCTTGCCGTAGGTGCCGGCGAGGTGCTCGACGTGGGCGTGCTCGGCGACCTCGGGCACCCCGGGGGCGACGAGCGTGCCGGAGCGCACCTCGTGGCGGTGGCTGTGCCACAGCCGCTTCTCCTCCTCCGGCAGGGCCCGGAAGGCCTCCTCGCCCACGATGTACTCCACCCCGATGAGGCGGGCGTCGGGGGCGTCGCTGTCGTAGATGACGCACTGGTGCAGGCCCGGGCGGCGGTGGCTGCACAGGTGGGTGGCCTCCACCTGCCGGTCGGGCTCGTCGGCGTAGAAGTGGAAGCCGTTGAGGTGGGTGCTCACGGCCTCGAGGGGGCGCTTGGGCTGCAGGACGCCGGCGGCGGCGTCGAGGGCGCGCACCCGCAGGGAGTGGCCGTGACCGCCTCGGGCGACGGCGACGACCCGGCGCAGGAGCAGCGCTCCCCCGACGGCGGCGGCCCCGACGGCGGCACCGGCGACACCGGCAGCCCCGGCTGTCCCGGCGCGACGGCGGGTCCCGGAGGTGGGCGGGCGATGACGGGTGGTGGCGGGCACGGGCGACCTCCTGGGTGCGGCGGCGGACCCCGTGCGCTCGACGTCGCCGTCCTCGCCCTACCCGCTCCCCCGCGCTCCAGCGCCCGTCAACCGCGCCCGCTCAGGAACGGACCTGCTGCACCAGCTGCTGGATCCACGGCCAGATGTCGCGGGCCCGGTCGACCGCCTGGTCGGCGGTGGCGATGATCGGCCAGACCGAGGCCGCGAGCGCGACCAGCACGGCGACGGCGACCAGCCCCCAGGCGAGCCACGTCGGCCGGGACACCGCAGCGGCCACGAGCAGGCCGAGGGCGACCAGGAAGCCGAGCACCACCACCGCGGTGATGGAGCCGACCGGCACGGACAGCACGGGCCCCGCGCTCGCGGCGGCGCCGACGAGCCCCAGCACGGGCACCAGCACCAGCAGCGCTGCCAGCGCCACCAGGAGCGCGCCCACGCCAGCGGCCACGAAGCGGGTGGGGACGGTCCTGCGGTGCGCGGCAGCGCGGGACGAGTACGACACGGAACGAGCCACGACGGCCTCCTCGGTCTGGAGCCGGCGGCGCTGACCCCGCGCCGCTGCCACCGCGTCGGTGCGGCGACCACCCGTTCTTACACCGCAAGGAGGCGCTGCGCCCGGCGTGGCCTCGCCGTGGCGGCCCCGGGCCGTCACGCCACGCGGAACCTCTCCACCAGGCCGTCGACCACCGCGTCCCAGCGCTCGTCGACGGTGCGGCGCGAGGCGTCCTCGTCGTGCCAGGCGACGATCTCCTCGGCTCCCCGCTCGAAGGGCACCACCGCCCGCCAGCCCGGGGCCAGCGACTTGACCTTGCTGTTGTCGAAGACCATCGAGTGGGCCTTGTCGCCCAGCAGCCCCGCGCCCCACTCGGGGTCGACGGCGTTGATGGCGTCGGAGGGCACGTGCACGAGCTCGGGGTCGTCCACGCCAGCGGCGCGCGCCAGGGCCCTGGCGATCTGGTCCCAGGTCCAGGCGTCGTCGCCGGTGATGTGGAAGGCCTCCCCCAGCGCCCGGGGCTGGGCGAGCAGCGGCAGGAGCGCCCCGGCGAAGTCCGTGTGGTGGGTCAGGGTCCACAGCGAGGTGCCGTCCCCGGGGACGACGACCGGCTGCCCGCGCCGCATCCGCTCCACGAACGACCAGCCGCCGTCGAAGGGGACGAGCGTGCGGTCGTAGGTGTGCGAGGGACGCACCACCGTCATCGGGAAGCCCTCCTCGCGGTACATCGACACCAGCAGGTCCTCGCAGGCGATCTTGTCGCGGGAGTACTGCCAGAACGGGTTGCGCAGCGGCGTCGACTCGGTGACGGGCAGGCGCTCCGGCGGGGTCTGGTAGGCCGAGGCCGAGGAGATGAACACGTACTGGCCGGTGCGGCCGCGCACCAGGTCGGTGGCGGTGCGGACGTGGTCGGGGGTGAAGGAGAGCCAGTCGACGACGGCGTCGAACTCCAGGTCTCCCAGCGCCTCTCGCGCGGCGACGGGGTCGCGGACGTCGGCGGTGTGCCGCACCGCCTCCTCGGGCAGCGGCCGCAGCGACGTGGTGCCGCGGTTGAGGACGTGCAGCTCGTGGCCGCGCTCCACCGCGAGCGCGGAGGCCGCCGAGCTGATGATGCCGGTGCCGCCGATGAAGAGGATCCGCAGGGGGGTGGCCATGGGCCTCACCCTGCCCGCGGCACCCGACCCCCGCAGGTGGATCTCCCGACCCCGCCCGCGGCTCCGCACCGTCCGCGGCCCGTGCGCCACCCGGGGCGGTGCCCGGGCGTCCGGGGCGTCCGGGGCGACCACCCGGTGCCGGTGCAGCCCGTGGTGGCACCCTGCCTCCCACGGCGGTGCTCGAGGAGGCGCGGTGGACCTGGACCGGTACGACCCCGACCTGCGACGCGCGGGACGGCTCATGTCGCTCCTCACGCCGCGCAGCGCCAGCAGCTTCCGGCGGCAGGTGGGGGTCATCGGCGCGGTGTCGGCGGCCGCCCGCGCCCTGCGCCCGACCCCTGCGGTGGAGGACCTCGGCGGCGGGGTCGAGCAGCTGCAGCGCTGGGTCCCGCGTCGCGACGGAGGGCAGCAGCGGCTCCTGGTGGTGCGGCGGCGAGCCGGCGGTGGGCGCGGTCAGGACGGGGCGAGCGGCACGGCGGACCCCGGCGCGGCCGTGCTGTGGATCCACGGCGGCGGCTACGCCGTCGGCGCTCCCGAGCAGAGCGTGCGCACCGCGCGGCGGCTGGTCGAGGCGACGGGCTGCGTCGTCGTCCTGAACGACTACCGGCTGTCCGCGGCCGGGCCGTACCCGGCGGCCCTGCACGACTGCTACGACGCGCTGCTCTGGCTGCGCGACCACGCCGCCGAGCTCGGCGCCCGCCCCGACCAGCTCGTCGTGGGTGGGGAGAGCGCCGGCGGGGGCCTCACAGCCGCGACGTGCCTGCTGGCCCGTGAGCGCGGGGAGGTGGCCGTCGCCTTCCAGGTGCCGCTGTACCCGATGATCGACGACAGGCCGACGCCCTCGTCCACCGGCAGCACCGCCCCGGTGTGGAGCTCGGCGACCAACGACGCCGCGTGGGACGCCTACCTCGGGCCGCTGCGCGGTCGCGCCGACGTGCCCGCCACCGCAGCGCCCGCCCGGGCCCAGGACCTGCGGGGGCTGCCGCCGGTGCTGACCTTCGTCGGCGACGCCGAGCCCTTCCACGACGAGGTGGTCACCTGGGCCGAGCGGCTGCGCGAGGCCGGGGTGCGGGTGGAGAGCAGGGTCTACCCGGGCTGCTTCCACGGCTTCGACATCCTCGTGCCCACGGCTCGGGTCAGCCGCGAGGCGACGGCCTTCCTCCTGGAGGGCTTCCGCCGGTGGTGCGCGGAGCTGACCGCGCCGCAGCCCACCCCGCAGCCCGCCCGTCAGCCGGCCCCGCCCGGAGGACCCGTGCTGTGAACGCTCCCATCGATCGGGCAGGCTGTGCCCGTGGCGACGCAGTCATCGACGGAGATCACTGAGGGACGGGCAGTCCTGGGCATCGAGCTCGGCTCGACGCGCATCAAGGCGGTGCTCATCGGGCCCGACCACCGCGTGCTGGCCACCGGCGGCCACACGTGGGAGAACCAGCTGGTCGACAGGCTGTGGACCTACTCCCTGGACGACGTGCGCACCGGCTTGCAGGACGCCTACGCGCAGGTGGCCGCCGCGGTGCGCTCCGAGCACGGGGTGGAGCTGACCCGCCTGGCCGGCCTGGGCGTCTCGGCGATGATGCACGGCTACCTGGCCCTGGACGCCGACGGGGAGCTGCTGGTGCCGTTCCGCACCTGGCGCAACACCCACACCGGTCAGGCCGTGGAGCAGCTGTCCGCCGCGCTCGACTTCAACGTGCCGCACCGCTGGTCCATCGCCCACCTGCACCAGGCCGTGCTCGACGGCGAGGAGCACCTGCCCCGCCTGGCGACGGCCACCACGCTGGCCGGCTACGTCCACCACGTCCTCACGGGCGAGCACGTGCTCGGCGTCGGCGACGCCAGCGGCGTCTTCCCCATCGACAGCGCCACCGGCACCTACGACGCCGAGCGGCTGGCCACCGCCCAGCGCGTCCTGGCCGAGGCCGGGTTCGCCGGGCAGCTGACCGACGTGCTGCCGCAGGTGCTGCCCGCGGGCGAGGTGGCCGGGCACCTCACCGAGGCCGGCGCGCGCCTGCTCGACCCCAGCGGCGCGCTGCAGGCCGGGGCGCCGCTGTGCCCGCCGGAGGGCGACGCGGGCACCGGCATGGTGGCCACCGGGTCGGTGGCGCCGCGCACCGGCAACGTCAGCGCCGGGACGTCGATCTTCGCGATGGTGGTCCTCGAGGGCCCGCTGTCGCAGGTCCACCGCGAGCTCGACCTGGTCACCACCCCCGCCGGGGACCCGGTGGCGATGGTCCACTGCAACAACGGCGCGTCCGAGCTCAACGCGTGGGCGGGGCTGTTCGGCCAGTTCGCCGCGGCCGCCGGCTCCCCGCTCGACGACGGAGCCGTCTTCCGCACCCTCTTCGAGGCCTCCCTGGACGGCGCGGCCGACGGCGGCGGGATGCTCGCCTACAACTACCTCTCCGGGGAGCCCATCACCGACCTGGAGGAGGGGCGGCCGCTCTTCCTGCGCACGCCCGGCAGCCCCTTCGACCTGCCGACGTTCATGCGCACCCAGATCTACGCGGCCTTCGCCACGCTGCGGATCGGCATGGACGTGCTCACCGCCGAGGGGGTCCGCCTGGAGCGGATGTTCGCCCACGGCGGCGTCTTCGGCACGAAGGGCGTCGCCCAGCGCCACCTCGCCGCCGCCATCGACACGCCGGTCTCGGTCGGGGACGTCGCGGCCGAGGGCGGGGCGTGGGGCATCGCCGTCCTGGCGGCCTTCACGGCGGTGCGTGACGGGTCCGGCGAGCAGCTCGAGCTGGCGGCCTACCTCGACGAGGCCGTCTTCGCCGGCGCGCAGCTGGAGACGCTGCAGCCCGACCCCGACGACGTCGCCGGCTTCGACGCCTACCTGCGCCGCTACGTGGCGGCCCTGCCGGTGGAGCGCGCCGCCGTCGAGCACTCCTGAGCAGCCCCGTCCCCCACCCCGCGACGATCAAGGGCCTGAGCGCCACGTCCGGTGTGGTCCGCCCCCTGACACGGCGCTGACTCCCTTGATCGTCGGGGAGGGTGGGGGGCTGACCTCGCAGGCGAGGCTGGCACGGACGAGGATCGAGGCATGAGTGATGCGCGTCGCGAGCTGAAGCTCGGCTACAAGGCGTCCGCCGAGCAGTTCGACCCCGCCCAGCTGGCCGACTTCGCCGTGCAGGCCGAGGAGTCGGGCCTGGACTCGGTGTGGATCTCCGACCACTTCCAGCCGTGGCGCCACGAGGGCGGCCACGCCCCAGCCGCGCTGAGCTGGCTGCCGTGGGTGGCCGCGAAGACCTCCCGCGTGCAGCTGGGCACCTCGGTGCTCACCCCCACGCTGCGCTACAACCCCGCCGTCATCGCGCAGGCCTTCGCCACCCTGGGCTGCCTGGCGCCGGGGCGGGTCATCCTCGGCGTCGGCACCGGCGAGGCGCTCAACGAGCACGCCGTCGGCGCCGCCTTCCCCGAGACCAGGGAGCGCTTCGCCCGGCTGCGCGAGGCCGTCCGCCTCATCCGCGCGCTGTGGACCGAGGACCGGGTGACCTTCGAGGGCGACTACTACCGCCTGCACGACGCCACCGTCTACGACAAGCCCGAGCAGCCCGTGCCGGTGTTCATCGCCGCCGGCGGGCCGGGGGTGACCAAGTACGCCGGCCGCGCCGGCGACGGGTACATCTGCACCTCCGGCAAGGGCATGGACCTGTACTCCGAGACGCTGCTGCCGGCGCTGCGCGAGGGCCTGGAGGCCTCCGGGCGCACCGAGGCCGACATCGAGCGGACCATCGAGGTCAAGCTCTCCTACGACCGCGACCACGAGCGCGCGCTGGAGAACACCCGGTTCTGGGCGCCGCTGTCGCTGACGCCGGAGCAGAAGTCCCAGGTGCACGACCCCGTGGAGATGGGCCGCCTGGCCGACGAGCTGCCCATCGAGCAGGTGGCCAGGCGCTGGATCGTCACCGACGACCCCGCCGAGGTCGCCGCCGCCGTCAAGGGCTACGTCGACGCCGGCTTCGACCACCTGGTCTTCCACGGCCCCGGGCACGACCAGACCCGCTTCCTGACGCAGTTCACCGAGGACGTCGTCCCGCTGCTGCGCGGCTGAGCCGCGGGGGCCCGAGGACGACGACGGGGCGGGCGCGCCGCCGGGGCTCAGGCCCGCGCGGCGCGCCCGGCCGCCCAGGAGACCAGCCGCTCCAGGGGGCCGCGCCCGGCGAGGCGCCCCCACAGCGGGCACACCACCAGCGCGGTGCCCGCGAAGAGCGCCCACAGCTGCCAGCTGCCCGCCAGCCAGCTCTGCCCCTCCTGCCCACCGCCCTGCGCGTCCAGCCCGTCCCACGCCAGGTGGGAGGTGAGCGCCAGGGCCACCGCGTGCACGCAGTACGCCGTCAGGGGCATCGCGCCCACCGCCGCCACCGGCGCGACCAGCCAGCCCGCGCGCCGCCGCGCCAGGGCAGCGGCCAGCCACAGGCAGCCGCCGAGCACGGCCAGGGCCACGCCGCCGCTTCCGAGCACCTCGGGCGTGGTGGCCGAGTGCGCCTGCGCCCCGAGGAACTGGTCGGCGGTCAGCGCGCTGCGCCAGCCCCCGCCCTCCTCGCCCGGCACGGGGGTCCCCTGGGTGCCGTCGGGGTTGAAGGCGCTGGGCCCGTCGTCAGCGGCGCAGTACACCGCGCCCTCCGACCAGCGCTGGCAGGTGGAGCCGGTCACGTCCACGCCGGCGCCGGGGACCAGGCCCGGGCCGGAGCTCGACGACGAGCCGTCCCACGCCAGGTCCGACCCCGCGCCGACGGCGGCCGGGTCGGCGGAGGGCACGGCCTGCGTCACGGCCCAGGAGGCGCCGTAGCCGAGCACCGCCAGCGCGACCCCGCCCACCACGAGGGCCCGGCGCACCCGCGCCGCGCCCAGGTCGCAGCGCCCCACCGCCAGCCCCGCCAGCACGAACGCCGCCCACACGAGCACCGGGTAGGGCCCCTCCAGGGCCAGCGCCCCCAGCTGGCCGCCGTACCCGAGCCAGCTCGAGGCGCCCTCGGCGGCCTGCAGCAGCACGCGCAGGGACGGCGCCAGGAGGGCGACGGCCGCGGCGGCCAGCAGCAGGCGGCGGGGTCGCCAGCGCAGCACGGGCACGCACAGCACCAGCAGCACGGCGTAGTGCTCGAGGATCACCGCGACGGGGGTGCTGACCAGCTGCAGCAGCCCGCCGAGGCCGAACAGGCAGGCCGCGCGGACCAGCACCCGCACGCGCGCGGCCACCACCTCGCCGTCGCCGGGCGGGGTGGTCCGCCCGGTCATGAGCGCCACCGAGACGCCGGCGAGGGTGGCGAAGAGGATCGAGGAGCGGCCGTGGACCACCCCGCCCCAGGTGGCGGGGTCGGCGGCCAGCAGGGTGGGGGCGGCGGCGGCGTGCGCGGCGAACATGCCCAGCACGGCGACCCCGCGCGCCAGGTCGACCCCGGCCAGCCGGACCCGCGGCGCCGCGCTCGTGCCCGCAGCGGTGCCGTGGTCGCTGCCGTCGGGGCGGGGGGCCGGCAGCAGCGCCTCGGCGCCCGTCGTCGTCACGCGCGCACGCTAGTGACCGGGCGGGGCGCCGGCCGTCAGCCCGCGGGCTGACGTCCCGGCGTGTCGCGCCGGCCGGCGGTGGACTCCCGCTCCACCACCCGGGCGGGGGCGACCACGTCGCGCGGCTCGGCGGCGGGGTCGGCGATGCGGCGCACCAGCAGCCGCACGGCGGCCTCGGCCATCTCCTCGTGGCCGGGGTCGACACTGCTCAGCGAGGGCACGCTGAAGCGGGACTCCTCCACGTCGTCGAAGCCGATGACGCGCACGTCCTCGGGCACCCGCACGCCGCGGTCGGCCAGGGCGCGCAGCACCCCCAGGGCCAGGGTGTCGGTGGCGCACAGCACGCCGTCGACGTCGGGGTGGGCGTCGAGCAGCTCGTGCCCGGCGCGCCACCCGTCGGCGATGGTGGAACCGGTGTAGACCGACGTCGTGGTGACGCCGCTGACCCGCCGGACCTCGGCCGCGAAGCCGCGGGCGCGCTCGACGAAGGCGGCGCCCTCGGCGAGGGCGTGCTCGGCGGAGCCGTCCAGGGCGTCCAGCGGCGGCGCCCCGACCACGGCCAGGCGCCGGCAGCCGCGCGCGAGCAGCACGCGCGTGGCGGCTGCCGCTCCCTCGGTGTTGGCCATGCCGACCCTGTCGACGGTGCGGTGCAGCTGCTGCTCGCCGAGGACGACCAGCGGCAGGCGGCCGGCGAAGGTGCGCAGCTCCGCCTCGGACAGGCCGATCGGGGAGAGCACCAGGCCGTCGTAGGCGGCCACGCGGCTGTCGCGGAAGACCGAGGCCTGCCGCTCCCAGGTCGCGCCGGTGTCCTCGACCACGGCGGCCAGGCCGGCCTCGGCGAAGCGGCGGACCAGGCGGCCGCACAGCTGGGCGTAGTACTGGCTCTCCAGGGTGGGGACGACGACGCCGACCACACCGGTGCGCCCCTGCCGCAGGCTGCGCGCGGCGGTGTTGACCTGGTAGCCGAGGCGCTCGACGGCGCTCATCACCTTGACGCGCGTCACCTCCGAGACCGGGCGGGTCCCCGACAGCGCGTTGGAGACGGACATGGGCGACACGCCGGCCGCCGCGGCGACGTCGCGGATGGTGACCACGTGCAGAGCCTCCCCTGTCGTCGTCGTCCTCGGCACACCGCACCGGCACCTTGACGGCGCGCGGGCCGTGCAGTTCTATATCGATACAGCACCTATATCGATACACGCTCCTGATCTGCAGATCAAGACGCTCGACGACGAGCACCCGGCCCGGCGACGACGACGCGGCCCACCGCCGCACCGACCCGCACGGCTGCCCGCGTGCCCCCGACTCCAGGGGAGACCCGTGAGAAGCACCGCCCCACCCCCGCCCCGCCCCGCGGACGGCCGCGCGCACCCCTCGCGCCGGCAGGTCCTCTCGTACGCGCTCGCCGGCCTCGGCGCCGCGGCGGCCGCCAGCGCCTGCGCCCCCCAGGCGCCGTCCGGGCCGCGCGACTTCACGTTCTGGTCCTTCACCGGCATCGGGCAGAAGGACGACGTGGCGCGCTACATGGAGGCCAACCCCGGCGTCACCATCAAGCTCACCGAGGTCGGCAGCTCCCAGGAGACCGCGCAGGCGCTCACCACCGCCATCGCCGGCGGCGAGGTGCCCGACCTCGCGCTCGTGCAGGCCGCCGACCTGCCCAAGTTCGCCCTGTCCCCCGACAACTTCGTCGACTACCGCACCCTGGGCGGCGACGACGTCGGGTCGCCCTACCTGGACTGGGTCATCGCCCAGGCCACCACGCGGGGCGGGCAGGTGATCGGCATCCCCACCGACGTCGGCGGACTGGCCGTGGCCTACCGCAAGGACCTCTTCGAGGCCGCGGGGCTGCCGACCTCGCGCGAGGAGGTCAGCGCGCTGTGGCCTGACTGGCCCAGCTTCATCGAGACGGGCCGGCGCTACACCGAGGCCACCGGCAGCCCCTTCGTGGACAACGCCGCCACCTCGGTGTTCTTCCAGGCGCTCGGCCAGGTCAGCGAGCAGTTCTACGACGCCGACGGGGAGTACGCCTACACCAACCCCCAGGTGCGCCAGGCCTTCGACTGGTCCCTGGACGCCCTGGAGGCGGGCATCTCCGCGCGCGTGGACTCCTTCGGCAGCGCCTGGAACGCCGGCATCGCCCGCGGCGCCTTCGCCGTCACCTGCTCACCGAGCTGGATGCTCGGCACCATCAAGTCCCAGGCACCCGACCTGGAGGGCCAGTGGGACCTGGCGACCATCCCCAACGGCATCGGCAACTGGGGCGGCAGCTACCTGGCCATCCCCGCCGCCGCCGAGCGCAAGCAGGCCGCCTGGGAGTACGTGCGCGACGTGCAGTCCCCGGCCAGCCAGCTGCAGCACTTCCTGGACGCCGGGTCGCTGCCCACGACGCCGGAGAACTACTCCCGGCCCGAGCTCGCGACCGCGACCGACCCCTACTTCTCCGACGCGCCCACCGGCGCGATCTTCACGAAGGCGGTGCTCGACATCACCCCGTTCCCCGTCGGCAGGTACACGGCCGAGATCGGCACCGAGCTGCAGAACGCCATCAAGGCCGTCGAGCTGAGCGCCGCCGACCCGGCGCAGGCGTGGGCCAAGGGCGTGCGCAACGTCGAGATCGTGGTGGGCGACCTGTGAGCGCGACCCTGACCCCGCAGGCCTCGCGGGTCACCCGCGGGACCACCGCCTCCCAGCCCGTCGAGAGCCGCTGGGAGCGCCTGGCGCCCTACGGCTACGTCGCGCCCTTCTACCTGCTGTTCGCCGTCTTCGGGCTGTTCCCGCTGCTGTTCACCTTCGTGGTGGCGCTGTACGACTGGAACCCCATCGGCGAGCGCACCTTCGTGGGGCTGGACAACTTCGTCCGGCTCGGGGAGGACCCGCGCTTCTGGAACGCGCTGCGCAACACCTTCAGCATCTGGGTCCTGTCCACGGTCCCGCAGCTGCTCATCGCCCTGGTGCTCGCGCAGGTGCTCAACAAGGCGCGGCTGCGGTGGGCGAACTTCTGGCGGATGTCGATGCTCATCCCCTACATCACCTCGGTGGCGGCGACCACCATCGTCTTCGCCCAGCTCTTCGACCGGGACTACGGCCTGCTGAACTTCGTCATCGGGCTGCTGGGCTTCGAGCACATCGACTTCAAGAACACCGTGCTCGGCAGCCACGTGCTCATCGCCGTCATGGTGACCTGGCGCTGGTTCGGCTACACCACGCTGCTCTACCTGGCCTCGCTGCAGGCCGTGCCGCGCGACCTGTACGAGGCGGCCTCGGTGGACGGCGCCGGGGAGGTCAAGCAGTTCTTCACCATCACCCTGCCCTCCCTGCGCCCGGTGATCATCTTCACGGTCATCACCTCGACCATCGGCGGGCTGCAGATCTTCACCGAGCCGCTGCTGCTGCAGCCCACCTCGGGCACCACCTGCGGCGCCGAGCGGCAGTGCCAGACGCTGTCGCTGTTCCAGTTCGAGCAGGGCTTCGGCGTCTTCAACTTCGGCTACGGCTCCGCGATCGGCGTGGCCCTCTTCGCGATCATCGTGGTGGTCGCGCTCGTCAACTACCTGCTGTCCAGCCGTGTGGGGAGGCGTGCCTGATGGCGCAGCTCGCGGAGTCCGCTCAGACCGCTCCGGCCGCCGGGCGGCCCGGGGCACCGGGACGGCGGCGCGAGCCGCGCCTGGACAGGGTGCCCCGCTCGCGCCAGGTCGGGCGGGTGCGCTGGTACACCTACGCCGTCCTCACCCTGGCGGCGCTGGCCTGCCTGTTCCCGCTGTACTGGATGTTCGTGGTGGCCTCGGCGGGCACCGCGGCCGCCGCCGAGATGCCGCCGCGCGTCGTCCCCGGCGGGCGGCTGCTCGTGGTGACCCAGCTGGTCTTCGAGACCATCCCGTTCCTGCGCTCGCTGCTCAACAGCCTGGTCGTGGCGGGGCTCATCGCGGTGGGCCAGGCGTTCCTGTGCGCGCTGGCCGGCTTCGCCTTCGCCAAGCTCAGCTTCAAGGGGCGCGACCCGCTGTTCCTGCTGCTGGTGCTGACGATGACGGTGCCGGCGTCGCTGTCCGTGATCCCCCAGTACATGATCATCGCTCAGCTGGGGTGGGTCGACTCCCTGCAGGCGCTCGTCGTGCCGGGCCTGGTCAGCGCCTTCGGCATCTTCTGGATGCGCCAGCACATCTCGGCCACCATCGACGACCAGCTGCTGCAGGCCGCCCGCGTCGACGGCGCCAGCAGCTGGCAGATCTTCACCCGCATCGCCTTCCCCATCGTGCGGCCCGCCGCCTTCGTGCTGGGGCTGCTGGGCTTCGTCAACGCCTGGAACGACTTCCTGTGGCCGTTCATCGTGCTGAAGTCGCCGGAGGTCTACACCGCGCAGATCGCCATCAAGGCGCTGCAGTCCAACCTCACGGTCGACCTCGGGCTGGCGATGGCCGGCTCCTTCCTCGTCACCATCCCGCTGCTCGTGCTGTTCGCGTTCTTCGGCCGCCAGATGGTGTCCGGGATCATGGACGGCGCGTTCAAGGGCTGACGCCTCCCCCGCTCCCCCACGCCCGCTGCAGCACCTCGGCGGCCCGCAGACGCACCCCACGGAGCACCACCATGACGAACACCCCTGTCGACGAGGCACCGCTGTCGGCGGAGCAGGTCGAGCAGTTCCTGGCCACCGGCGTCGTCGTCGTCGAGGGCGCCTTCGACCCCTCCACCCAGCCACCGGGCTGGGTGGAGCGGGGCTGGTCGCGCCTCGGCGTGGACCCGGACGACACCGCCACCTGGACGCGCCCGCGCGTGCACCTGCCCACCGAGCAGCGCGTCGACGCGGCGCAGCTGGCGCCCCGCGCGCACGCCGCGGCCCTGCAGCTGCTCGGGCACACCGAGGCCGACCCGCGCGTGGACCTGCCGTGGGAGTGGGGTGACGGCTTCATCGCCAACCTCGGCGTGGGGGCGGACCGCCCGTTCGACCCGCCCTCGCCGCAGGTGCCGGGGTGGCACAAGGACGGCGACTTCTTCCGCCACTTCCTGGACTCCCCCGAGCAGGGGCTGCTGACCATCGTGCTGTGGACCGACGTGCTCCCCACCGGCGGCGGCACGTTCGTGGCCACCGACTCCGTCGGCGTGGTGGCGCGCCACCTGGCCGAGCACCCCGAGGGGCTGCTGCCCGAGCAGCTGCAGGAGACCCCGCTCATCAGCCGGTGCCGCGAGTTCACCGAGATGACGGGCAGGGCCGGCGACGTGGTGCTCATGCACCCGTTCACGCTGCACGCGACCTCGCAGAACGTGCTGCGCGCGCAGCGGCTCATCACCAACCCGCCGATCGCGCTGCGCGAGCCGATGCGCTTCGACAGGCCCGCCGACGGCACGGCCGGTGCGCACTCGCCCGTGGAGCAGGCTGTGCTGCGCGGGCTCGGGGTGGACTCGTGCGCGTTCGGACCGACCGCGCCGCGCGAGGCCGTGGTGCCCGAGCGGCTGCGCCGCGCCTCCTGACCCCTCCCCTCCGTGGGCGCAGGGTGGCCCCGGTCCCGTAGGTGTGGACCAGGGCCACCCTGCGCCCACCGGGGACGGGACCGGATCCGCCCAGCGCGGAGCGGCGCGGTCAGGCGGCGGCGCTGACCTCGA
The DNA here is from genome assembly GCF_052644995.1 of Quadrisphaera sp. KR29. Lineage (NCBI taxonomy): Bacteria > Bacillati > Actinomycetota > Actinomycetes > Kineosporiales > Kineosporiaceae > Quadrisphaera > Quadrisphaera sp. KR29. The sequence continues at coordinate 47,680 of NZ_JBQXXG010000015.1, forward strand.
GCAGGCTCCTCCAGGGGTCCTCGAAGCGCAGCGTGCGGCCGTCGTCGCGGACGTCGACGCCGGCGGCGCGCAGCCGGTCGACCAGGGCGTCGAGGTCCGCGCGTCCCGGCAGCACCAGCGACACCTGCCCCAGGCCGAGGGTCGCGGCGCGGGCACCGGCGCCGCGGCTCTGCCAGGTGTTCATGGCCATGTGGTGGTGGTAGCCGCCGGCGGCCACGAACAGCGCGCCGTGCCACTCGGCGGTCACCTCGAAGCCGAGGGTGTCGACGTAGAAGGCGCGGGCGGTCTGGACGTCGCCGACCTTGAGGTGCACGTGACCGACCTCGGCGGAGCCCCCGGCGGGCTGGTCGAGGGGTGCGGAGACGTGCTCGCGCAGGAAGGCGTTCGGGTCGAGCGGGGCGTTGTCCATGACCACGCGCCCGGCCTGCCAGTCCCACTGCTCGCGCGGGCGGTCCCAGTACAGCTCGATGCCGTTGTCCTCGGGGTCGGTGAAGTAGAACGCGTTCGACACGAGGTGGTCGGCGGAGCCGACGTAGCGCGAGCGGGGGTGCTGGGCGGCGCGGGCCACGGCGTCGGCGAGCCCGGCGCGGTCGGGGAAGAGCAGCGCGGTGTGGAACAGCCCGGCCTCGCCGCGCTTTGGCGCGGGCAGTCCCGGCGTGTGGACCAGGACGACGAGCGGCGTGGTCCCCCGCCCGAGCACGGCGTGCTGCGCCCGCGAGGTCCCCGGCGAGGCCAGGTCGACCGCGGTGCGGGCGACGGCGCCGTCCAGCTCGGTCAGGCCGAGGGCGTCGCGGTAGTACGCGGTCATGCCCGGCAGGTCGGCGACGTGCAGCGTGACGGCGTCCATGGTGGTGGCGCCGGGCAGGAGCAGCTCGCTGGTGGTCATGGGAGGTCCTCCGGGGACGTCGAGGGGTCGTGGAGGGTGGTGCGAGGGCGTCAGAGCAGGCCGAGGGTGGCTCCGCCGTCGACGGCCACGGCGGTGCCGTTGACGAAGGCGGCGGGCTCGGAGCACAGGAAGGCGACGACCTTCCCGAAGTCCTGCGGCGTCCCGGTGCGGGCGCCGGCGGGCACGCCCCGCTCGAGCAGCCGGTCGGTGGCGTGCAGGCCGGGGCAGACCAGGTTGATGGTGGTCCCGCTCGCGGCGACGTCGGCCGCCGCCGTCTTGGTCCAGGCCCACAGCGCGGTGCGCGCGGTGTTCGACAGGGCGAGGTCGCCGATCGGCTGCTTGACGCTCGCCGAGGCGATGAACACCACACGCCCCCACCCCCGCTCGGCCATCACCGGCACAGCAGCCCGGGCCAGGCGGACCGAGGCCAGGGCGTTGGTGGTGAAGGCGGCGAGCAGCGCGTCGTCGTCGACGTCGAGGGCGCGCCCACCGGGCGGGCCCCCGGCGTTGCCGACCACGGCGTCCAGGCGCCCCCACCGCTGCAGCGCTGCGTCGACCAGGCGCTGCGGCAGGTCGGGGTCGGTCATGTCACCGGGCACCGCGTGCGCCTCGCCCCCGGCGGCGCCGACCTCGGCGACCAGCTCCTGGAGCAGCGGCGCGGTCCGGGCCGAGACCAGCACGCGCGCGCCCTCGGCGGCCAGCGCGAGCGCGCTGGCGCGGCCCAGGCCCTTGGAGGCGGCGGTGACGACGGCGACGCGGCCCGAGAGTCCGAGGTCCATGCGGTCAGGCTCCTCCCGGGGACGGCCTGGGGTCCAGGGCCCGGTCGTTGACGCTTCAACTGGTACCTCGACCGTAGCACCGGGAAGTTGTCGCGACAACCAGTGCGGGGCACGATGGTGGCGTGGACGTCCCCTGGCTCGACAGGACCCAGCTGGCGGCGTGGGTGCGCCTCGCCGCGCTGCTGGAGGTGCTGCCCGGCACCCTGGACGGCCAGCTGCGGCGCGACGCGGACGTCACGCTCTTCGAGTACTTCGTCCTGGCGATGCTCTCGGAGTCACCGACCCGCTCGCTGCGCATGAGCGAGCTGGCCGCGCAGACCAGCGCCACCCTCCCGCGCCTCTCGCACGTGGCGCGGCGGATGGAGGCGCGCGGCCTGGTCGAGCGGCGCGCGGTCCCCGAGGACGGGCGCGCCACCGCCGCCGTCCTCACCGGTGCCGGGCTGGAGCGCATCGAGCAGGCCGCACCGGGGCACGTGCGGGCCGTGCGCGAGCACGTCGTCGACGTCCTGACCCCCGAGCAGCTGGCGCAGCTCACCGGCATCACCGACGCCCTCCTGCGCCACCTCGACACCGGCGGCGCGATGGCGGCGATGTACCGCCGCTACGACGACGACGCCGGCAGGGGCTGACGGCGCGTCAGGCGGGGAGCACGCCCACGCCGACCAGGTGCTGGCGCGCGTCGTCGGCGCCCCGCCAGACGTGGGCGCGCCACCCGCGGGCGAGCGCGGCCTCGACGTTGACGGGCCTGTCGTCGAAGAACAGCAGCCGCTCCCCCGGCAGGCCCAGCGCCCACTCCACGGCCGCGTAGATCGCCGGGTCGGGCTTGGCGACGCCCTCGGCCGCGGAGAAGACCAGCGCGTCGAAGGGCCGCGACCACGCCGAGGCGCGCACCACGCCCTCCATCGAGGCGGGCGCGTTGGACAGCACCGCCAGGCGCAGGCCGGCGGCGCGCACCGCGGGGACGACCTCGTCGAGCAGGTGGGCGGCGCCGGTGCCCAGGGTGGCCCACTGGCGGGCGTCGAGGGCGTCGAGCTCCTCGGCGCGGGCGCTGAGGTCCAGGCCGAGCCCGGCGCCGACGGCGTCCCAGTACTCGGCCAGCGGGCCGCCGAGGTCGTAGGCGTCGCGCGGGTGCCAGTACACGCGGTCGACGTCCTCGACGGGCAGCCCCAGCGCCGCGGCGACGGACGGCACGGCCCCCTCGGGCGCGGCGAGCACGCCGCCGATGTCGAAGACCACGGCGGCCACGGACGGCGGCTGGGGAGCTGTCAGCACGCCGCGACGCTACCCAGCGCCCCGCGAGCACGGCTCGCGCCGCCCGCTCAGTCCCCCGGCAGGGCGGCCGCCAGCTGGCCCAGGGCGGAGCGCTCGAGCAGGTGCTCCAGGGCCGCCGGGTCGCCGTCCAGGCGGAGCGCCACCTCCTCGAGCACCTGGCGCGCGCGGTGGGGGGCGACGTCGAGCACGGCGTCGAGCTGCTCCCACGCGGCCACCGACCGGCCCGCCGGGCGGGCGTGCGCGCGGGCGCGGCACAGGTCGGCCACGCCGTCGAGCAGGTCGTCACCCACGCCGTCGGGGTCGGTCAGGCGCACCACGGCCTCGACGACGTCGAGGTCGGCCGGGTCGGCGTCCTCGTCCGCGAGCCAGGCCTCGGCGTGCGCGCGCACGGCCTCGTGCAGCGAGGGGTCGCCGAGCGCGCCGGCGGCCTCCAGCACCAGGCGCGGCGCCGGCGCGCCGGCGCCGCCGAGCGCGGCGCCCACGGCGGTGAGCGCCCGCGGGTCGCGGCGCTGGGCCAGGCCGAGCAGCGCCTCCTCGCGGACGTCGAGGTCGTCGTCGTCCAGCCGGGCGGCCAGGGCGTCGCACAGCCCGGGGGCGTCCTGGTCGCGCCACGTGGTGGCCAGGGCGAAGCAGGCGGCCTCGCGGGCCCCGGCGTCGTCGTCGCCGGCGAGGCGCGCCAGGGCGCTGACCAGCTCCGGCGCCGGGCCGCCGGGGCCGTGCGGCAGCAGGGGAAGGCGCTCGGCGAGCGCGGCGCGGACGCCGGGGTGCGGGTGCTCGGCGAGGGCGACCAGGACGTCGACGGCGCCGCCGGCGCTCGGGCGCAGGGTGCGCAGGAGGGCCTCGAGCGGCCTCCCCGGGACGACGTCGGCCAGGGTCAGCTCGGGCGCACGCACGCCCGCATCGTCTCCTGCGCCCCACCCGTCACAGCGCTCCGCCACGCTGAGTGACGGCCACGGGGTGTCACTGAGGGGGTCCACCGCGCGCCCGGCCTCCCGTCCCCGGACCCGGGTCGCCCTAGCGTGGCGCCGTGGACACCCGCATCGCCGCGTACGCCGTCGTCGTCGCCGAGCACGAGGGCCGCCCCAGCCTGCTGCTGGCGCACTGGAACGAGCAGGGCCGCCACGGGTGGACCCTGCCCGGCGGCGGCATCGACCCGGGGGAGCACCCGGCGGACGCCGCGGTGCGCGAGGTGCGGGAGGAGACCGGCTACGAGGCGTCCCTCGACGGGCTGATCGGCGTCGACTCCGTGGTGGTGCCCTCCGAGCACCGGCTGCGCACCGACCGCGGGCCGCTGCACGCGCTGCGCGTCGTCTACCGCGCGCACGTGGTCGGCGGGGCGCTGCGCGACGAGGTCGGCGGCAGCACCGACGCGGCGGCCTGGGTGCCCCTGGAGGACGTCGACGCGCTCGAGCGCGTGGAGCTGGTGGACCTGGGCCGCCGGCTCGCGGGCCTGGTCTGAGGGCCTCAGCCGGAGCGGCGCGCGGCGCGGAACGGGCCGTCAAGGGGCCCGTCGTCGGCGACGTCGTGCGGGGCGTCCTCGACGCCGGGGGGCTGGGGCTGGTGGGCGCCGGCGCCGCGGCCCGCGGCCGCTCCGCCCGGGCGGGCCTCCTCGTCGGCGTCCTGCGCCTCAGCGCCCCGCCCGTCCGGGCCCTGTGCGGTGCGGCGCCGGGTGGGGTCCTCCAGGGGCAGCGTTCTGGCCGCGGCGAGCTCGCGCACCGCCTCGGGGGCCATCCCCCGCAGGAGCAGCACCCGCTGGCCGTCGCGCAGCACGAGGGAGCCCCACCGGTCGTAGGGCCCCTGCACGCGCAGCCGCTCGACCTCGTCCCAGGTGATGAGCCGCCCCCAGCGCGACCCGCTGCCGATGCGCACGCCGGCGCCCTCGACGGCCGTCCCGAGCCGGCGGGGGGCCAGCTGCACCGCCAGCAGCGCCGCCGTCAGCGCGGCCCAGCCCAGGGCGAGCCACCCCCGGCCCTCAACCGCGTGGACGATGGTGTTGTACAGGCCGAACAGGACGACCACCCAGCGCAGGCCGCGGGCCCCGCGGCCCTGGCGCACGAGGTGCTCCACGCGCTCCTCAGGGAGCATCGCGGCCTTCGGCGTAGCGGCGCAGCTCCTCCGACCCGCCTCCGAAGCCCCCCGGGGTGATGGCGCCCCTGTCGCCCTCGGTCCCTCCGCGGGCGCGCTCACCGGCCGCTCGCAGCAGCGGCCACAGCGCCAGCGCCAGGCACAGCACGGCCACCAGCACGCCCGCGAGGGTCATGTCGACCCAGTGCTGCCAGCGCTCCTGCGCGTGCAGCGCCACCGGCCCCTCACCGTTGCCGCTGCGCACGAACGACATCCAGTTGCCGTGCCAGTTCACCGCCGCCAGGAGGCTGCCCAGCGACCACACGAGGGCAGCGAGCAGCCCCGCGCGCACCGCCCGGCTGACCGTCACCACCCCACGAGGGTAGGTGCTGCCGGGCGCGGCGCGGACCGCCCGCGGCTCAGCCCTCGCGGATGTCGGTGCTCTCCGAGACGGCCGCCCACGCCTCCAGCTCGCGGCGGCGGGCCTCGTTGATCTCCCGCGCCGCCTGGAGGGCGTCGCTGCCGAGGAGCAGCAGCGCGGGCGGCTCGGGGGAGGTGACGGCGTCGATGATGGCGCGCGCGGCCAGCTCGGGGTCCCCGGGCTGGGTGCCGTGCACCCTGTCGTTCTCCTTGCGGCGCGCGTCGACCGCGGGGGCGTAGTCGTCGATCACCGTGGAGGTGCCGGTCAGCGACCTGCCGGCGAAGTCCGTGCGGAACCCGCCCGGCTCGACGGCCATGGCGACCAGGCCCAGCGGCGCGAGCTCGGCGCGCAGCGCACCGGTGAGCCCCTCCAGCGCCAGCTTGGTGGCCGCGTAGTAGCCCGACCCCGGGGGGCACAGCTGGGCCCCGATGGAGGAGATGTTGACGACGGCGCCGCTGCGGCGCTCGCGCATGCCGGGCAGCACCGCCTTGGTCATCGCGGTGGCGCCGTGGACGTTGGTGTCGAACAGCGCCCGCACCGCGTCCTCCTCTCCCTCCTCCAGCGCCGAGCGGTAGCCGTAGCCGGCGTTGTTCACCAGCACGTCCACGGCGCCGAAGCGCTCCAGGGCGGCCCCGACGGCCGCGCGGACCTGCTCGGGGTCGGTGACGTCGAGGCGGGCGGCCAGGGCGGTCTGGGGGTGGGCGTCGACCAGGTCGCTGACCGTCTCGGGGTCTCGGGCCGTGACGACGGCGTTCCAGCCGCGGTCCAGGACGGCGGAGGCCAGGGCGCGCCCCAGACCCGTGGAGCAGCCGGTGATGAGCCAGGTGGACATGGCCCCATCCTGCTGGCCCTCCCCCGCGCCGGCCCGCCGACGTCAGCGGCAGGTGGACGGGAGGTGGACGGACGGCGGACCTCAGGTGGCGAGCGGCGAGGCGCCCGACGAAGATCGGAACATGGCTGAGAACACCGCCGGGCGCTCTCGCGCGCCCCAGACCGCTGAGACCCAGAACGCCGAGACCCGGACCGCCGAGACCCGGACCGCTGAGCGCCGGACCACCGGGCGCAAGGACTCCGACGCGACCGCGAGCAGCCCCAGCACGACGGGCGAGGCGGGCGGGCGCACCGACTTCACCCGCATCGCCCTGGAGCGCGCGGCCCGCGCCGCCCACGACGCCGGGGACCAGCGCGAGGCCCTCGCCCGCCAGGTCGAGGAGGCCCGCCGCTCGCTGAAGGCCGCCAAGGCCGAGCGCCGCGAGGCCCGCGCGCAGCTGGCCCTGGCCGAGCGGGGCGTGACCGTGTCCCACAAGGGCCTCAGGTCGCTCAAGGAGCAGCTGGCGGTGGCCACCAAGCACGCCGCCGAGGTGGGCAAGGACGCCGAAAAGGCCGAGCGCGACCACAACGACGCGCTGCGCACGGCGTCCAAGAAGGCCAAGAAGGCGGGCGAGGGGCGCAAGGGCTCGGGCGGGCGCTCCGGTGACGGCTCGGGCGAGGCCGGGCGCGGCGCCGGCGACGGCGACGGCGACGGGCGCACCGCAGGCCGCGGCGGCGGGCTGGCCGCCAAGGCCGCCGACGTCGCGGAGCGGGCCACCGACCGCATCGCCGACGCCGCCAACGACCTCGAGCAGAAGGCCGACGACGCCGCCGCGCGCTCCCGCGAGGACGGCAGCGGGGGTGGCAGCGGACGGCGCACCAGCTCCTCGGGCACCTCGCCGCGGACCCCCGCGCGCCGGGCCGCGCGCTCGCGCACCGGAGCCGGCTCCGCCGCCGGTGCCGGCTCGGGCGCCGCGGCGGGCTCTGCCGCGGGCGCCGACCCCGCCGCCGCCGGCGACACCACCGCGACGGACGCGACCGGCGCACCCGCGGCCCAGCAGAGCGACGGCGCCTTCGACGTCGACGGGCAGGAGCAGGCCCGCGCCTGACGCCGGCTCCGCCCAGCACACCACCGCACCGCGCCCCGCAGCCCGCCCGGGCTGCGGGGCGCGGTGCGTCCGGCGCGTCGCACGGCCAAGGCGGGGCCGGGGCCCCCGGTCCGCCTAGCCTCGGAGGATGCCCCTGACGACGCTCACCGCCGCTCCCCCCACGGCCTCCGGCCGGCGGGCGGCGGTGACCGCGCCGCCACCCGTCCGCCAGGCCTCCGCCCCGCTCTCCGCTGCGGTCCCCGCGCCGCGCGCCGCCGGCGGCGAGCGCACGTCCACCGCCCGCCCGGCGCCGGCCTCCCCGCCCCGCCGCCGCACCCCCGAGGTGGTCGCCCGGGAGGTGCAGGAACACCTGGCCGAGGCGGCGCGCTACGGCCAGCTGCCCGGCCAGGCGGGCGAGGCCGTGCCCGAGCGGCTGCACGCCGCCCTGGGCGAGCTGGTCGAGTCCGCCTTCCCGCACCTGCGCGCGGGCACCACGGACTGGCGCGCGTCCGTGGCGCTCGCGGCGGTGCTCGCCGCCGACGTGCTCGGCCGCTACGCGGCGCCGCTGGCGGGGCTGCCGACGACGTCGACGCCGGGAGCCCGCCAGGGCGTCGCGGCGCTCTCGCGAGGCATCGACGCGCTGCTGGAGGAGGCCGGTGTCGGCGTCGTCGTCGACCTCGACGCGGGGACGGCGGCGTTCCGCGTGCGCACCCCCGCGGGCTCGACACCCTCCTGCGGCCGGGCGGCGCTGCTGGCCACCTGCGCGGTGCTCCTGCACCTGCGCCTCACGCAGCCGCTCGTGCTGGCGGCGCTGGTCACCGAGGGCGGCTCCTGGCTGCCGGTGTGGCGCGCGGCCCGCGACCTGTGGACCGTCGGCGGCTGACCGCCGGGCTGAGCGCCGGGCCGACCGCCAGGCTGACTTCCGGGCTGACCGCCGGGCTGGGCGCCGGGCCGGTGCGTCAGGCGCCGCCGGCTGGCACGAACGCCCTCCGCAGCCGCCACATCGACTGCAGCCCGGCCAGCTCCGCCTCCGCCGCACCGGCCGGCGCCGTGCCGCGCTCCATGCGGTCGCGCAGGAAGGAGACCTCGCTGGCCAGCTCCTGGAAGTCGCGCATGGCCCCCTTGGCCTGCGGCCCCAGCGCCCGCCCGGCCCAGTCGCGGGCGCGCGAGCGCTCGGACAGGGACGCCAGCATGCGCGCCTCCGCGGGGGTGACCCAGCCCGCCTGGGCGTAGCCGGCCAGGTGCCGGCGCAGCACGCGGCCCTCGCGGCTGCGCGCGACGACGGCCACCGCCACGGCCGCCAGGAAGATCGGCACCTGCAGCGCCACGTAGGTGCCGATGAAGCCCTGCAGGCCCTGGGAGGCGGTGAGGTTCCACAGCGCGTGCAGCGCCACCGCCACGCACCACCCCAGCAGGGGCGCGAGGACCTTCACCGCGGGGTTGCGCCGGGAGGCCGCCACGCCGATCCCCACGCCGATGGCGGCGGTGAACAGCGGGTGGGCGAACGGGCTGAACAGGCACCTGACCACGAAGGTCACCGCGGTCACGGTGCCGCCGTCCTCGGCGAAGCTGCGGCCCAGGTACAGGACGTTCTCCACGAAGGCGAAGCCGACCCCGGCCAGCGCCGCGTAGACGATGCCGTCGACCACGCCGTCGAACTCGCGGCGGCGGAACAGCCACAGCAGCAGCACCGCCAGGCCCTTGGTGGTCTCCTCGACGAAGGGGGCCACGAGCACGGCCGCGGAGTCGGGGTTCCCGCCGGCGGCGCGGATGAGCTCCATGGAGGAGGTGTTGAGCACCAGGGACACGAAGGTGGCCACGAAGGCGCCCCAGAAGAAGGCGAACACCAGCTGGCTGGGCGGTTCGTGCTCGTACCTGTCGAGCCACAGGATCGCCGCGACCACGGGCACCACCGGCAGGACCGCCAGCAGCAGGCCCACCCCGAAGCCCGTGATGCCGGTGTCGGTGGCCACGAGCAGCACGCTCAGCAGCCCGCACCCGGCGATGAGCACCACGACGGCGATCCGCACGAGCACCCGGCCGATCCCGGTGCGGCGCGCGCGGCGCTCGGGCAGGTGCAGGTGCGGCTCGCCCTCGCCGCGGAGGACGACGGCCGGCGCGGGCTCCACGGGGCCACGCTAGCCGCGCCGCGGCCGGCCGGCCCCGCGACGGGCCGCGGGCGCGCGCCGGCCGCCGGGGCGGCCCCGGCGCCCCTGAGCAGCGGCTGACTACAGTGAGGCCGGTGGTGAGCCCCTCGGCCGAGCGCATCGTCTGGATCGACTGCGAGATGACGGGCCTCGACCTCGGCGTCGACGCCCTGGTGGAGGTGGCGGTGCTGGTCACCGACTCCGACCTGCAGGTGCTCGACGAGGGGATCGACGTCGTCATCAAGCCCTCGGACGAGGCGCTGGCGCAGATGCGCGACGTGGTCCGCACGATGCACACGACGTCGGGGCTCCTGGAGGAGCTGCCGCACGGCGTGACGCTGGAGGAGGCGGGCCGCCAGGTGCTGGAGTACGTGCGCCGCTTCGTGCCGGAGCCGCGCAAGGCGCCGCTGGCGGGCAACTCGGTCGGCACCGACCGGGGCTTCCTGGCGCGCGACATGCCCGAGCTCGACGAGCACCTGCACTACCGCATCATCGACGTCAGCTCGGTCAAGGAGCTGGCCCGGCGCTGGTACCCGCGCGCCTACTTCGCCGCGCCCGCCAAGGCCGGGGGCCACCGCGCGCTGGCCGACATCCGCGAGTCCATCACCGAGCTGAGGTACTACCGGCAGGCCGTCTTCGTGCCGGACCCCGGGCCGGACTCGGCGACCGCGAAGGCCGTCGCCGAGCGCGTCGCGCGCGGCTGAGCCGGGGTCAGGGGCGCTCGAGCCAGGAGGCCTCGCCCTGCAGCCGCTCGTCGGCCAGGATCTCCTCGGAGTCCGGGCCGTCGGGCTGGGAGAGGTCGACCAGCAGCGACAGCGGCACGCCGCGCCGCAGGAGGTCCATCACGCCCGAGTCGGGCGTGTGCTCGACGACGAGGTCCGGGCCGGGCTGGTGATGCACTGGTGGCTCCTCCCGAGGTCCGCGTCCGTGCGGTGCGTGTCCTTCACGCAGGTCATCGGCAGCGCCGGGGCGGACCTTGGCGGGCGCCACCCGCTCGGGTGAGGGGGCCGGACGCAGAACAGGCCCGGGCGCGGGCCCGGGCCTGTTCGGTGGGGTGAGCGACGGGACTTGAACCCGCGACATCCGCGACCACAACGCGGCGCTCTACCAGCTGAGCTACGCCCACCATCTCGCCGCGCGCACGCGGCTGACGAGGATCCTACAGGCTCGCGCCGGCCAGCTCGCGCGCCAGGGCCGCGGCCTGCTCGTGCGCGGCGGCCCGCTCGGCGCGGGCCCGCTCGGCGCCGGCGGCGAGGGCCTCGACCTCCTCGGACAGCGTCGCGCTGGTGGTGATGACGCGGACGTCCATGCCGAGGGCGTCACCGAGCACGATGCGCAGCGGCGGCACGGCGTGGTCCCAGTCGGCGGTGGGCGTGCCGGGGTCGTACGTCCCGCCGCGGCTGGTGACGACGACGGCGGTGCGCCCGGCCAGCGGCTGGGTGTCGTGCCCGGGGAAGGCGGTGGTGGTGCCCGGGACGTGGACGTTGTCGAGCCAGACCTTCAGCGTGGAGGGCAGCGAGTAGTTGTAGAGCGGGCAGCCCACGAGCAGCACGTCGGCGGCCAGCAGCTCCTCGAGCAGCCGGGCCTGCAGCGCCTCGGCGGCGGGGTCGGGGCTGGAGCCGGCCGGGCGCAGCGGGGGCGCCCAGTGCAGGGCCGGGTCGAGCAGGTGCGGCAGCGGCTCGGCGACGAGGTCGCGGTGGTGCACGGTGTGCTGCGCGCCCGCCTCGCGCCAGGCGCCGGCGAAGGTCGCCGTGATCTCGCGCGAGCGCGAGGCGCCGGGGCCGGAGGCGGGACCGATGGAGGAGTCGAGGTGCAGCAGGTGCGGCATCGGGCCATCCAACCCGGTGCCTGCGCCGCCCGGTGCGCCGAGGGTGGCGGTCAGAAGCCGGCGAGCCCGGCCAGCTCGGCGGCCAGGGCCGCGGCCTCGGGGTGCTGGCTGACGGGCTCGCCGTCCAGCCGCACCACCCGCACCGGTCCGCGCACGGCGCTGGTGAGCAGCACCACCCGGGCGGCGCGCAGGTCGGCGAGGGTGCCGGTGGTCTCCTCGGCCCGCCAGCCCGCGCGGCGGGCGCGCTCGAAGAGCAGGTGCTGGGTGGTGCTGCCCAGGATGCCGTTGTCGCCCGGCGCCACCGTGCGCAGCAGCCCCGGCTCGGGCACCCACAGCACCGAGGCGGTCGGGGCCTCGAGCAGCGACCCGTCGGCGGCGGTGAACAGGGCGTCGTCGGCGCCGCGCCGGGACGCCTCGCGCTGGGCCGCGGTGTGCACGGCGTAGGAGAGCGTCTTGACACCGCCCAGCAGCCACGGCGCGCCCGCGAAGGCGTCCGGTGAGTACCCGCGGGTCATGGAGGCCACCGAGACGCCCTCGCGGCGCGCCCGCAGCGAGCCGGCGTCCAGCGCGCTGACGGTGACCACCACGGTCGGCACGGGCGCTGCGCCCGCGGGCACGGGCCTGCCCCGGGTGACCGACAGCTTCACCGCCGCCTCGACGGCCACCACCTCCTCCTCCGCCTCCCCGGTGCCCCGGGCCCCCCGCCCGCCGTCCGCCCACGTGCGGGCGGCCAGGTCCAGCGCGCGCGCCCAGGGAGCGGCGTCGTCGGGCAGGTCCAGGGAGCGGGCCGAGCGCTGCAGGCGGGCCAGGTGCGCCTCGAGGTTGGGGACCGCGACGGCGCCGCCCTCCCCCGCGGCGCGCACGAGGCGCAGCCCCTCGAAGCACCCGTCGCCGCGGGTCAGCCCGAGGTCGTCGGCGGCCACCACCGGCTCGTCGACCCCGACGACGGCGGGCGCGCGGCCCTCAGCGGCGACGACGACGACGAGCAGCGCGGACACGGGCGAGCACGCTACGCGCGCCGCCTGCGGGCGCCGCCCCCACCCCGGCCGTGGTCACGGGCTGGTGGCGCACGGGTCGTCCACGATCACGAGGAGGGGGTGTGGTCGTCGGGGGTGACCACGCCGGCCCGGTAGGCCCACACGACCACCTGCACCCGGTCGCGCAGCCCCAGCTTGGCCAGCAGGCGGCCCACGTGGCCCTTGACGGTCGGCTCGGACAGCACGAGCTTGCGGGCGACCTCGGCGTTGGACAGCCCGCGGGCCACCTCCACGAGCACGTCGCGCTCGCGCGGGGTCAGCTGCTCCAGCTGCGCCCGCTCGGGGCGCACCGCCGCTGCGGGTGCGCCTGCCGCCGGGCCACCGGCCGCCTCCGCCCCGGCACCGGGCAGCCGCTCCTCGGCCAGGCGCAGCAGGTGCCGGGTCAGCCGGGGGGTGAGCACCGCGTCGCCGGCGGCCACGGCGTGCAGGGCGCGCACCAGCTCGTCAGGCTGGACGTCCTTGAGGAGGAAGCCGCTGGCCCCGGCGCGCAGCGCGGCGAAGGCCAGCTCGTCGAGGTCGAAGGTCGTCAGCACCAGCACGCGAGCCGCCGACCCGGACTCCACGACGCGCCGGGTGGCCTCGATGCCGTCCACGCCGGGCATCCGCACGTCCATGAGCACCACGTCGGGCTGCAGGGCAGCGACCATCCGCACGGCGGTGGCGCCGTCGCCGGCCTCCCCCACCACCTCCAGGCCCTCCTCGGGGCCGGTGGCCTCCAGGAGCATGCGGAAGCCGAGGCGGACCAGCGCCTGGTCGTCGACCAGCAGCACGCGCAGCGGCCGCTGCTCCTCGCTCACAGCGGACCAGCCTGCACCGCGCGCTCCCCCGCCGGCGGCACCTGCGGGCGCTCCGCCGGCAGCGGCAGCTCCGGCCGCTCGGGGTGCGCGGGCAGCACGGCCCGCACCCGCCACCCCCCGGAGGGGCGCGGCCCGGCGCTGAAGGAGCCCCCGAACGCCTCGGCCCGCTCGCGCATGCCGGGCAGCCCGCGCCCGCGTCCCTCGCGGCTGCCCGCGGCCGGCGCGGCGGGGGGCACGCCGACGCCCACGCCGTCGTCGTCCACCACCACCTCCACGACCCGGCCGTCGCAGCCGACGCGGACCTCCGCGCGCACCCCCAGCCCGGCGTGGTCGAGCACGTTGGTCAGCGCCCCGGTGACGATGCGGTGCACCGCCAGGCGCGTGGTGCGGCTCCAGCCCTCCTGCGGGCCGCTGCGGGTCAGGCGGACCGGCACGCCCGCGGCGCGCACGGCGGCCACGACGGCGTCCAGCCCGTCGTCGTCCTGCTCCCCGGCGGGCAGCGGGGAGCGCTCGGCGGAGTCGTCGCGGCCGGGCTGCTCCAGCACCCCCAGCAGGCGCCGCATCTCGGCCAGCGCCTGGCGGGAGGTGGCGGTCATGGCGTCCAGCGCCGTGGGGTCGGGCGGGGCTGCGGGGTCGCGGCGGGCGCGGGCGGTCATGCCGTCGCCCAGGCGCACCACCACGGTGAGGGCGTGGGCGACGACGTCGTGCAGCTCGCGGGCGATCCTCGCCCGCTCGGCGGCCACGGCGATCTGCGCCCGCTGGTCGCGCTCGGCCTGCAGCCGGTCGGCGCGCTCGCGCAGCAGGCGCACCTGCTCGCGCCGGCCCCTGACCGTGGTGCCGAGCAGCACCGCGGCGGCCAGCATCGGCCCCACCACCACGGGAGCGGCCCACACGGAGGTCGGGGGCTCCCCCGCCCCCCGTCCGGCAGCGTCGGTGGCACCCAGGACCAGCAGGACGACGACGGCGGCCACCACGCCCAGCCGCAGCTGCGCCCCGCGCCGCTCGACGGCCAGGGAGGCCGCGCCCACCAGCACCAGCACCGCGGGGAAGGCCGGCCGGCCGCCGAGCACCGCCCAGGCAGGCGCGGCCAGGGCGCAGGTGGCCAGCAGGGCCACGAGCGGCGCGCGGCGGTGCCACCACAGGGGGGCGGCCACCAGGGCGGTCACCAGCGCGGCGTGCGGTCCGGAGGTGAGCACCGCGTCGGGCACCAGCGGCAGCAGCACGAGCGCCGCCCACCCCGCGTCTCGCAGACGGGGGTGGGCGGCCAGGCGCGCGCGCAGGTCGATGCCGGGGCTCGCGGGGCTCAGGCGTCGCGGCGCTGCAGGACCACCGCGCCGAGCGCGAGCGGCACCACGGCCCAGCCCAGCAGCGTCAGCCAGGCGGCCACGTCCGAGAGCACCCCGGTGCCCAGGGTCGACTGCAGCGAGGCGGCCGCGACGTCGGGGAAGCGGTGGGCGATGGCCTGCACCCAGTCCCAGGTGACCAGCTGCAGCAGCGGCGGGGCCACGAAGACGACGGCCACCAGCACCGTGATGGCCCCGGCCGTGGCCCGCAGGAGCAGCCCCAGGCCCAGGCCGAGCAGCGCCACCGCCACGAGGTAGGCGCAGTTGCCCAGGACGGCCACCACGGTCTCCGAGGCGGTCCAGTCGATGGTCGCGGCGTCGCCGTAGACGACCTGGGCGATCCACAGCGCGCTCAGGGAGAGCACGAGGGTGAAGGGCACCAGCACCGCCAGGAGCACGGACGCCTTGGCCACCAGCAGCGGCCAGCGGCGCGGCAGCGCCATGAGGCTGGAGGAGATCGAGCCGGTGGCGTACTCCCCGGAGGCCACCAGCGCGCCGAGCACGCCGATGACCAGGGCGGAGAAGCCGGTGGCGCCCAGGGCCGTGGCGACGGGGTCGGCCAGGCCGTTGACGCCGGGGCCGCCCTGCGGCTGGGCGTTCTCGGGGTCGGAGACCACCGCGGCCAGCAGCGCGGCGAAGCCGATGGCCAGCGCCAGGGCGATGAGCAGGGTCCACCAGGTGGAGCGCAGGGAGCGCAGCTTGGTCCACTCCGCCAGCACCGCCCGCCCGAGCGTGGCGCCCGACGGGGCGCTGCCGCCGCCGGCGAGGTGGTTCGAGCGGTGCTGGCGCGCAGCGGGGACGGCGCCGCCCGCGCCCGTCGTCGTGCTCTGGTCCGTGCCGGTGCTCATGCCGCGGCCTCCTGCTCCTGCTGCGCGTCGTCGTCGGTGGTGTACTCGCGGGAGTCGCGGGTCAGGGCCATGTAGACCTGCTCCAGCGACGCCCTCTCGGTGTGCAGCTCGTGCAGCACGATGCCGCGCTCGGCGGCGACCTCGCCGATGCGCTCGGCGGTGGTGCCCGTCACCGACAGCTCCCCCACCTCGACGTCGGTGACGCTGGCGCCTGCGCTGACGAGCAGGCGGCCCAGCTCCCCGGCCTGCGGGGAGCGCACCGCGACGGGCCTGTCGGTGGCGGTGGCGATGAGGTCCTCCACGGTGGTGTCGGCCAGCAGCCGGCCCCGGCCCACGATGACCAGCTTCTCCGCCGTCAGCGCCATCTCGCTCATGAGGTGGGAGCTGACGAAGACGGTGCGGCCCTCGGCCGCCAGGCCGCGCAGCAGCGTGCGGATCCACAGCACGCCGTCGGGGTCGAGGCCGTTGACCGGCTCGTCGAGGATGATCGTGGCGGGGTCGCCCAGCAGCGCGGAGGCGATGCCCAGGCGCTGACCCATGCCCAGTGAGAAGCCGCCGGCGCGCTTGCGCGCCACGTCGTGCAGGCCGACGAGGTCGATGACCTCGGCGACCCGCTTGCGGCCGATGCCCTGGCTCTGGGCGAGGGCGAGCAGGTGGTCGTGGGCGCTGCGGCCGCGGTGGACGGCCTTGGCCTCCAGCAGCGTGCCGACCTCGGCCAGCGGGGTGCGGTGCTCGGCGTACCGCTTGCCGTTGACGGTGACGGCGCCGCTGGTGGGCCGGTCCAGGCCGACGACCATGCGCATGGTGGTGGACTTGCCGGCGCCGTTGGGCCCGAGGAAGCCGGTCACGTGGCCGGGGGTGACGGTGAAGCTGAGGTCGTTGACGGCGGTCTTGGCGCCGTAGCGCTTGACGAGGTTCCGGGCTTCGATCACAGCGGTGACGCTAGGCGGCGGCGCTGCGCCCGCGCGCCCTCCTGCGGGCCCGTTCCGGTGCCCGCGCGGGCGCCCGGACCCCCTCCTGGGGTAGGGGGTCCCCCCTCCCCCAGCCGTGATCATGGGCGATCAGCCACCTGCGAGTGGCCGATCGTCCATGATCACGGTGGTGGGTCGGTCAGGCGGCGGCGGGCCCGGGGGTGCGGGCAGCGCGGGGGCTGCGCGCGCGGCCGTCGGCGCGCAGCTGGTGCCAGCGGGCCGCCACCAGCGCCACCACGGCGCCGGCCACGGCCCAGGCGGCCACCACGAGCAGGCGCTGGCCGACGTCCGCGCCGTCGAAGTAGGCGATCCGGCGCACCGCGTCGACGGCGGCGCCGTTGGGCAGCACCCCGGACAGCCAGGACCAGAACGGCGGCAGCAGGGCCGGTGGGTAGGCCCCGCCCGCACTGGGGTTGCCCAGGACGACGAAGAGCAGCACCGCGAGGCCGATGCCGACGGTGCCCGCGAGCACCTGCAGCGCCATCGTCACGGCCGCTGCGGCGAGGACCACGAGCGCGCCGGTGCCTGCGAAGGCCCACAGCGTCCCGGCGTCGTCGGGCAGCGCCCCGAGCAGCGGGCCGACCACCAGCGCGCCGCCGGTCCCGGACAGCACCGCGTAGGGGGCCACGGCCGCGAGGCGGATCGCGGCGCGGCGCAGGGTGGCCGGACGCGCACCGCGGGCCACGCCCAGCAGCGCGGCCAGCAGGTAGCCGCCGACGACCCACCCGGTGACCAGGTAGAAGCCCGACAGCCCACGGGCGTCCCCGCCGGCCGCGGGCACGACGTCCTCCACCGCCAGGGTGCGGCCCTGGGTGGCCTCGGCCTGGGTGAGCACGGCCTGCACGGCGGTGGCGGTGGCGGCGCCGCCCGCGGTGGTGACCAGCAGCTGGTCCTGCGCGGAGGTGGGGCTGATGACCAGGACGGCGCTGGTCGCGTCGGCGGCCAGGTCGGCGCGGGCGGCGTCGGCGTCCGTCGTCGCGGTGGCCTCCAGCGGGTGCCCGGCGACGTCGTCGAGCGCGGCCGCGGTCTGGTCGGCCACCTGCGGGGTGGGGCCGACCACCGTCACGGCGACGTCGCGGGGGGTCGGGTCGTGGAAGGCGCCGACGTAGCTGAGCACGAAGCCCAGCTGCAGCAGCAGCACGGCCACGACGAGGGCGACCGTGCGGGGTGCGACGGCGTCGCGCAGCTCCGCGCGCAGGGTGGGCCGCTCAGGGCCGGCGCGGTGGGCGTGCGGGTGGCTCATCGGTGCTCTCCGGGGGTGAGGACGGTGTCGACCAGGTGGTCGCACAGCTCGTGGCTGAGGGGCTCGCCGCTGACCAGGCGGCGGTAGAACAGCGGCCCGAGGAGGCGGGCGGCGACGACGGCGAGGTCGGCGTCGGCGGGCAGCAGGCCGGCGTCGCGGACGGCGCGCAGCTGCTCCTCCAGCGGCTCGCGGTGGCGGGCGACGACCTGCGCCCGGTGCTCCTCCAGGGAGGGGTCGCGCGCCAGCAGCTCGAGCAGCGCGGGCAGGGCCCGCACCCAGGCCCCGGTGGCCAGCTGGTCGGCGGTGGCGTGGAGCCGGCGGCCGAGGGCCTCCCGGGCCTGCTCCGCCGTGGGCGCCCGCCCGGGCGCGCCCAGGGGCTCCACGGGTGCGCCGACGGGGAGCACCGCGTCGACCGCTGCGCGCAGCACGTCGGTGCTGGTGGGGAAGTGGCGGTAGATGGTGGAGCGGGCGACGCCGGTGCGCTGGACGACGGCGTCGACGGTGACGGCGCCCGGCCCGTCCTCGAGCAGCAGCTCGGCGGCTCCGGCCACCACGGCGGCGCGCGAGCGCACCACCCTCGGGTCGTCGGCCACGCGTCCTCCTCTGCGTCCCCGGTTTTCAGTACGAAACAGTATCGTACTGGAAGTCGAGGAGCGCCACGGCGTCGCCTGCGTGCCGGTGGGCAGGCTCACGTCCGGTGGGCAGGTCGACGTCCGGGTCAGGCGCTGGAACCGGACGCAGGGCTGCCCACCGGACCTCGGGCTCCCCACCTCCCGCGCTTCCCCAGGCCTGAGGAGGCGCCGCCGATCCGCAGGCCGTCGGGCGCCTCAGCCGGTGAGGGCTGCGGCCACGACGGCGGCGACCGCCCCCAGCGCCAGGCCCACCAGCACCTGCACCGGCGTGTGGGCCCCCAGGGCCACCCGCGCGGCGCCCAGCAGCGCCACCAGCGGCGCGCCGGCCAGTGCCCACGGCCCGAGCGCCGCCACCAGCGCCCCCAGCGACGCCGCTGCGGCCGCGGCGTGCAGCGAGACCTTCCACCGGGTCGAGACCACCACGACGACGGCGAGGAGGACCGCCATGGCCGCGAAGAGCACGCGCAGCGCCGGCGGAGCACCCAGCGCTGCTTCGAGCGCTGCAGCGGCGACCACGCCCACGAGGACCGCCCCCAGCACGCGGGGCCTGTCGGCCCGGTCCGGGAGGTGGTGGTCGACGACGCGGCCCCGCCGCACGAGGCCCACCACGAGCAGCACCCCGGGGAGGACGGCCACCACCGCACCGACCGCCGCCAGGGCGGCCCCCCTCCACCCCGCCGCGACGGCACCGACCACGAGCGGCACCACCGCAGCCAGCGGGGCGGGCGCGAGGGCCTCGGAGGCCCACCGCGCCCAGCGCGGCGGACGAGCGGCCGGCGGTGCAGCCGGTGGCGCGGCGCCCTGCACCCGGTCAGGCACCCTCGGCGAGCCCGCCGGCGTCGAGCGGGTCGGGCAGCACGGTGGTGCGCGGGACCTCCACCACGTCACCGGCGAGGTCGCGCAGCCGCACCGACCGCGGGCCCACGGCCTGCACCGTCCAGGGCTGCTGGCGCCCGGCGCGCACCACCGTGGCCCCGGGGGCGGGCAGGTGGCCCTCCACGCCCGCGGCGTGCACCACGTGCAGCGCCGTGGAGGCCGCCGCGTCGGCGGCCAGCGCCGCGGCGTCCTCGGCGTCGGCCGCGGGCGGGACGGCCAGGGTGAGCAGCACGGTCACCAGCCGCAGCTCGCCGCGGGCGCCGGGCAGGCCGTCGTCGTCGTCCACGGGCCCACGGTGGCACGCGCCACCGACAGCGGGCTCAGGAGGAGGGGACGATCCCCAGCGCCGTCGCCAGGTTCATGATCTTGCGGGCGCGCCCGAGGCGCGGGAGGTCCGAGCCGTCGCGGACGACGCGGCCGCGCGCCTCGAAGTCGGCCAGGAAGTCCTGCGCCCACGCGATGTCGGACTGCGTGGGGCTGATGACCTCGTTGATGACCGGCACCTGCTCGGTCTGCAGGCACAGCTTGCCCGTCAGGCCCAGGGCCACCGTGAGGGCCGACTGCTCGCGCAGCACCGCGTGGCTGGAGCCGACCGTGGGGCCGTCGATGGGGCCGGGCAGGCCACCGATGCGGCTGGCGACCACGAGGCGGGAGCGCGGGTAGGCCATCGCGAGGTCGTCGGCGGCCGTGCCGGTGTCGCGGCGGTAGTCGCCGCTGCCGAAGGCCAGGCGGAAGGCGCCCCGGGCGCGGGCGATGCGCACCGACTCCTCGATGCCGAGGGCGGACTCGACGAGGGCGATGACCGGCAGGGAGCCGCCGAGCCTGTCGAAGGTCTCCGTGACGTGCTCGGGGGCCTCGGTCTTGGCGAGCATGACGCCGGCCAGGCCGCTGCCGGCGGCGGCGGCGTGGGCCAGCTCGCGGACGTCGTCCTCCCAGAAGGAGGTGGTCCTGTCGTTGATGCGCACCCAGGCGGTGTGCCCGCTGGTCTCCAGCCAGTCGACGACGCCCCGGCGCGCCTCGGCCTTGTTGGCGGGGTCGACCGCGTCCTCGACGTCGAGGATGACCTGGTCGGCGCGCGACCTGGCGGCCGGCTCGAAGTCGTCGGGGCGCCCCGCGTTGACGAGCAGCCACGAGCGGGCGATCTGGGCGTCCACGCCCCGGGGGGTCGGCATCGGGAGGTGCTCCTCGGTGGTGCGCGGCGCGGCCGGGCGCGGCGGTGCGGGCTGGCTGATCGCCTGAAGTCCTACCACGCGCGGTGCGCGCGGCCGAACGCCGCGGTGCGGGCGGCTCCCGGCTCAGGCGGTGCGGCGCGCCCCGGTGAAGGCCCACGCGGTCAGCCACACGGTGACCACGGTGGTGATCACGGCGCCCGGGACGTGGACGGCCAGGCCCGCGTGGTCGCCGGTCCACGCCTGCGCGAAGCCGATGGCGAAGGACAGCAGCGCCAGCGCCGCCGGCCAGACCGGACCGCGCGTCGCGCGCTGCAGCAGCACGGCGGCGACGACGACGAGGCCCTGGACGACGTGCAGGGCGATGGCGCCCCCGGCGTGCAGCTCCTCCGCTCCCCGCCCGCCGCTGAGCAGCTGCCCGGCGGTGACGAACTGGGCCAGGACCACCAGCACGGACAGGGCGGTGGCCGCCTGCAGGAAGCGCAGCGCGCCCGAGGGGGCAGCGGCCCGGGGGGTGGAGCGGCGGGTGCTGGTGGTGCTCGAGCTCACGGGTGGCCCCTCTCGGCGTCGCCCTGTGGGCGATCTCTACGATCCCCGCAGTAGTAGCCGAGACCGTGATGACGACCCTAGGTGCGCCGTGGCGGGGCGTCGAGGCGAGGCCGCTGTGAAGCCCCTGTGAGGCGCACCGGAGGGCCGCGCCGCCACCCGGACGGCTCCGGGCGCGGGTTCAAGGCCGCCGCGCCGCGTGCCGATCTGCACGGCATGGCCGCCACCCTCGCCGCGCACGTCGACCGCTGGGCCCACGAGATCGTGGCCTCCGGCGCCCCCGTCGAGGTCCACCCCGACCGCGGCGCCAGCCTGGCCTCCGCGTGCCGAGGGGAGCACGCCGCCGAGCTGCCCCCGGCGCTCGTCGCCGTCGCGCGCCGCCTGCCCGAGGGCGACCTCGCTTCCCTCGAGGCGCGCCTGGCGCGCAGCCTCGCCCGCGCCTCCGCCTAGCCCCTCCCCGCCCACCCCCCTCGCACTCCCCGCGGCACGGGCGAGGAGCTCGCCCGCGACGACCCGAAACCGCTTGCGCCGCCCCGCAGGATGGCGGTGTGGACAAGCCCACCGACGGGCTGCTCGCGAAGGTCCGCCGCGAGCCGCGGCAGGTCGTCAGCACCAGGGGCGACTGACGCCGAGAAGTCCGTGACCATGGGCGATCGACCACCTCGGTGGCCGATCGCCCATGATCACGGAGGGTGGAGAGGATGGCGACGTGCTCCTGACGATCAGCCTGGTGGCGTCTCCGGCGGTGCCGGTCGCCCGCGACCTCGGCTTCCTCCTGCACAAGCACCCCGACCGGGCCCAGTCCAGCGAGGTGTTCGGCGGCACCGCGCACGTGCTGTGGCCCGAGGCGGGCGAGGAGCGCGCCACCGCGGCCCTGCTGCTCGACGTCGACACCGCCGCCCTGCAGCGCGGCCGCGGCCGCGGGCAGGCGCCGGAGGGCTTCGCCCTGGCCGACCACGTCAACGACAGGCCCTACGTCGCGTCCTCCCTGCTCGCCGTCGCGCTCGGCAAGGTGTTCAGGACGGCGCTCGCCGGGCGCTGCGACGCCCGCCCCGAGCTGCCGGGGCAACCGCTGCCGCTGGAGGTCCACGTCCCGTCGCTCGTCAGCCGCGGCGGGGCCCCGCTGGTGCAGCGCCTGTTCGCGCCGCTGGGCTGGGACGTCGAGGCCGCCGCCCAGCCGCTGGACCCGCAGGTGCCGCAGTGGGGCGCCTCCCGCGTCGTCGACACCCGCCTGCGCGGCACGCTGCGACTGGCGGACGCCCTGAGCCAGCTCTACGTGCTGCTGCCCGTCCTCGACGACGCCAAGCACTACTGGGTCAGCGCCGACGAGGTGGACAAGCTGGTCCGCGCCGGCGGCGACTGGCTGCCCGCCCACCCCGAGCGCGACCTGGTCATGACGCGCTACCTGCGCCACCAGCGCTCCCTGGTCCGCGACGCGGTCGCCCGCCTGGACGACGTCGAGGGCATCCCCTCCCCCGCCCTCGTCGACGACGCCACCCCCGCGGCGATCGAGGAGGAGGGGGCGGGCGACAGCACCGAGCGGGCGACGCCGCTGGCGGTGCTGCGCCGCGAGGCGGTGCTCGCCGCTCTGCGCGAGGCCGGTGCCGCGAGCGTCGTCGACCTCGGCTGCGGCGAGGGCGGCCTCGTGCGCGAGCTGCTGCGCGACCCCCGCTTCACGCGCGTGGTGGGCGCCGACGTCTCGGCCCGCGAGCTCGAGCGCGCCGCCCGCCGGATCGGCACGGACCGGCTGCCCGACTCCGTCGCGGCCCGGCTGCAGCTGCTGCAGACCTCCGCGACCTACCGCGACGACCGCCTCGCCGACGTCGACGCGGTGACGCTGGTGGAGGTGGTCGAGCACCTCGACCCGCCGCGCCTGCCCGCGCTGGAGCGCAGCGTCTTCGCGCACGCCCGGCCGCGCACGGTCGTCGTCACCACCCCCAACGCCGAGCACAACGTGCGCTACCCGGCCCTGGCCGCGGGGGCGTTCCGGCACCCGGACCACCGCTTCGAGTGGACCCGCGCCGAGTTCGCCGCCTGGGCCTCGGAGGTGGCCGAGCGCCGCGGCTACGCCGTCGTCGTCAGACCGGTGGGGATCGACGACGACGAGGTCGGCCCGCCCACGCAGATGGCCGTGTTCACCCGGCGCGACAGCACCGAGGGGGCGGCGTGAACGAGCAGGCCGAGCGGGTGCTCGAGGTCCCCGACCTCAGCCTCGTGGTGCTCGTCGGCGCCAGCGGATCGGGCAAGTCGACGTTCGCGGCGCGGCACTTCGGGCCGTTCGAGGTGGTCTCCTCCGACCACTGCCGCGGGCTCGTCGCGGACGACGTCAACGACCAGGCCGCCACCGCCGACGCCTTCGACGTGCTCCACCACATCGCGGGGGTCCGGCTGCGCCGCGGCCGCCTCACGGTGGTGGACGCGACCAACGTCCAGGCCGACGCGCGCCGCCAGCTCGTGGCCCTGGCCCGCGACCACGACGTCCTCCCCGTCGCCATCGTGCTCGACCTGCCCGAGCGGGTCTGCCTGGAGCGCAACGCCGCCCGCCCGGACCGCGACTTCGGGGCGCACGTCGTCAAGCGCCACCGCGACGCGCTCCGCCGGTCGCTGCGGTCCCTGCGGCGGGAGGGCTTCCGCACGGTGCACGTGCTGAGCTCGGTGGAGGAGGTGGAGGCCGCGCGCGTCGTCAGGACGCCGCTGCGCTCGGACCTGCGCGACCAGCACGGGCCCTTCGACGTCATCGGTGACGTCCACGGCTGCCGCTCGGAGCTGGAGACCCTGCTCGGCGAGCTCGGCTACTCCCTCGCGCGCGACGAGCGCGGCCGCGCCGTCGATGCCGCGCACCCCGACGGGCGCCGCGCGGTGTTCCTCGGCGACCTGGTCGACAGGGGCCCGGACACCCCCGGCGTCCTGCGCCTGGTCATGGGGATGGTCGAGGCCGGGCACGCGCTCGCCGTGCCCGGCAACCACGAGGCCAAGCTCGTCCGCGCGCTCGACGGCAAGGACGTCTCGGTGGCCCACGGCCTGGAGGCGACGCTCGCCCAGATCGCGGCCATCGAGGACGACGACGAGCGGCGTGCGTTCCGCGAGCGCGTCCGCGGCTTCGCCGACGGGCTGGTCAGCCACCTGGTGCTGGACGACGGGAAGCTCGTCGTGGCGCACGCGGGGCTCAAGGAGGCCTACCACAACCGGGCGTCGGGGCGGGTGCGCAGCTTCGCGCTGTACGGCGACACGACGGGCGAGTCCGACGAGCTCGGGCTGCCGGTGCGGCTGGACTGGGCCCGCGACTACCGGGGCCGGGCGACGGTGCTCTACGGGCACGTGCCGACGCCGGAGCTGGAGTGGGTCAACGGGACGCTGTGCCTGGACACCGGCGTGGTGTTCGGCGGGAAGCTGTCGGCGCTGCGGTGGCCGGAGCGGGAGACCGTGCAGGTGCCGGCGGAGGCGGTGCACCACGAGCCGGTGGAGCCGCTGGTGCGGAAGCCACCGGTGAGAGACGACGACGACCTCGCGCTCACTGTCGTCCTCTCCCCCGACGGCACGGGCCGCGGCGTCGAGACGCGGCTGGCCGGCCGGGTGGCCGTCGCCGCGGAGCAGGCGGCGGGGGCGCTGGAGGTGGTGAGCCGGTTCGCCGTGGACCCGCACCTGCTCTGGTACCTCCCGGCGACCATGGCGCCGGCCGGCGGCTGGGCGGAGGCGCCCGACCTGCTGGAGCACCCGCAGGCGGCGTTCGAGGCGTACCGGAAGGCGGGCGTCACCGACCTGCTGTGCGAGGAGAAGCACATGGGCTCGCGCGCCGTGGTGCTCGTGGCGCGCTCGCGCGACGGGCTCGCGCCGTGGTCGTCGACCGGCGGGGTGGTCCACACGCGGACCGGGCGGTCGTTCTTCGGCGACGAGCTGGCGGTGGCGCTGCTCGACGGCGTGCGCTCCGCGGCCGAGCGCGCGGGGCTGTGGGAGGAGCTGTGCGGCTCTGCTGGCGAGGACGGCGACGCTGACCCCTGGCTGCTGCTCGACGCCGAGCTGCTCCCCTGGTCGGCCAAGGCCGAGGAGCTGCTGCGCGGCCAGTACGCCGCTGTCGGCGCGGCAGCGCGCGCGGCGCTGCCGGCCGCCGTCGCCGTCCTCGAGCGGTCGGCGGCGCGCGGGCTGGACGTGGGGGCGCTGCTGGAGCGGACCCGGCAGCGCGAGGTGGACGCCGCCGAGTTCACCGAGGCCTACCGCCGGTACGTGTGGCCGACGGGCGTGGCCGAGGGCCGCCTCGACGGGGTGCAGCTGGCCCCCTTCCAGGTGCTGGCGGCCGGGACGCCCGGCGGCGCGGTGGTGTTCGCCGACCGCGACCACGGCTGGCACCTGTCGGTGGCCGACCGGCTGGTGGAGGCGGACCCGCAGCTGTTCCGCGCCACGCGGCGGCAGCGGGTCGACACCACCGACGCGGCGTCCTGCGAGGCCGGCACCGCCTGGTGGACGGAGCTCACGGCCGCGGGCGGCGAGGGGGCGGTGGTCAAGCCCTTCGCCGGGGCCGCGCTGCGAGGACCGAGGGGGCTCGTGCAGCCGGGGATGAAGGTGCGCGGCCCGGAGTACCTGCGGCTCGTCTACGGCCCCGGCTACCGGGGTGACCTGGAGCGGCTGGGGCAGCGGCAGCTGGGCCGCAAGCGCAGCCTGGCGCTGCGCGAGCACGCGCTGGGGCTGGAGGCGCTGGAGCGCCTGGCCGGGGGCGAGCCGCTGTGGCGCGTGCACGAGGCGGTGTTCGCCGTCCTCGCGCTGGAGTCCGAGCCCGTCGACCCGCGCCTGTGACCCCGCCCGGGGCCGCGGGGCGGGGCCGCCTGGGTGCCCGACGGGTCGGGGGCCTTCACTGGGACAGGAGGTGGTCACGATGACGTCGGACCCGAGGACGGACAGGACGGACAGGACGGCGGGCCCGGCGCAGGCCGCCGGCGCCGCAGCCGCGCTGGCGTCACCTCAGGTGTCGGTGAGGCTGCGCGCGGCGATGGCGCTGGGCACCTGGCCCGACGCCCAGCACCTGGAGGCGGTGGTGCAGCGCGCCGCGGTGGAGCCCGACCCGTTCGTGCGCGACACCCTGGCGTGGGTGCTCACGCGCCTGCCCCACGCGCCGGTGCTGGCGAGGCTGCGCCCGGAGCTGGACGACCCGCGCCCGCAGGCGCGCGCGCAGGCGCTGCACGCCCTGTCCAAGCTGCTCGACCGCAGCGCGCGGCCGTGGATCACCCCGGAACTGCTGGCCGACCCCGACGACGTCGTCGCCCGCACCGCCTGGCGCGCGGCCGTGGCCCTGACGCCCCGGGAGGACCTGGAGGAGGACCGGCCGGTGGACGCGGCGGCGGCCGCCGAGCGGACCCGGCTCGCCGAGCTGCTGGCCGGGCAGCTCGGCCGCGGCGACGCGGAGCTGCAGCGCAGCCTCAGCCGGGTCCTGGTGCAGCTGGGCCCGGCCGCCGCGGTGGTGCTGGAGGCCGCGGCCGGCTCACCGCGCCCCGAGGTCGCCGCCCACGCCGAGGCCGCGCAGCAGCTGCTGCGGGACCCCGACGCGGCCTTCGCCCCCGAGGCTGCAGCCGCCGGCCCCTCCGTTGCAGCTGAGCCCCCCGAGACGGCTGAGCCCCCCGAGACGGCTGAGCCCGCCGAGGCCCCGGCGCCTCCCGCGGAGCGCTGAAGGGCGGCTCAGACCAGCTGGTCGCGGTTCTCCCGCACCCAGGTGTCCAGGTCGCGCGGCGGCCGCCCGGTCAGCCGCGCGACCTCCCCGGTGACGTCGACGTCGACCTGGTGGCGCACCACGTCGGCGAACTGCGCGCCCAGGCCCGCGGCGGTGAACGCGTCGACACCGCCGGCGCGCAGCGCCAGCCGGTAGACCGCCTTCGGCAGCGCCACCGCGCGCACCCGCCGGCCCAGCCCGGCCGTCAGGCGCTCGGCGACCTCCCCGTAGGACAGGCTCTGCGGCCCGGTCAGGAAGTAGGTGGCGCGCAGGTGCGCCTGCGGCCCGTCGGCGAAGACCGCCGCGGCGACGGCCGCCACGTCGCGGGCGTCCACCCACGAGACCGCGCCCCTCCCGGCGGTGTGGGGCAGCACCCCGCGGCGGACGGTGGGGCTCTGGCGGGTGATGTTCTGCAGGAAGGCCGAGGGGCGCAGCACCGTCCACGGCAGGTCCGTGGCCGCGAGCAGGTGGTCGGCGTGGGCGTGGGCCCGCGCCCACGGCACAGGTGAGCGCAGGTGGGAGTCGCTGGCGGAGATGCGCACCACGTGCTCCAGCCGCTCCTGCGCGGCGAGCTCGACGACCTGGCGGTCCAGCTCGAGCTGGTGGGGCACCGGCGGCGTCAGCAGCAGCACCCGGCGCACGTCGCGCAGCGCCGCAGCCACCTCCTCGCGCTGGCCCAGGCGGGCCAGCACCGGGCGCGCGCCCGCCGCCGCCAGGCCCTGCGCCTGCTCCGGTGAGCGGTGCAGGGCGTGCACCTGCTCACCGGCCGCCACCAGCAGGCGCACCACCTCACCGCCCACGTCACCGGTGGCGCCGAGGACCAGGACCGGGCTGCTCGAGACCGTCACGCCAGCATCCTGGGCGCCCTCGGGCGCCCCTGCCCGACGTGCGGACCGCGCCCCGACCTGCTCTCACGCGCGCGCCGGCCCGCCGGCTCGCTGCGGCGGAGGCGGTCAGCCGGACGCCACGCGGCAGGACGTGCCACCGGTGACGGCCAGCAGCTGCCGGTGGGTCAGCGGGACGACGGTGTGCGGGGTGCCACCGGCCGCCCACAGCAGCGGGTGCTCCGCGAGCGCCTCGTCGACCAGCGTGCGCAGCGGCGCCGGGTGCCCCACCGGGGCGACCCCGCCGATCGCCTGGCCCGTGGCGGCGCGGACCTCCTGCGCGCTCGCCATCCGCAGCTGCGCGGCTCCTCGGCGCCGCTCACGCGCTGGTCTCCACGGCCCGGCGGGCCCGGTCGCCCGGGGGGACGGAGCTGGAGGACCTCACGACCAGGCGCGGCTGCAGCACGACGTGCTCGGGCGGGCCGTCGTGGCCGCGCAGGCGCGCCACCAGGAGGTCGGCGGCCGTGGAGCCCAGGGTCCGGACGTCCTGCTGGACGGCGCTCACGCCCGGGTCGACCATCTCGAAGAGGGTGAGGTCGTCGAAGCCGACCAGCGCGACGGCGTGCTCGGCGCCCCGCTCGCGCAGCGCCCGCAGGGCGCCGGTGGTGAGCACGTTGCGCCCGGTCACCAGGGCCGTCGGGGGGTGGGGGTCCTCGAGCAGCCGCAGGACCGCGGCGCGGGCCTGGACCTCGTCGCGGACCCCGAGCTGGGCGGGGGGGCGGTCGTCCACGCCGGCGGCGGCCAGGGCCTGCGCGAACCCCTCGTGGCGCTCGCGGGCGGTGGCGATGTGCGGCAGGTCGCCCAGGTAGGCGATGCGGCGGTGGCCCCGCTCCAGCAGGTGCTCCACGGCGGCGCGCGTCCCGGCCGCGTTGTCCACGGTGACGGCGTCGGCGGCGATGCCGCGCGGCGCCCTGTCGACGAAGACCAGCGGCAGGCCCGCCCGCTGCTCGGGCAGCAGGTAGTCCTGCCGGTCGGTGGCGGGCACCAGCACGAGGCCGTCCACCCGGCGGGCCACCAGGTCGGACACCACGGCCCGCTCCCGGTCGGGGTCCTCGTCCAGGCTCGCGGCGAGCACCACGAGCTCGTGCTGGCGCGCGCGGTCCTCGATGGCCCGCAGCAGCTGGGCGGAGAAGTCGTTGGCGACGTCCTGCACCAGCACGCCCACCACCCCGCCGCGCCGCTCGCGACGGCGCAGGTCGCTCGCGCCGCGGTGGTGGCGGTAGTCGAGCTGCTGCACGGCGGTCCGCACCCGCTCGCGGACCGCCGGCGCGACGCCCGGCTCGTCGTTGACCACCCGCGAGACCGTCTTCAGGCTCACGCCCGCGAGGGCGGCCACCTCCCGCATCGTGGCGCGCGGGCGGACCTGCTGCACGGATTCGTCTCCCCTGTGATGGACACCGTTGTCACCGCGAGGTCACGGTTCTGCTGAAGCCCTTGACCGACGTGGTGGTGATGAGTGAACCTTCTACCCGACAACGTTGTCTATCGGCGCGAGGTTGCGCCGGAAGGAGCACCCCCGTGCTGAGCCACGCGTCCCGCCGCACCGCCCTGCGCCGTTCCGCCGTCCTCGCGGCCTCCCTGTTCGCCGTCACCTCGCTGGCGGCGTGCGGCGGCAGCGACACCTCCGGAGGCTCCGCAGGCGCCGAGGGCGGTGGCGGCGGCGACCAGGTCGCCGTCTCCCTGATCACCAAGGACTCCACCAACCCCTTCTTCGTCGCCATGCAGGAGGGCGCCAAGGCGGAGGCCGAGAAGGAGGGGGTCGACCTGACCGTCGGCGCCGGCAAGGAGGACGGCGACGAGCAGGGCCAGGTCCAGCTGATCGAGAACGCCATCGCCGCCGGCCAGCAGGGCATCATCATCACGCCCAACGGCCCGGGCGTGAACAGCGCCATCGAGAAGGCGCGCGAGGCGGGCCTCTACGTCATCGCCCTGGACACCCCGCCGGACCCGGCCGACACCGTCGACATCACCTTCGCCACCGACAACTTCAAGGCGGGCCAGCTCATCGGCGAGTGGGCCAAGGGCCAGCTCGGCGGGCAGCCGGCGACCATCGCCCTGCTCGACCTCTTCAACGACAAGGTCGTCTCGGTGGACTACAACCGCGACCAGGGCTTCCTGACCGGCATGGGCATCGACACCGCCGACAAGGCCAAGAACGGCGACGAGGCCCCGACCGGTCAGTACGACGGCGGCGACTACACCATCGTCTGCAACGAGCCCACCGGGGGCGCGGAGGACGGCGGCCGCACCGCCATGGAGAACTGCCTCACCAAGAACCCGGACATCAACGTCGTCTACACGATCAACGAGCCCGCGGCGACCGGCGCCTACAACGCGCTGCAGGCGGCCGGCAAGGACGA
This sequence comes from Quadrisphaera sp. KR29, assembly GCF_052644995.1. Classification (NCBI taxonomy): domain Bacteria; kingdom Bacillati; phylum Actinomycetota; class Actinomycetes; order Kineosporiales; family Kineosporiaceae; genus Quadrisphaera; species Quadrisphaera sp. KR29. The sequence goes on from NZ_JBQXXG010000015.1 coordinate 77,376, forward strand.
CGTCATCATCGTCTCCGTCGACGGCGGCTGCGACGGCGTGCAGTCGGTGGCCGACGGCGTCATCGGCGCGACCTCCCAGCAGTACCCGCTGAAGATGGCCGAGCTGGGCGTCAAGGCGATCGCCGACTACGCCAAGAACGGCACCGAGCCCACCACCAGCCCCGGCCTGGACTTCTACGACACGGGCGTGGCCCTCGTGACCGACAAGCCGGTCGACGGCGTGGAGAGCATCACGTCCGCCGACGGCGCGGACGTCTGCTGGGGCTGACCGCACCATGACGACCACGAGCCCGGCCAGCGCCCCGGCGTCCGCGGCCGAGGAGCTGGCGCGCCGCCAGCACACCCCGCTGCAGCGGGTGCAGCACCTGCTGCACTCCTACCCCGCCATCAGCCCCGCACTGATCCTGGTGCTGGCCGTGCTCGTGTTCACCGCGCTGAACCCGAACTTCGCCCAGCCCAACGCGCTGTCGCTGCTGGTGCAGCAGACCGCCATCGTGGCGGCGCTGGCGATCGGCCAGACGCTGATCATCCTGACGGCCGGCATCGACCTGTCGGTCGGGGCGATCACCATCCTGTCGACGATGCTCATGGCCACGCTGGCCGCGCAGAACGGCGTCCCGGCCGTGCTGGCCATCCTCATCGGCGTCCTGCTGGGCGTGGGCGCCGGCGCCCTCAACGGGTGGCTGGTGACCCGGGTGAACCTGCCGCCGTTCATCGTCACCCTGGGCACGCTGTCGATCTTCACGGCGATCGCGCTGCTCTACTCCGGCGGCCAGTCGGTGCAGGGCAACGACCTGCCGGGCCTGATGACGTGGACCGGTGAGGCGATCCGGCCCTTCGGACCGGGCACCTTCTACGTCACCACCGGTGTGGTCATCGTGGCGGTGCTGTACGTGGTGGTCGGCTTCGCGCTCAGCCAGACCGCCTGGGGCCGCCACGTCTACGCCGTCGGAGACGACATGGAGGCCGCGCGCCTGGCCGGCATCCGCGTCAAGCGCGTCCTGCTCAGCGTCTACACCACCGCGGGGCTGCTCTACGGCATCACCGCGTGGGTGCTCATCGGGCGCGCCGGGGTGGCGAGCCCCAACGCCGCGGCCGACGCGAACCTGCAGTCGATCACCGCCGTGGTGATCGGGGGCACCAGCCTGTTCGGCGGCCGGGGCGGCGTGCTGGGCACCCTCATCGGGGCCCTCATCGTCCAGGCCTTCGCCACCGGCCTGTCCCTGGCCGGGGTCGACGACCAGTACCGCGTGCTGACCATCGGCATCCTCGTCATCGTCGCCGTCTCGGTCGACCAGTGGATCCGGAAGGTGAAGGCGTGAGCACCCCCTCGACGGCCGGCGCGCAGCCGGTCCTGCAGGCCCGCGGCCTGGTCAAGACCTACGGCAAGGTCGTCGGGCTCGACGGCGTCGACGTCGACCTGTTCCCCGGTGAGGTCCTCGCCGTCATCGGCGACAACGGCGCCGGCAAGTCCACCCTCATCAAGGCCCTCACCGGGGCGGTGGTCCCCGACGCCGGGGAGCTGCGCCTCGACGGGCAGGTGGTCAGCTTCAAGCGCCCGCAGGACGCCCGCGAGGCCGGCATCGAGACCGTCTACCAGACGCTCGCGGTCGCGCCGGCCCTCGACGTCGCCTCCAACCTGTACCTCGGGCGGGAGGAGCGCCGGCCGGGCGTGCTGGGCTCGGTGTTCAGGATGCTGGACAAGAAGGGCATGAAGCAGCGCGCCGGGGACTCCGTCAAGCGCCTGGGCATCCAGACCATCCAGGACATGGGCCAGGCGGTGGAGACCCTCTCCGGCGGCCAGCGCCAGGCGGTGGCGGTCGCCCGGGCGGCGGCCTTCGGCTCCAAGGTGGTCGTCCTGGACGAGCCCACCGCGGCGCTGGGGGTCAAGGAGGGCAACCTCGTGCTGTCGATGATCGAGCAGCTGCGCGACAGCGGCCTGCCGGTCATCCTCATCAGCCACAACATGCCCCACGTGTGGCAGGTGGCGGACCGCATCCACGTCCAGCGCCTCGGGCGCCGGGCGGCGGTGATCTCCCCGCAGACCCACACCATGGGCGAGGGCGTGGCGATCATGACGGGCGCGGTCACCGTGCCCGCCGAGGAGCAGGTCACCACCAGCTGACCCGCGGTCCCGCCGCGGTGCTGCTCCCCAGCGCTGGTGCGCCGGGGAGCAGCGCCGCAGCGGGTGCGCGCGCGGTCACCGAGCCATCCAGGGAGGATCGTGTGGACGAACCCGGAGCCGTGGACCTCATCGCGACCATCGCGGTGCCCCCGGCCCAGCTGACCCGGGTCCTGCGGATGCTGCAGGAGTACGGGGAGTCGGTGCGGGCAGAGCCCGGCAACCAGCGCTTCGAGGTCTACGCCTCCGACGCCGAGGACCACTCGGTCGTGGTGCTGGAGCGGTACGCCTCCGCGTCCGCCTTCCAGGCCCACCTCGACCACCCCGCCAACGCGCGGTTCAACGAGGCCCTCGGCGCGGTCCTCGGCGGCGCCGGCTCGCGCCTGGAGCTCCTGCGGGCGCCCTCCCCGACGCGCTGAGCCCCGCTCAGCGGGGGCGCAGCGGCAGCCAGGCCAGCACGTCCTGGACGGTGCGGTCCCAGTAGCCCCACTCGTGCGCGCCGGGGTCGAAGCCCTCGGTCACGGCGAAGCCCCGCTCGCGGGCGGCGGCGGCGAAGCGGCGGCTGGAGCCGACCAGGGCGTCCTCGGTGCCGCAGCGCACGTAGAGGTCCGGCGCGGTGGCCGGGTCCACGACGTCCAGGAGGGCGAACAGGTCGGCGGAGGTGCCCTCGGCCGGGGCGTCGAGCACGTGCGAGAAGACGTCGTGCGCGTCCTCGCGCTGCAGCCCGGCGACGTCGAGGGCCCCCGACAGGCTCGCCGCGGCCGCGAAGCGCTCCGGCTGGCGCAGCCCCGAGAGCAGCGCCCCGTACCCGCCCATCGACAGGCCCGCGGCGAAGGTGTCCTCGCGGTCGGTGGAGACGCGGAAGAACCGCTGGACGACGGCGGGGAGCTCCTCGGACAGGAACTGCCAGTAGGCACCGGTGTGCGCGCCGTCGAGGTAGAAGCTGCGCGCCACCTGCGGCATGACCACCGCCAGGCCGAGCTCGGAGGCGTAGCGCTCCACCGAGGTGCGCCGGGTCCAGGTGGTGCAGTCGTCCGAGAGCCCGTGCAGCAGGTACAGCACCGGCGGGGGCTCGTCCCCGCCGGAGCTGGCCATGCCGATCTGGGAGGCGGCCGGCTGGGGCAGCACCACCTGCATCGACGTGGACAGTCCCAGGGCGTCGGAGAAGAAGTCGCAGCGGATCAGGGCCATGGCCGACACCCTGCCCCTCGCGGCCCGCGCCGCCACCGGGCGGGGCTCGCGCGCCACCACCGGGCGGGGGCACCCGCGCTGCCGCGGGGCCGCCGGGGTGGGTCGCGTGGGCGGAAACCGCCCGCGCGCCAGGGCCTGCCGAGACCATGGAGGGGTGGCCTCGGACCTGCACCAGCACGTCGGCCACGGGCACCCGCGCCCCGACGGGACGCGTCCGGGCGACGGCGTCCGCGCGGGCGCGCTCGCGCGCCGCGTCGTCGTCGTCCTGGCGGTGGTGTGCGCGCTCGCCTCCGCGGTGGGGGTGGCGCTGCTGTGGCCGCCCGCGGGGACCCTGGCGGCGCTGCGGGAGCAGGTGGGCGCCGAAGGGTCGGTCGTCGTCGACGTGGCGGCGTCAGCGGTCTCGGTGGAGCGGCGCACCTGCCCGGGCACGTCGCTGGACCGCCAGCCCGACGGGACCGTGCCCAGCACCGCCAGCTGCCCGGTGCTCACCGCCACCGTGCTGGAGGGGCCCTCGGCGGGGCAGCAGGTGCAGGTGCCGGTGCCCGCCCAGGTGGCTGAGGGGGGCATCAGGCCCGGCGACAGGGTGGACCTGGGCTACTTCCCGCCCACGCCCGGCTACGACGCCGACTGGCAGTGGGTCGACTTCTCCCGCACCCGCCCGCTGGCGGTGGCGGTCGGGGCCTTCGCCCTGCTCACGGTGCTGGTGGCGCGCAGGCGCGGGCTGGCCGCGCTGGGCGGCATGGTGCTGGCGGGCGCCGTCCTCGGGTTCTTCATGATCCCCGCGCTGCTGGCCGGGCGGCCGCCGCTGCTGGTCTCCGTGGCGGGGTGCACCGCGATCATGTCGGTGGTCCTCTACCTGACGCACGGCTTCAGCCTGCGCACCGCCGCGGCCCACCTGGGCACGGTCAGCGGGCTGGTGCTCGTCGGCGTCGCCGCGCAGGTCGCGGTGGGCGCCACCCACCTGCAGGGCCTGTCCGACGAGGACTCCGCCTACCTGGGCCAGCTCACGTCGGTGGAGACCCTGCGGGGCCTGGTGGTCGCCGGGATCGTGCTGGCCGGCGTCGGGGTGCTCAACGACGTGACCATCACGCAGGCGTCCGCGGTGTGGGAGGTGCGCGAGCACGCGCCCGGCGCCTCGTTCACCACCCTGGTGCGGTCGGGCATGCGCGTGGGGCGCGACCACCTGGCCTCCACCGTGTACACGGTGGCCTTCGCCTACGCGGGCGCCGCGCTGCCCGTGCTGGTCATCCTCGCGGTGACCGACCCGCGCTGGGTCGACGCCGTCAGCTCCTCGGCGCTGGCCGAGGAGGTGGTCCGCACGGCGATCGGCGGGGCGTGCGTGGCGCTGTCGGTGCCCCTCACGACGGCGGTGGCGGCGGCCGCCGTGGCGAGCGCGTCGGTGCGGCGCCCTGCTGCCCCCGGTGCTCCGGGGTCCCCCGCCCACGCGCAGCCCCTCGGCCGTGGTCAGGGACCTGATGAGCAGCAGGCCCCCGGACGGCGAGCACAGCGGGCCGCAGAGCAGCGGGCACGTCGCCGGCTCCGCTGAGCCCGGGCGGTGCTCCGACCGCGCCCAGCCCGCCCACCCACGCGGCGAGGTGCTCGCGGTCGCCGGCGTCGAGCGGCCCGAGCCAGACGACGACGTCGGGGCGCTCGCGCCCGTCCTCGCGCTGCCCCACCGCCGCGACGGGCGCGCTCGCGCACGCGCCGACGCACGGGCTGGAGACGAGCACCCCGCCGCGCGAGGCGCGCACGGCATGCCGCAGCGAGGCGCCCACCTCGTCGTCCTCGCCGTCCAGGCGCCGCAGCGCGGCGCACCGGTGGCCGGTGCAGACCGCCACCAGGGGGCCGGCCGGTGACGACGACGAGGAGGACGAGGAGGTGGTCACTGCGAGCGCTGCCCGTAGCGGCGGCGGAACTCCTCCACGCGCCCCTCGGAGTCGAGCACGCGGGCGCGCCCGGTCCAGAACGGGTGGCTCGCGGAGGAGACTGGGGGTACCACCCGCTTGCGGGGGACCACGTCGATGACGGGGTGGGTGCGGCCGTCCCCCCACTCGACCGTGCCGCGAGCCCGGGAGACCGCCGTGGACTGCGTCAGGAAGGCGGTGTCCGCCGTCCTGTCGCGGAAGACCACGGGGCCGTGCTCGGGGTGCAGGTCGTTCTCCACGCAGTCCTCCTCGTGCTCGTCGGGCCTACCAGCTGGACTTGGTGACGCCGGGCAGCTCGCCCGCGAGCGCCTGCTGGCGCAGCCGCACGCGCGAGAGCCCGAACTTCCGGTAGACGGCACGGGGGCGCCCGTCCACCACGTCGCGGTTGCGCAGTCGGGTGGGGCTGGCGTCGCGCGGGAGGCGCTGCAGCGCGGCGCGCGCGCCAGCGCGCTCCTCCTCGGTGGCAGTGGCCGCTGTCGAGAGCCGCTTGAGCTCGGCGCGGCGCTCGGCCCAGCGGGCGACCACCTCGCGGCGCTGGAGGTCCTTGGCGATCTTGCTCTTCTTGGCCATGCTCAGCGCTCCTCGCGGAAGTCGACGTGGCGGCGCACGACGGGGTCGAACTTGCGCAGCACCAGGCGCTCGGGGTCGTTGCGGCGGTTCTTGCGCGTCACGTAGGTGGAGCCGGTGCCCGCGGTGGAGCGCAGCGTGATCACGGGGCGGACGTCCTGGGCCTTCGCCACCTCAGACCACCTCCCCGCGGCGCTGCAGGTCGGCGACGACGGCTGCGACGCCGCGCCTGTCGATGACGCGCATGCCGGCGGGCGTCAGGTCCAGCCGGACGTGCTTGCCGAGGGAGGGCACCCAGTAGCGCTTGGACTGGGTGTTGGGCTCGAAGCGGCGCTTGGTCCGCCGGTGGGAGTGGGAGATGGCGTTGCCGGAGCGCCCGCGGCGCCCGGTCACCTGGCAGGGGCGGGTCATGGCCGGCCTCAGCCCTGCCGCGCCTTGGAGCGCGGGTTGGCCTTGTTGATGACGTAGAGGTGGCCGCGCCGGCGGACCACCTTCGAGCCGGGCTGGCGCGCGAGCGAGCGCAGCGAGGAGCGGACCTTCACGAAGACCTCCACGGGGTAGCCATCACGAGAAGCGTTCTCGTGATGTGCCACTCTAGGCGAGAACCGTTCTCACAACGACACCCGGAGGCCCCCGTGGTCGCAGCCTCTCGCCTGCCCGTCACCGCCGTCACCGCGGTGGACGCCGCGTCGCGCGACGCCGCCGTGCTCAGCGTCCAGCTGGACGCCCCCGACGCCGTGGTCGTCCGCCACGACCTCACCGGTGCCGGCCAGGGGCTGCTGCGCCGCGTGGTGAGCGACGGGACGGGCGTGCTGGAGGACGTCGTGGTCCCCCTCGAGCACGCCTGCCTGTCGTGCGCGGTCCGCGAGGACCTGCTGCCCGCGCTCGTGCGCCTGGCCGAGCTGGACCGCTGGAGCGCGGCGCTGCTGGCGCTGCCGCTGGCCAGCGAGCCGGTGCCCGCGGTCCGCGGGCTGCTGGGCCTGCTCGGCGGCGCGGCCTCCGAGCGCGCCGTGCGCGAGCGCCTCGACCTCGCCGGAGTGGTGCTCGCCGTCGACGGCACCACCGCCGCCGGCGACCTGCTCGGCGACGACCTGCTCGGCGAGCGCGACCTCGAGCACGGTGACGACGACGCGCGCAGCGTCGGGGAGGTGCTCGCCCGCCAGCTGCGCGGCGCCGACCTCGTCCTGGCGCCCGGCGCCGACGCGCGGACGCTCGCGCTGCTGCAGCACCTCGCCCTGCCGGGCACCGTCGACGCCCGTGCCGCCAGCGACCTGGGGGCGCCCCACCTGCTGCGCCACCGCCACGACCCCCGCACCTCCCGGCTGTGGGACGACCCGCGCGCTGCTGCGCCCAGCGGCGCGCCCGACGCCCACGGCGTGTGGACGCTGGACCTGCACGACTGGCGGCCCGCCCACCCCGAGCGGCTGCGCGGGAACCTCGAGGCGCTGGCCGGCGGCCGGCTCGTGGGGCGGGGCCGGTTCTGGCTGCCGACGCGCCCGGCGGTGGTGGGCGCCTGGGACGGCGCGGGGGGCCAGCTCAGCGTGGGCGACGCGGGGCCGTGGGGCGCGACCGGCCTGGAGGTCGAGCGCAGCACCCGCCTGGTCGTCACCGGGGTCGAGGAGGACCCCGCCCCCGTCCTCGCGGCCTTCCAGGACAGCCTGCTCACCGACGCCGAGCTCGCCCGCGGCCTGGGCCGCTGGGCGGGCCGCAGCGACGGCTTCGAGCCGTGGCTCGGCGAGGCGGCCGTCGACGAGGTCGCCTGACACCCCCCAGGGGTATCCTCGGCACCATGGACGAGGCGGCGCAGCACGGCTACTCGCACGCCAAGGACGCCCACCTCAAGCGCCTGCGCCGCATCGAGGGGCAGGTGCGCGGCCTGCAGCGCATGGTCGACGAGGACCAGTACTGCATCGACGTCCTGACCCAGGTCTCGGCGGCCACCAAGGCGCTGCAGCAGGTCGCGCTGGGGCTGCTCGAGGAGCACCTGGCCCACTGCGTGGTCGACGCCGCGCGCCGCGGCGGCCCCGAGGCCGACGAGAAGGTCCGCGAGGCCTCGGCCGCCATCGCGCGCCTCGTGCGCAGCTGACGGGCGCTCGAGGCGCTGACCGCCGGCGCGCGAGCGGTGCGGGGTGTCGGCGGCCGGGTCTAGCGTGCCGCCTCGAGAGGACGCACCGAGGTGGGAGGCACCATGACCACGCTGGAAGGCCGTCAGGGCAGCGCGCTGCTCGTCGTGGACGTGCAGAACGACGTCGTCGGCGAGGCGCCGCGGCGCGACGAGGTGGTGACCGCCATCTCCGGGCTGGTCGACCGCGCCCGCGCCGAGGGCGTGCCCGTGGTGTGGGTGCAGCACTCCGACGAGGGCCTGCCGGCGGGCAGCGACGGCTGGAGGATCGTCGACCAGCTGGCTCCGGCCGAGGGCGAGCCCGTGGTCCAGAAGCACTACGGGGACAGCTTCGAGGCGACCGACCTCGAGCAGGTCCTGGCCGAGCGCGGGGTCGGCCGGCTGGTGGTGACCGGCGCCGAGACCGACGCCTGCATCAGGTCCACCATCCACGGCGCCTTCACCCGCGGCTACGACGTGACGCTCGTGGGCGACGCCCACACCGCCGGCGACAAGAGCGCGTGGGGCGCTCCCCCGGTGGCCGACGTCGTGGCGCACACCAACCTGTACTGGCGCTTCCAGAGCGCCCCCGGGCGCACCGCGGACGTCGCCGAGGCCGCGGACGTGTCCCTGCGCGCCGGGTGAGGGTGCCGTCGTCGTCGGTCTGCGAGCGGCCGGGGACGACGGAGGGGCCCGACCTGGTCAGGTCGGGCCCCTCCGCACCGGGTGCGCCCCCTGGGACTTGAACCCAGAACCCGCGGATTAAGAGTCCGCTGCTCTGCCAATTGAGCTAGAAGCGCGTGTGCGGTGAACACACTACCAGTCCCGCGGGGCCGTGCGGGTGGGGGTGGTGGCCGCCGGAGGGCCCGCGAGCGGCGCTCCGTCAGCGGCGCTCGAGGCGCAGCGGCAGGCCGTGCCGCGGGCGCAGGGTGACCAGGGCCTCCAGCACCGGCTCACGGCCCGGCACGGGTCGCACCGCCCTGTCACGCAGCAGCGAGGCGAGCACGAGCACGGCCTCGGTGAGGGCGAAGTCCCGCCCGATGCACAGCCGCGCCCCCGCCCCGAAGGGCAGGTAGGCACCGCGCGGCACCTCCGGCCCCTCACCGGTGAACCGGCCCGGGTCGAAGCGCTCGGGGTCCGCGTGGGCGTCGGCCCGGCGCTGCAGCAGCCACGGGCTGACGATCACGAGGGTGCCGGCGGGCACGGCCACGCCGTCCACCACGTCGTCGGCCTCGGCGCGCCGGGTGACCACCCAGGCCGGGGGGTACAGGCGCAGCGACTCGTCGACCACGGCGCGCGTCCACGCCAGGGCGGGCAGGTCCTCCCAGGTCGGCGCCCGGTGGCTGGAGCGCGCTCCGCCGCCACCGCCGCCCTCGCCGCCGCCCTCGGCGACACCGAGGACGGCGTCCAGCTCCGCGTGCAGCCGGTCCTGCGCCTCCGGGTGCTCCGCCAGGAGGTGCAGCGTCCAGGTGAGGCAGGAGGCCACCGTCTCGTGGCCGGCGATGACCATGGTCACCAGCTCGCCCCGCACGGCCTCGGGCGGCAGGCGGCCCTCGTCGACGGCGGCCAGGAGCAGCCCGAGCAGGTCCTGCCCGAGCTCCCCGCTGGCGCGGCGGCGCGCGACGACCCGGTCCACCACCTCGTCCATGACGCGGTTGGCCCGCCGCAGCCGGCGCCGCGACGGCGTGGGCAGCCAGCCGGGCACCGGGGTGCGGGCGCGGGAGACGACCACGCCCAGGGCCTCCAGCACGGCGGCCACCACGCGCTCGCCGTCGTCGACCCCCTCGGCCGTGACGTCCCCCCCGAACAGCGTGCGCCCGACCACCTCCAGCGTCGCCTGCAGCGCGGCGGCGTCGACGTCGACGACACCGCCGGCCGCGCCGTCCCCGGCGTCCCAGAGGGACCGCAGGCGCTCGGCCGCGGCCACCGACTGCTCGGCCACGGCGACCAGTCCGGAGCGGTGGAAGGCGGGCTGCGCCACGCGGCGCGCCTCGCGCCAGGCGCTGCCGTCGCTGGTGAGCAGGCCGCTGCCGGTGACCAGCGACAGCGACCCGTACTGGACGGTGCGCTTGGACCAGGCCCCGGCACCCTCCACCAGCACCCGCCGCGCCCCCGCCACGGTGTTGACCAGCAGCACCGGCGTGGTGGGCAGCGGGAAGGCGACGTGGTCACCCCACCGCTGCACGGCCGAGCGCAGGTAGGCCAGCGGGTCGCGGCGGATGGCCAGCAGGTCGCGCAGCATGTCCCGGGGCAGCGGCCCCGGCGCGTCGAGCACCGTGTAGCGGGCGTTGGGCCACACCCCCCGGCGCTCCGCGGGGCCGTCCCCCGGGGGCGCGGGCGCCTGCTGCCCCTGCTCGGCGCTCAGAGGTACAGACCGGTGGAGCCGGCCTCCACGCGAGGGGCGGCCACGGCGTGCAGGTCGCGCTCGCGCAGCAGCACGTAGTCGCGCCCCGACAGCTCCACCTCGGCCCGGTCCTCGGGGTCGAACAGGACCCGGTCCCCCAGCTGCACCTGGCGCACGTGCTGGCCGACGGCCGCCACCTCGCCCCACGCCAGGCGCTTGCCGACGGCGGCCGTGGCGGGGATGACGATGCCCGCACCCGAGCGCCGCTCGCCCGCCTCGCGGTCGAGGGCGACGAGCACGCGGTCGTGCAGCATCCGGATCGGCAGGCGCGCGTCGCCCGTGGCGGCGGGGCTCCCGGCAGAGGTGCTCACCCGCCGACGCTACCGCCGGCGGGTGGCTCCGGCGTCAGTGGTGGCGGCGGCGGACGGCCAGCCCGGTGAACAGGCCGACCACGGCGACGACGGCGCCGCCCACGGCGGCGATGCGCTCGACCCGCAGGGCGCCGTCCTCGTCGAGCACGAGCTCCTTGGCCCTGCCCTTGGCGTTCTCGACGCCCTGCTGGGCGAGCGCCTTGGGCGCGACGCGCGAGGCGAGCTCGTCGACGGTCGCGGCGAGGTGCTGCTGGTGGAGGCTGATCTCGCGCTCGAGGCGCGCCGGCTCGTCGGGCGGGACGCTCATGCTCGGGACGCTAGTGGCTGCAGCGCGCTCCGGCAGCCCAGGCCCACCTGCTCGGGGGCAGCGGGCGGCGTGTCCGCTAGCCTCCTGGGCGTGGCAGACCGCCTCGAGCCGGGTGACCTCGCCCCGGACTTCACGCTCCCCGCGACGCACGGCGGCAGCTGGACCCTGTCGGAGCACCGGGGCCGCTCGGTCGTCGTGTACTTCTACCCGGCCGCCGGCACGCCCGGGTGCACCACGCAGGCCTGCGACTTCCGCGACAACCTCGGCTCGCTGAGCGCGGCGGGGTACGACGTCGTCGGGGTCTCCCCCGACCCGCTGCCCGCGCTCGAGGCCTGGTCGGCCGAGGAGCACCTGCCCTTCCCGCTGGCCAGCGACACCGAGCGCGGGGTCATCCAGCGCTGGGGCGCCTGGGGGGAGAAGACGATGTACGGCCGCACCACGACGGGGCTGCTGCGCTCCACCGTGGTCGTCGGCCCCGACGGCGTCGTCACCCGCGCCGCCTACAACGTCAAGGCCACCGGCCACGTCGCCCGCCTGCGCAAGGAGCTCGGCGTCGACTGACCGGCCCCCGCCGGGCCAGCGCGAGTGGTGAAACTGGCAGCCACGCAGGACTTAGGATCCTGTGCCTCCGGGCGTGCGGGTTCGAGTCCCGCCTCGCGCACCAGCCCGCCGCCGACCGGGCGCCCCAGCAGCGGGGCCGGCGGTCAGTCGCCGGAGACCACCCGCAGCGCCAGCAGGGCGACGTCGTCCTCCGGCTCGTCGGGCAGCACCCGCGCCAGGACGGCGTCGCACAGCTGCTCCAGCGGCAGGTGGCCCTCGGCCTGCAGCGCCGCCCTGAGGTCCTCCACGCCCGTGTCCAGGGACGTGCCGCGCCGCTCCACCAGCCCGTCGGTGTAGAGCAGCACCGTGCTGCCCACCGCCAGGGCGGCGCTGTGCTCGCGGCGGGTGGTGCCCGGGTCGATGCCCAGCAGCAGGTCGGTCTCGGCGTCCTCCAGCACCACCGCGGTGCCGTCGGGCCGGCGCAGCAGCGGCGGCGGGTGCCCCGCGTTGGACCAGACCAGTCGCCGGGCGGCGTCGGGCGGCACGCCGGCGCCACCGGCCCGCGGGTCGAGGCGGGCGACGACGGCCGTGGCCGAGGTGGCCAGCTCCAGGCCCTCCACGGCCTCGTCCACCGCCGTCAGCACCTGCGCCGGGCGGTGGCCGGTGGCGTGCGCGATGCCGCGGACCAGCCCGCGCACCTGCCCCATGGCCGCGGCGGCGCGCGAGTCGTGGCCGATGACGTCGCCGATGACGAGCACGGTGCTGCCGTCGCGCTGGCGGAAGGCGTCGTACCAGTCCCCCCCGATGCGCGCCTCGACGGCGGCGCTGACGTAGCGGACCGCCAGCTCGGCGCCGGGCGGCCGCGGCGGGGCGGTGAGCAGGCTGCGCTGCAGGGCCGCGCTCAGCTCGGCCTGCTCGCCGTACAGGCGGGCGTTGTCGAGCGCGAGCCCGGCGCGGCGGGCCACCTCGCGCGCGGTCTGCAGCTCGGCCTCGGTGCGCACCGCGGCGGGGTCGGTGCGCACCAGCGCCATCGCCCCGAGGGTGCGGCTGCCCGCCTGCAGCGGCACGACCACCACCGACGCGGGCCGCAGCACCTCCAGCAGCGCCCGCGCCTGCGCGTCACCCACCCAGTCACCCAGGGGCGGCAGCGCCGGGACCACCACCTCACGCCCGGTGCGCAGGGACACCGCCACGGCGGCCTCGCGGCTCATCGTGGCGGCCTGGTAGCCGGCGTACCGCTCCAGCACCGGCTCGAGCGCGGGGTCGTGGTGGGCCCAGCCGAGCGTGCGCCGCAGCCGGCCGGTCTGCACGAGCGTGACCGTGCACCAGTCGGCCAGGTCGGGGACCACGAGGCGGGCCAGCTCACCGACGGCGATGCCCTGGTCCGAGCCGTGGGCGATCAGCTCGCTGACAGCCCCGAGCAGCTCGAGGCGGCGCACGGTGGCCTGCAGCTCCTCCTGCGCCCGGCGGCGCTCGGTGACGTCGAGCAGGTGCACGTGCAGGACCTCGCCCTCGGGCACGGCGTGCACGGAGAGCCAGCGCTGCACCCCGGTGCCGTACGCCTCGAAGGCCAGGGGGGTGCCGCTGCGGCGCGCCTCGGCGTAGCGGGGCCCGAAGGCGTGCTCGCGCCCCTGCGGGAACAGGTCCCACAGGCAGCGCCCCAGCACCTCCTCGCGGGGCGCGCCGAGCAGCGCCTCCGCCGGCCGGTTCATGGCCACCACCCGGTCGGCGCCGTCCAGGGTCAGCCAGGAGGGCGCCTCGGCGAGGGGCAGCCCGTGCTGGTCCGGCACCTCGCCTCCTCCTGCGCGCCCGGCGCGACGACGCACCGTCATGACGGCGTCGCACCCGGTGGCGGCTGCGCCATCCTGCCAGCCGGCAGCGGTGGCCGTGCCGTCAGCGCCTGAGGGCCGCCGCCACCAGGTGCGGGGCCAGGGCCCGGAAGGCCCGGCCGCGGTGGCTGATGGCGTCCTTGGCCTCCGGTGCCAGCTGCGCGCAGCTGACCTCGGAGCCCTCCGGCACGAGCACCGGGTCGTAGCCGAAGCCGCCCTCCCCGCGCGGCTCGCGCGCCAGGCGCCCCCGCAGCTCGCCCAGCTCGACGTGCTCGCGGCCGTCGGGGGCCACCAGCGCCGCGGCGCAGACGAAGGCGGCGCCGCGGTGCTGGTCGGGCACGTCGGCGACCTGCGCCAGCAGCAGGGCGAGGTTGGCGGCGTCGTCGCCGTGGCGACCGGCCCAGCGAGCGGAGAAGATGCCCGGGGAGCCACCGAGCACGTCGACGGCGATGCCGGAGTCGTCAGCGACGGCCACCAGGCCGGTGGCCGCGGCCACCGCGCGGGCCTTGAGCAGCGCGTTGCCGGCGAAGGTCACCTCCGTCTCGGCGACCTCGGGCACCGGCGGGAGCGAGGGGTCGCCCACGGCGAGCAGCTCGACGCGGGCGTCGCTGGGCAGGTGCGGGGCCAGGATGGCGCGCAGCTCGCCGACCTTGTGCGCGTTGCGGGTGGCCAGGACCACGCGCACCGGCCCTCCGGCGCCACCGGTGGCCGCCCTCGCGGCGCGCGTCACAGGCCCAGCGCCTGGCGCTGCAGCCGGGTCAGCTCGGCGCAGCCCCCGGCGGCGAGCTCGAGCAGGGCGTCGAGCTCGGCCCTGTCGAACGGCTCGCCCTCTGCGGTGCCCTGGACCTCCACGAAGCGCCCGTCACCGGTCATGACGACGTTCATGTCGGTCTCGGCGCGCACGTCCTCGACGTACTCCAGGTCGAGGACGGGCTGCCCCCTGTCGATGCCCACGCTGACCGCGGCGACGGAGCCGCGCAGGGGGTCCTTGGTGACGATGCCCTTCTCGCGGGCCCACGTGACGGCGTCGTGGAGCGCCACGTAGGCGCCGGTGATCGCGGCGGTCCGCGTGCCGCCGTCGGCCTGGAGCACGTCGCAGTCGAGCACGACGGTGTTCTCCCCGAGCTTGGCGACGTCGACGGCGGCGCGCAGCGACCTGCCGACGAGGCGGCTGATCTCCTGGGTGCGCCCGCCGACCTTGCCCTTGACCGACTCGCGGTCGCTGCGGGTGCTCGTGGCGCGCGGGAGCATCGCGTACTCGGCGGTGACCCACCCCGAGCCGCTGCCCTTCTTCCAGCGCGGCACGCCCTCGGTGAGGGAGGCGACGCAGAGGACCTTCGTGCGGCCGAACTCCACGAGGACGCTGCCCTCGCCGGCCTCGAGGTAGCGGCGCGTGATGGTGACGTCGCGGAGCTGGTCGGGACGCCGCCCGCCGGGCCTGCTGGTGCTCTCAGCCATGCTCACGAGCCTAGGACCCGCCGCCGACGCCCCCACCCGCGCCGTCGTCGCCCCCCGTGAGCGCGAACAGGCGCTCGGCTGCGGTTCCCGGGGACGCCGGAACCGCAACCGGGCGCTCGGCTGCGGCTCCAGAGGGCCGGGGAACCGCAACCAGGCACTCGGCTGCGGTTCTCGGGCACGCGGGAACCGCGACCGGGCGCTCGGCTGCGGTCGCGGAGGGGCCTCAGAGGGAGTGGACGGCGCCGGGGCGGGCGAGGTCGACGGGGCCGTCGAAGCGGGAGCGGACCTCGGCGAGCACCGCGTCCGGGTCCGCCCAGGGGGTCAGGTGCGTCGCCAGCACCGCGCGGGCCCGGGCGCGCGCGGCGACGCCGCCGGCCCGGGCGCCCGACAGGTGCACCCCGCGCTCGAACGGCAGGTCGTCGGTGAAGCTGGCCTCGGTGAGCAGCAGGTCGGCGTCGGCGGCGAGGTGGTCGAGCCCGGGGCAGTCGTCGGTGTCCCCGGTGTAGGACAGCACCGCGGTGCCGCCGCCCTCGGCGGGGCCGGTGACGCGCAGGCCGTAGGCCTCCACGGGGTGCTCGACCCGCACCGGCTCCACGGTGAACGGCCCCAGCCGCACCGGCTGGCGGTCCACCCAGGTGCCGAAGGCGTACTGCTCGGTCATGCCCGGGCCGTCCTCGGGCAGGTCGTAGGCGCGGGCCAGGCGCCCCGCGGCACCGGCGGGCGCCCACAGCGGCATCGGCGCCCGGGGCTCGCCGCGGTGCGCGGCGGGGCCGTGCTTGAGCGCCACGTAGAGCGAGCAGGCGTCCAGGCAGTGGTCGGCGTGCAGGTGCGAGAGCAGCACCCCGTCCAGCGCGGTGAGGTCGCCACCGGGCAGGTGCCGCTGCAGCGGCCCCGAGGCGCCGCTGCCGAGGTCGAGCACCACGCGCCAGGTGCGCCCGCCGGCTGGGTCCTCCGCCTCCAGCAGGTAGCACGACGCCGGGGAGCCCGGTCCGGGCAGGGACCCCGAGCTCCCGACCACCGTCAGCCTCACGCCGCGTCCCCCTCTACCGGTCGCGCGCCAGCGGCGCGGTGATCTTGGGCAGCAGCCCGGTGTGCAGCACCGTGGTGTGCCGCTCGGCGCGCAGCCGCGCCGGCGCGGCCGTGCCGAGGAAGCGCCGGGCCAGCACCGCGAAGCGCTCCGGGTCGGCGGTGGTCAGCCAGCGGTGCTGCGGCTCGGCCAGCCCGTCGGGGCGCAGCTCACCGCGCGCGGTGAGCTCCCGGTAGACCGCCTTGGCGGTCTCCTCGGCGCTGGAGACCAGCGTCACGCCGTCGCCCATGACGTAGGAGATGACGCCCGTGAGCAGCGGGTAGTGCGTGCAGCCCAGCACCAGGGTGTCGACCCCGGCCGCCTGCACCGGCGCGAGCTGCTCGCGCGCCGCCTCCACCAGCTCCGGGCCCGACGTCACGCCGGCCTCGACGAAGTCGACGAAGCGCGGGCACGGCGTCGTCGTCGTCGTGATCCCCGGGGCGGCGGCGAAGGCGTCGGCGTACGCGCCCGAGGTGGCCGTCGCGGCGGTGCAGATGACGCCGACGCGCCCGGTCCGGGTGCTCGCCACCGCCCGCCGCACGGCCGGCCGGATCACCTCGACCACGGGCACCGAGTAGCGCTCGCGCGCGTCGTGCAGCACCGCGGCGCTCGCCGTGTTGCAGGCGATGACCAGCAGCTTGACGCCGGAGGCGACCAGCTCGTCCAGGCACTCCAGCGCGTAGGCGCGCACGTGCGCCAGCGGGCGCGGCCCGTAGGGGGCGCGGGCGGTGTCGCCGAGGTAGACCACCGCCTCGCCGGGGAGCTGGTCGAGCACCGCGCGCGCCACCGTGAGGCCGCCCACGCCGGAGTCGAAGATGCCGATCGGGGCGTCAGCCACGCCGGTCCCTCCCGCGCCGCGCCGTCAGCGCGCCGACCAGGGACTCCTGCAGCCAGGTCAGGAAGTCGTACACCGAGACCATCCAGACGCGCGGGTCCTCCGGGGAGCGGGAGGCGGCCTCGGCGAGGACGGCCTCGGCGTCCTCGTCGGAGCGCAGGCCGAGCCGCTCGGCGAGCACCAGGCGGACGTCGGTCAGGGACACCAGCCAGGCGTGCGCCTCGTCGGGGTCGAGGACGACGGCGCCGGGCCGGTCCAGCGTGGCGCGGGCGCGCTCCAGCGCCTCCCGCTTGCGGGCCCGCAGACCCTTCTCGGTGAGGCGGCGGAACTCCCGGGCGGCGTCCGGGTCGTCGCGGGCGCCCTGCGGCAGGAGGCGGGCCACCGCCGGGTCGGCCGGCGGCGTGGTGGGGCCGCCGGTGCCCACGAGGGCCTCCAGCGGGTCGGCCGCGGGGGCGGACCCGTCGTCGAGGAGCTCGGCGACCTCGGCGAGCAGGCCCGCGAGCAGGGCGCGCTCGTCGTCGTCGAGGGTGGCGGAGACCCCGCGCCGGGTGCTCTCGAAGCGGCGGGCCACGCTCAGGCGTCCTTCGCGAAGGTGGCCCACAGGCCGTAGGCGTGCATCGCCTCGGTGTCGCGCTCCATCTCCTCGCGGGTGCCGCTGGAGACGACGGCGCGGCCGGCCTCGTGGACGTCGCGCATGAGCTTCTCCGCCTTCTCCTTCGGGTGCCCGAAGTACGTCTGGAAGACGTAGGTCACGTAGGACATGAGGTTCACCGGGTCGTTCCACACGATGGTGACCCACGGCCTGGCGAGCTCGCCGTCGGGCGCCTCGACGCGCTCCTCGGCCTCCGCCGGCGCGGCGCTGGCGACGAGCCGCGCGCCCGCTGCCGGGACCAGCACGGGCTGTGGACCCGTCATCACCGTGCGTCCGTCCGGTGGGTGCTCACGCGCCCCCATCCTACGGTGAGGCCGTGGAGATGACCCCGCCGCGGTCAGCGGCGCCGACGCGCACCGACCTGCCCAGCACCGCGCTGCTGACCGACGCCTACGAGCTGACCATGCTGGAGTCGGCGCTGCGCAGCGGCGCCGCCCAGCGCCGCTGCACCTTCGAGGTCTTCGCGCGCCGGCTGCCCGACGGGCGCCGCTACGGCGTGGTGGCCGGCACCGCCCGCGTGCTGGACGCCCTGGAGCGCTTCCGCTTCGACGAGCCGGTGCTCGACGCGCTGCGCGAGGCGGGCCGGCTGTCGCCGGAGACCCTGGAGCACCTGGCCGCGTGGCGCTTCACCGGCGACGTCGACGGGTACGCCGAGGGCGAGGTGTACTTCCCCGGCTCCCCCGTGCTGACCGTGACCGGCACCTTCGAGGAGGCCGTCGTCCTGGAGACGCTGGTGCTGGCGGTGCTGAACCACGACTCCGCGGTGGCCTCGGCGGCCTCGCGCATGGCGGTGGCGGCCGGGGACCGGCCGATCATCGAGATGGGCAGCCGCCGCACCCACGAGGAGGCCGCCGTGGCCTCCGCGCGCGCGGCCTACCTGGCCGGCTTCTCCTCCACCTCCAACCTCGAGGCCGGCCGGCGCTACGGCGTGCCCACCTCGGGCACCTCCGCGCACGCGTTCACGCTCCTGCACGACTCCGAGGAGGCCGCCTTCCGCGCGCAGGTGGCCGCCCTGGGCACCGGGACGACGCTGCTGGTGGACACCTACGACATCCGGGCCGGCGTCGAGACCGCCGTGCGCGTGGCGGGCCCGCAGCTCGGCGCCGTCCGCATCGACTCCGGGGACCTGGCGGTGCTGGCCGTGCAGGTGCGCCAGCAGCTCGACGCCCTGGGCGCCACGGGCACCCGGATCGTGCTCTCCGGCGACCTCGACGAGTTCGGCATCGCCGCCCTCGGCGCCGCCCCCGTCGACGCCTACGGCGTGGGCACCTCGGTCGTGCAGGGGTCCGGCTCCCCCACCGCGGGGATGGTCTACAAGCTCGTGGAGGTCGAGGGCCGCCCGGTGGCCAAGCGCTCGGAGTCCAAGGCCAGCCACGGGGGCCGCAAGACCGCCGTGCGCCGCCACCGCAGCTCCGGCACCGCCACCGAGGAGGTCGTCAGCGCCGGCGGGCCGCCGCCGGCGGAGCCCGGTGACCGCGCGCTGCAGGTGCCGCTGGTGCGCGGCGGGCAGCGGGTGGGCCCGGCCTCCAGCGGTGACGGCCTCGCGGCGGCGCGCGAGCACCTGGGCGAGGTGCTGGTCAGCCTGCCGTGGGAGGGGCTGGCGCTGTCCAAGGGCGACCCGGCGGTGCCCACCCGGGTGCTGCCGCCGGTCTGAGCCCCGCCGCGCCGGCGACGGCGGCGCGGTGGTGCGTCAGTGCGACGCGCCGCCGCGCCCCAGCGGCTCGACCTGCGGCAGGCCCTCCCGGATCCGGGCGATCCGCTCGGCCTGCTTGCGCTTGGCGGCGATCCTCGCGGAGGCCACCAGGCCGATGCCGATGAGCAGCACGCCGCTGAACTTCGAGATGTCGTGCGCCGTCGTGATGTCGCCGTTGAGCAGGCCGAGGAAGACCAGCAGGGCACCGACACCCATGAGCGCGTACGCGATCGCCACGCCCCTGATCCTGCCAGGTCCGGGTGCCCGGGCGCGCGTCCGCCCCGCTGCCCGGCGCCCCGGTCAGCCGACGTCGCGCGCCAGCAGGTCCTCCTCGGACTCGCGGCGCACCAGCACCCGGCTGGTGCCGTCCTTGACGACCACCACCGGCGGGCGCGGGACGTGGTTGTACTGGCTGGCCATGCTGTGGCAGTAGGCGCCGGTGGCGGGCACGACGAGCAGGTCGCCGGCGGTGACGTCGTCGGGGAGGAACTCGTCCTTGACCACGACGTCGCCGCTCTCGCAGTGCTTGCCGACCACCCGGGACAGCACGGGCGCGGCGACCGAGCTGCGCCCGCCCAGGGTGGCGGAGTAGTCGGCGTCGTACAGCGCGGTGCGGATGTTGTCGCTCATCCCGCCGTCGACGGCCACGTAGCGCCGGTGCAGGCCGCCGTCGAGGGCGACGTCCTTGGTGGAGCCCACCCGGTACAGCGTCACCCCGGCCGGGCCGGCGATGGCGCGGCCGGGCTCCACGGACACCTTGGGCACGGCCACGCCGAGCTGGGCGCACGCCGCGGTGACCACCTCGGCCATGCCCCGCGCGAGGTCGGCGGGGCTCAGGGGGGCGTCCTGCGTGGTGTAGGCGATGCCGAAGCCGCCGCCGAGGTCGACCTCGGGCATCTCCACGCCGTGCTCGGCGAGCACCTGCGCGTGCAGGCCGAGGAGGCGCCGGGCGGCCACCTCGAAGCCGGAGACGTCGAAGATCTGGCTGCCGATGTGGCTGTGCAGCCCGCGCAGCTCGAGCTCCGGGCGCGCGAGCACCCGGCGGACGGCCTCGGCGGCCTGGCCGGAGGCCAGCGACAGGCCGAACTTCTGGTCCTCGTGGGCGGTGGCGATGTAGTCGTGCGTGTGGGCCTCGACGCCCACCGTGGTGCGGATGAGCACCCCCTGGCGCACGCCGGCCTCACGGGCGGCGTCGGCGGTCCTGTCGATGTCGTGGAAGCCGTCGACGACGACCTTGCCGACGCCCGCCCGCACCGCCCGGGCGATCTCCGCGTCGGACTTGTTGTTGCCGTGCAGCAGCACGTGCGCGGGGTCGGTGCCGCCGCGCAGCGCCACCGCCAGCTCCCCACCCGTGCAGGCGTCGTAGCGCAGGCCGTCCTCGGCGAGCCAGCGCGCCACCGCGGTGCAGGTGAAGGCCTTGGCCGCGTAGTACACGTCAGCCCCGCCGCAGGCGTCGGCGAAGGCGTCGGCGAAGGCGTCGCGGAAGGCGGTGGCCCGGGCGCGGAAGTCGGCCTCGTCCACGACGTAGGCGGGGGTGCCGTGCTCGGCGGCCAGCTCGGTGACCGGCACGCCGCCGACGCTCACCGCGCCGTCAGCGCCGCGCCGGGCGCTGGTCGGCCACAGCGCGGGCAGGAGGTCGTTCGGGTCGTCGGGCTCGCTCAGCCAGCCCGGACCGCCCAGGCCCGCTGCGTGCTGCGGGCCTGCGGGGTGCGCTCTCACGGGGTGCTCTCCAGGGTCACATGCGGTCGGGGGCGGAGACGCCCAGCAGGGCCAGGCCGTTGGCCAGCACCGTGCGGGTGGCGTCGTTGAGCCACAGGCGGGTGCGGTGCACGTCGGTGACGGACTCCTCGCCCACCGGCGTGACGCGCCGCTCGTCGTACCACTTGTGGTAGCTGCCGGCGAGGGCCTCCAGGTAGCGGGCCACCCGGTGGGGTTCGCGCAGCTCGGCGGCCTGCGCCACCACGCGGGGGAAGTCGCCGAGGGCGGCCAGCAGGGTGGACTCGGTGGCGTGGTCGAGCACGGAGGGGTCGAAGCCGTCCTCGGTGCGCACCCCGAGCTCGCGGGCGTTGCGGCCCACCCCCGCGGTGCGCGCGTGGGCGTACTGCACGTAGAAGACGGGGTTGTCGTTGGTGCGCTTGACCAGCAGGTCGAGGTCGACGTCGATCTGGGAGTCGACGCTGGAGCGCACCAGGGCGTAGCGCGCGGCGTCGACGCCGACGGCCTCGACGAGGTCCTCCATGGTCACCACGGTGCCGGCGCGCTTGCTCATGCGGACCGGCACGCCCTCGCGCACGAGGTTGACCATCTGGCCGATGAGCACCTCGACGACGTCCGGGTCGTCGCCGAACGCCGCGGCGGCCGCCTTGAGGCGGGCCACGTAGCCGTGGTGGTCGGCCCCGAGCAGGTAGATGCACAGGTCGAAGCCGCGGGCGCGCTTGTCGCGCAGGTAGGCGAGGTCACCGGCGACGTAGGCGGGGCTGCCGTCGGACTTGATGACCACGCGGTCCTTGTCGTCGCCGAACTCGGTGGAGCGCAGCCACCAGGCGCCGTCGGCCTCGAAGAGGCGCCCGGAGTCCTTGAGCTGCTGCACCGCGGTGGCCACCGCGCCGGAGGTGTGCAGGGAGTCCTCGTGGAAGTACACGTCGAAGTCGACGCGGAAGTCGTGCAGGCTCGCCTTGACCTCGTCGAACATCAGCGCCACGCCGCGGCTGCGGAAGGCCTCCAGGGCCTCCGCCTCGGGCAGGGTGCGCGGGTCCGCCTCCCCCGCGGCGAGCGCGCCGCTGACGACGGTGGTGGCGATCTCCTCGATGTACGCGCCGCCGTAGCCGTCCTCGGGCGCCTCCTGGCCGTGGGCGCGGGCCAGCAGGGACCGGGCGAACCTGTCGATCTGCGCGCCGTGGTCGTTGAAGTAGTACTCGCGGGTCACGTCAGCGCCGACGGCGGCCAGCACGCGGGCCAGGGAGTCCCCGACGGCGGCCCAGCGGGTGCCGCCCAGGTGGACGGGGCCGGTGGGGTTGGCGGAGACGAACTCGAGGTTGACCTTCCGCCCGGCCAGGCCGTCGGTGCGCCCGAAGGCGGCGCCGGCCTCGACCACGGTGCGCGCCAGCTCACCGGCCGCAGCGGCGTCGAGGACGACGTTGAGGAAGCCCGGCCCGGCGACGTCGACGCTCTTGACGCCCGCCACCCCGGACAGGCGGGCGGCCAGCACCGCCGCGACCTCGCGCGGCGGCAGCCCGGCCGGCTTGGCCAGCTGCAGCGCGACCGAGGTGGCCCAGTCGCCGTGGTCGCGGTTGCGGGGCCGCTCGACCTTCACGGCCTGCGGGACCGCGCCCGCCGGCAGGGCCAGCTCACCGGCGCTCACGGCGTCGTGAAGGCAGGCGCGGACGGCTGCCGACAGCTCCTCGGGGGTCACCCCACCAGGCTACTGGCGCGAAGGTGAGGCGCTGGCGCCCCGCGGGGGCCTGCCGGCGGCGGCGAGGTCCTCGACGACCTCGACCAGCGCGGTGGGCTCGAAGGGCTTGGCCACCAGCGCGTCGACGCCCACCTGCACGGCCCGGGCGCGCTGGTGGGCCTGCACGCTGGCGGTGACCATCACCACGGGCACGTCGGCCAGGGCGGGGTCGCGGCGCATCTCCGCGACGGCGCTCCACCCGTCGCGCGGCTCCATGACCGCGTCCATCGTCACGACGTCGGGGCGGGCGGCGGCGGGGTCGCGCAGGCGCGCCAGGCACTCGTCGCCGTCGGCGGCCTCCTCGACCTCGTGGCCCTCGAGCTCAAGGTTGAGGCGGATGAGCATGCGGATCTGCGCCGTGTCGTCCACCACGAGCACCAGGGCCACGTCCAGCAGGGTATGCCCGCCCTCAGGGGTAGAGGCCCCGCTGGGTGTGGGCCTGCGCGACGCGCTGCACGGCCAGGCTGGTGGCGGCGGCCCGCAGGTCCACGCCGTGGCGCTGGGACTGGGCGAGCACCTGCTGCCACGCCGAGGTCATGCGGTCGGCCAGGCGGGCCTCCACCTCGTCCTCCGACCACCAGTACGCCTGGTTGGCCTGCACCCACTCGAAGTAGGACACGATCACGCCGCCGGCGTTGGCCAGGATGTCCGGCACCACGAGCACGCCCCGCTGCGCGAGGAGCGCGTCGGCGGCGGCCGTGGTCGGGCCGTTGGCGCCCTCCACCACGAGGCGCGCACGCACCTCACCGGCGTTGCCCTCGTGAAGCACGCCCTCCACGGCGGCGGGCACGAGCAGGTCGACGTCAGCGGTCAGCAGCTCGGGGCCGTCCAGCGGGACGCCCCCCGGGAAGCCGGTCACCGAGCCGGTGGCGTCGACGTGCGCCTCCAGGGCCACCACGTCCAGCCCCGACCCGCCCAGGGCCTCCACGGCCCCGTACTGGTCGCTGACCGCGCGCACGGCCACCCCGGCCTCGGCCAGGAAGCGCGCCGTGCCGCGGCCCACCTTGCCGAAGCCCTGCACCGCCGCGGTCGAGCGCGCTGGGTCCAGCCCCAGGTGGCGCAGTGCGGCCAGGGCGACGTGGACGACGCCGCGGGAGGTGGCCGAGGCGCGCCCCAGGGACCCGCCCAGGGAGATCGGCTTGCCCGTCACCACGCCCAGCACCGTGTGCCCGGCGCCGACGGAGTAGGTGTCCATCATCCAGGCCATCGTCTGCTCGTCGGTGCCGACGTCGGGGGCGGGGATGTCCTGGGCCGGGCCGATGAGCGGGGAGATCTCGGAGGTGAAGCGGCGGGTGACGCGCTCCAGCTCCGCGGCGGAGTACCGGCGCGGGTCGATGCGCACCCCGCCCTTGGCCCCGCCGTAGGGCACGTCGAGCAGGGCGCACTTCCACGTCATCCACATCGCCAGGGCGCGCACCTCGTCGAGGTCGACGGAGGGGCTGAAGCGCACCCCGCCCTTGCCCGGCCCTCGGGAGTAGTTGTGCTGCACCCGGTGGCCGGTGAGGACCTCCACGGTGCCGTCGTCACGGCGCAGCGGGATGCTCACGGTGACCTCGCGGCGCGGCACGGCGAGCAGCTCGTAGGTGCCGCGGTCGTAGCCCAGCAGCTTCACCGCCGCCGCCAGCTGCGCACGGGCGTCGGCCAGCGTGGCCGCCCCTCCGGCCGCAGCGGTGGCGGGTGCGCCGCCGGCCGTGCCGGGGCGGTCCTCCAGGGCGGTCACCGGGCACCCGCGAAGGCCGCGTCGAGCACGTCGAAGGCGTCGTGGAGCAGCTCGTCGCCGATCGTCAGCGGCGGCAGGAAGCGCAGCACGTTGCCGGCGGTGCCGCAGGTCAGCACGATCACGCCCTGCGCCTTGGCCGCTGCGGCCACGGCCGCGGCCAGCGCCGCGTCGGGGGTCCTGCCGTCGGCGGCGACCAGCTCGACGGCGAGCATCGCGCCGCGCCCGCGGACGTCGCCGACGCGCGGGTCGCGGGCGGCCAGCGCCCGCAGGCGGCTGGTCACCAGCTCCTCGACCTCCCGCGCCCGCTGCAGCAGGCCGTCGCGCTCGACGGCCTCCAGCGCGGCGAGCGCGGCGGCGCAGGCGACGGGGTTGCCGCCGTAGGTGCCGCCCAGGCCGCCGGTGTGCACCGCGTCGACCAGCTCCGCGCGACCCGTCACGGCCGACAGCGGCATGCCGCCGGCCACGCCCTTGGCCACGACCACGAGGTCGGGCACGACGCCCTCCCGGTCGCACGCGAACCAGTCGCCGGTGCGCCCGACGCCGCTCTGCACCTCGTCGGCCACGAACAGCGCGCCGTT